>CALROF020000060.1:0-28837 GCA_943369775.1 Reyranella massiliensis 521
TCGTGCGGCTATGATGCCGATTACGAGCAGACGGCGCCGGGGCGTGGACGGCAACACAACATAATCGGAAACCATGTGGCACTGGTCGAACACGGACGGTGCGGACCTCGTTGCTCTATCGGAGATAGCAAAATGGCGAAGACCAGGAAGTCCTGGAAGGACAATATTCGGGACCTCTTGAAGTCCCGCCAGACCCTCGACGAAGAGATGGCCAAGGCCCTCGAAGATGGTGAGGTGATGGACGACGACACCGGCGAGGCCGGTGGCACGCACGTCCACGTGCACCTGAACGGCGCTGGCTCTGAGGCCCCCAAGGCTGAGGCCGCGCCCGGCAAGGATGAAGGCGAAACCACGGACCCCGTGGAAGAGCGCTTCACCCGCCTGGAAGCATCCGTCGCGCAGATCGCCGAGGCCGTCGCCAAGCTATCCCAGCCCGCTGCCCAGACCGGCGATGAGGCGGAAGGGGAAAAGAAGGACGACGAGAAGGAGAAGACCACCGACGAAGACGTGCTCGAAGAGGGCGACGTTAAGGAGGGAAAGACGGTCGATTCCGCAGGCCTCAGCGATGAGTTCAAGGACACCATCGCCCGCGCAGAGATCCTCGCCCCTGGCATCAAGATGCCGACCTTCGATGCCGCGACCGGCGCGAAGAAGGTGCGTGACAATCTGTGCGCCCTGCGCCGCAAGGCCCTCGACGCCGCCATTTCGGATGACGTCTCGTCCGAATTCGTGAAGCCTCTCGTCGCCTCTGCCGGCATCAAGTCGATGACGTGCGATGCCGTGAAGGTGTCGTTCTACGCGGCGAGTGAGATCGCCAAGCGCAACAACAATGATCGGGGCATCGGTTACGACCGCGCCACCCGCGACGCCAGCAGCGTCGCCCTGAAATCCATCCAAGACATCAACAAGGCGAACCGCGACTTCTGGGCGAAGCGCTCCTGAATTCCCGCAGCCAAAAGGACTGAACCATGGGCAATGCAATTCTCTACCGCATGGCTGCCGGAATCCCCGGTGCCGTGAACCGTGTCGAACATGCGACGGTCGTCCCGGAAGTCATCGACTCCGGTACGCCCCCGACCAAGTTCGGCATTTTCGTGAAGATGGTGACCGGCAAGATCCAGCCGCTCGCGTCCAGTGACGCCGGCTCTGTGGTCTATGGCCTTCTCGTGCGGCCTTTCCCGACCTCGGGAAACGGCACCGATGGGCTCGGCACCTCGACCCCCGCGACCTCCGGCATTTGCGACGTGCTGAAGCGCGGCTACATCATGGCGACCCTGGCTCTCGGCACCGCCGCCAAGAGCGGTGCGGTCTATGTCGTGACCACAGCCGGCGGCACCGTTGTTGTCGGTGACATCGTCACTTCGACCTCTCCGGCCGGCGGTGGCACGGCTGTTGCCGTCACTGGCGCCTTCTTCACCGGCCCCGCCGATGCCAACGGCATCGTCGAGATCGCCTACAACATCTGATCCCGGCAAGGAGCCACATCAATGTTCCACGATAAGACCCTCCTGGCCGGCGGCTCTCGTCCGGCCATCGCCCGCGCTCGCACGCGCGACGCGATGATGACCTATGACCGCCGAACCATCGATAGCGCGGGTTCGTTCCTGATCCAGGAACTGGAACGCCTCGACCAGACCCTGCACATGCCCCTGGTCTCCGTGACCTGGACGCGTGACATCGACCTGCGCGAAGACGTTTCCATCGCCGATGAAACCTCGTCCTTCACCAACTCCAGCTTTGCGGCGGCCGGCGGCATCACTCCGGGCGGCAAGGCTTGGATCGGCAAGGACGCCAATGCGATTTCCGGTGTCTCCCTCGACATCGGCAAGACGGCTCAGCCCCTGTATCTCTGGGGTCAGGAAATCTCCTGGACGATCCCGGAACTGGAGTCCGCAGCGAAGGTCGGGCGCCCGGTCGACTCCCAGAAGTTCGAGGTCATGCGCCTCAAGCACAACATGGATATCGATGAGCAGGTCTATATCGGTGACAGTGTGCTCGGCGTCTACGGCACGGTCAACCATAACAAGGTGACCAACGTCACCAACGTGGCAAACGGCGCGTCGCTCTCCCCGCTGTGGGAAACCAAGACCGCCGATGAGATCCTCGCCGACGTCAACGAACTGCTGTCCAGCGTGTGGGCCGCGTCGGCCTGGGCTGTGATCCCCACGGAACTGCGTCTGCCGCCCAAGAAGTACAGCTACCTCGTCTCGCAGAAGGTCTCCAACGCCGGCAATATGTCGATCCTGGAGTATCTGCGCGCGAACAACCTCGCGAAGTCCAACGGCCAGGATCTGAACATCCAGCCCCTCAAGTGGCTGAATGGCGCAGGCTCCGGCGGCACGCAGGGCGACGACACCACCACGAACCGCATGCAGGCATATACCAAGGACCCGCAGCGTATCCGCTTCCCGATGACGCCGCTGCAGCGCACCCCGCTGGAATACCGGTCGCTCTATCAGCTCACCACCTACTTCGGCCGGCTCGGCGTGGTCGAGGTCGTGTACCCCGAGACCATCGGCTACCGCGACGGTCTGTGAGCGAGGGGCCGGCGATCCTTCGCCGGCCTTCCTGTCAGAGGAAGATCAAATGACCAGCATCAACGTCGTGAAGGCGTTCACTCTGAATCTCGGCGCCGTCTTGAAGAAATTCGAGGCGGGCGTTCATGATGTCGAGGATGATATCGCTCGGCACTGGTATATGCTGCTTCATATCGCGCCACCGGCCGCCGCAGAACCTGTTTCGGAGCCCATCCAGGCCGAGAGCGTCACCGTCGAAGACGATGGCAGCACCCACGTGGACACCCCGGAAGAGGTAAGCGAGAAGCACACGCTCATTGCCCAGGCTGAAGCTCTCGGGATCACCGTCGATGGTCGTTGGGGTGTCTCTCGTCTCCAGGCCGAAATTGCCAAGGTCGGAGCGGCCTGAACATGACGGTCACATCCGCGACATTCTATCAGGCGTTCCCCGAATTCGCGGATGTCGAGAAATACCCCGAGGCGACGGTGGATATGTGGGTCGCCGCGGCGCGCTCGCTTTTGAGCTCAGATCGGTGGGGTGACCTCCTCGATTTGGGGACGGGCCTCTTCGTCGCGCACAACATCGCTTTGTCCAGGCTCGCCACGGCATCTGCGGGTTCCGGTGGTGTTCCCGGCGCATCGACCGGCATCATGTCATCCAAGACCGTCGATAAAGTGTCGGCCTCCTACGACACGTCCAGCGCCTCTCTTGAGGGGGCTGGGGCGTGGAACCTGACGACCTATGGCGTGCGCTATCGTCAATTGGCGATGATGATTGGCATCGGAGGCGTTCAGTTGTGAAGGTCACGGTTCGCAAGTTTGATGCCGGCGTTTTCGCCAGCGTGAAGGAATTGACCAAGAGCCAAGTCCTCGTCGGCGTGCCCGGCGCCAATACCCCGCGCAATGCGGACGAGGAAGAGGCAAAGAAGGGCGAGCCGATCAACAATGCGACGATCGGATACATCATGGAGTTCGGCGCGCCAAATGCGAATATCCCGGCGCGGCCGCATCTCATGCCTGGCATCTCGGACGCCAAGGATACCATAGCGGACCAACTCAAAAAGGGTGCACAGCAGGCCTTGGCTGGCAAGGCGGGCGCCGCGGATATCGCCCTCAACAAGGTCGGTCTGATCGCGTCCTCTGCCGTCAAAGCGCGCATTACAGAGGGGCCGTTCACGCCCCTGGCTGAAACGACGCTGCGGGCGCGACGAGCGCGCGGGCGGACGGGAGAGAAGCCGCTTCTCGACACCGGCCAATACCGGAACGCTCAGACCTATGTGATCCGGCCGAAAGGCAAATAGCATGCCTCTCCTTGATGTGAGCGACGTCCTCAGCGATCCCATGTTCGCTCAGGACGCGGGGGCCATAGTGCTCTATCGCTCGACGCTATCGGTCGGAAGCGACGGACGCGGTACGCGAACCTCGACGTCCAAAGCCATCCCTGGAGTCGTGACGTCAGATTCCGGAGACATCCTCGATCGCACCCCTGACGGGCAGCGCATCAAGGGCTCAATCACGGTCCACACCACGTTCCGTCTCACGGACGGCGACGGAAGCACCGATGCCGATGAAATACAATGGAACGGCCGGCGCTATATCGTGAGCGCGGTCAATGACTACACGACCTATGGCATCGGCTACGTCTGCGCCACATGCGATCTTAAGCAGGTGTCCCCGTGACCAATTCTTCGGCCACGGGGGGCTACCTCGTCCCATCATCGTCCGGACCCGCTTGGGACGACCAACTCGATAATGTGCTCCAGGCCATGATCGTCGGCATCACGGCGTTGCCGGGATCGATGGTGCGTCCCAGGTGGCAGCCGAACCAGCCCAAGCAGCCGGAGCCGAATGCCGACTGGTGCGCGGTGGGCGTCACCCATATCGAAAACGATACCTTCGCCGCGCGCCTTCACAATGGCACAGGAGACGGCTCCGACACGCTCCAGCGTCACGCGACCTTAACCGTCATGGCGAGCTTCTATGGCCCGCATCGGATGGGTTTCGCTGGCCTTCTGTCGGACGGGCTCCTGATTCCGCAGAATCTGGAAGCGATCGTAACGGCAGGCCTTCTGTTGCGGCAGGCGTCGGACGTTGTCAGCGCCGCCGACCTCCTCAATCAGAATTGGATCGCCCGCGCCGACGTCCTGATGACGTTCCGAAGGCAGATCAACCGCACGTACCCGGTGCTCAACATCCTGTCGGGTGTCGGGACCATTCATGAACCGCCCCGGCTTCACCGGAGGCCATTTGGTTTAAGTCACGCCGCCATTTTCTGCTCACCGAGCATGGCGTAGTAGCGTTCCTCGGCTTCGGCCGGCGGGATGTTGCCGATAGGCTCCAGGAGCCGGCGATTGTTGAACCAGTCGACCCAGATCAGCGTGGCGAACTCGACGGCCTCGAAGGATCTCCAAGGACCTCGGCGATGGATGACCTCGGCCTTGTAGAGGCCGTTGATCGTCTCGGCGAGAGCGTTGTCGTATGAGTCGCCAACGCTGCCGACAGAGGGCTCGATACCGGCCTCTGCGAGGCGCTCGGTGTAGCGGATGCTCACATATTGCGAGCCGCGGTCGCTATGATGCACCAGACCGCCGCGATGAACGGGCCGTCGTTCGTGAAGGGCCTGCTCCAGGGCATCCAGCACGAAGCTGGCATGAGCGGTCCGGCTCACCCGCCAGCCGACGATGCGGCGGGCATAGGCGTCGATCACGAAGGCGACGTAGACGAAGCCCGCCCAAGTGCTGACATAGGTGAAGTCGGACAGCCAGAGCCTGTTCGGCGCCGGCGCATGGAACACCCGGTTCACATGGTCCAGTGGGCACGGCGCCCCCTTGTCCGGGATGGTCGTGCGGACCGGCTTGCCGCGGATCACACCGGTAAGGCCCAGGTCCTTCATCAGCCGTTCGACGGTGCAGCGCGCCACGTCGAACCCCTCGCGCATCATCTGTCGCCAGACCTTGCGCGCTCCATAGACCTCGAAGTTCTCGGCGAACACGCGCTCGATCTCGGGCCGCAAGGCCGCGTCCCGTAGCGCCCGTGCCGAGCACTTCGACGGATCAAGCCGCCGGGCGACATGCGCATGATAGGTCGATGGGGCGATCGGCAGCACCTTGCAGATCGGCTCGACCCCATACGCACCGCGATGATCATCGATGAACGCGATCATGTCTTCGACCGGCGGTCGAGCTCCGCCATGGCGAAATAAGCGGATGCCTTGCGCAGGATCTCGTTCGCCTGCCGCAGCTCGCGGTTCTCGCGCTCAAGGGCCTTCAGCTTCGCCGACATATCCGTCGTCACGCCTGCCCGCTTACCGGCATCAATCTCAGCCTTCTTCAGCCACTCGTTCAGCGAGTGTGCCGAGCAGCCGATCTTGGTCGCGATCGACACGATCGCCTGCCAGCGCGAAGGGTGTTCAGCCTCGTGGTCCAGCACCATCCGTACTGCGCGAGCGCGCACCTCAGGCGAGAACTTGTTCGTCGTCTTGCTCGTCATGGCCCCATCCTCTCAGGAGTTGGGGCCTCCGGCAAAGCCGGGGCGGTTCATTCATTCGGCAAGCGCCGCCTCTCAAAACTTCGACACGGAGAACTGACCCATGGCTCAGGGCCTTGCCGTCACAGACGTCGTAAACGTTACCGTCAATATCGCGCCGATCGCAGCGCCCACGCGCAACTTTGGCGCCGCCCTTCACATCGGTATCACTGATGTGATCGACACGGGCGAGCGCATCCGGCAGTATTCCAATCTGGCTGGTGTCGGCGGCGACTTTGGCCTGTCCGATCCGGAATACCTCGCCGCGCAGAAGCACTTTTCCCAGGTGCCGCAGCCGGCTTTGCTCTACATCGGTCGATGGGGTCAGAGCGCGACGAAGGGTGTCCTTCGAGGCGGGGTGCTCCAGGCATCCGAACAGCTTTTGTCCGCATGGACATCGATCACCACGGGTTCGATGAAGATCGACATCGACGGGACCACCAAGACCCTGTCGTCCCTTAACTTCTCCACCGCCCTCAATCTTCCCGGTGTTGCCGCGATCATCGATACAGCGCTGACCGGCGGATCGGTGACGTGGGATGCTTACAACGCCAAGTTCGTGGTGCGCTCCGACGCTACCGGCACGTCATCGACGGTCGGCTATGCCAGCGCAACCGGCTCTGGCGTGGACATCTCCGCACAGCTCAAGCTGACGTCCGGCCTCGCATCTGCACCCGTGACTGGCATCGCGGCCGAAAGCCTCGCCGCCGCGCTTCAGGCATTCGTTGACAAGTCTGGCGACTGGTATTCTGCGACGGTTCTCCCGTCCGTCTCGACGTCTGTTGCGCAGGCGGCCTCGGACTTTGTCGAAGGGCAGGGCAAGAAGCGGATCATCGGCTACACGATCACCTCATCCACCGTCCTTGATGGTGGGAGCACGACCGACCTCGCATTCATCCTGAAGGCGGCCAATTACAACCGCTCCTACAGCCAGTATTCCGCGAACGCCTATGCGGCGGCATCGTTCTTCGGCCGCGCGGCAACGGTGGACTTCACCGGCAGCAAGACCGCGCTGACGATGAAGTTCAAAACCGAGCCAAGCGTCACCGCCGAAACGATCACCGAGACGCAGGCCGCCGCTCTGAAGACGAAAAACTGCAACATCTTCGTGAATTACGATAACTCGACGGCCATCATCCAGGAAGGGGTGATGGCCAGTGGCCAGTTCTTCGATGAACGCCAGGGCCTGGACTGGTTCGAGAACGCGCTTCAGACCGCCGTCTGGAACCTGCTCTACACCTCTGCCACCAAGGTGCCGCAGACCGACGAGGGCATGCAGCAGATCGTCGCCGTGATGGATAGCGTTTGCGCGCAGGCCGTCCGCAACGGGCTCGCCGCGCCGGGCGTCTGGAACGCCGCCGGCTTCGGTGAACTCAAGCAGGGCGATACCCTGACGAAGGGTTGGTACATCTATGCCCCGCCCGTCTCCACTCAGGCACAGGCGGATCGCGAGGCGCGCAAGTCGGTCTCCTTCCAGATCGCGCTCAAGCTCGCTGGCGCGGTCCACTTCGCGCTCATCTCCGTCAACGTCAATCGCTGAGGCCTGACCAATGGCTAGCTATTCCTTTCAGACATTCGTCATGACATTCGAGGGGCCGAGCGGGAACTTTTCCGTGGGCTCCGGCTCCGGCAATGCGGAGGAGGGTGTCACTTTCGCCATGACCGAAGACAAGAACACCATGACCATCGGTGCGGACGGCTCAGGCATGCATTCGCTGCACGCCGGACGATCCGGAACGGTGACCATCCGGCTGCTCAAGACCAGCCCGACGAACGCGTTGCTGAGCGCCGCCTATAACTTCCAGACCTCAAATCCTGCTGTGCATGGGCAGAATATCCTCAGCGGGCGGGACGTTTATCGCGGCGATGCGATCGTCTGCCAGCAGTGCGCTTTCAAAAAGCAGCCGGACATCACCTTCGCCAAGGACGGCGGGACGAATGAATGGGTGTTCGACTCCGTCTACATCGACATGCAGCTCGGCTCCGGCCAAGCCGCCGGGCTCTGAGGTGATCCATGGAGTTTAAGGTAGGCGCCCACAACTACCGATCGTCGAAGCTGGACGCATTCAAGCAGCTGCATGTCGCGCGGCGCATTGCCCCGGTTCTGGGCGAACTTGCCCCCGCGATGAAAGCCTTGATGGGCGCGGCATCCGGGAAGAAAGCGGGTGTGCCTCTTGACGCAATCAGTGCCGTTCTGCCCCTGACCAAGGCCATCGCGGCAATGCCCGAGGAGGACTGCAACTACGTCCTCGCGGCCTGCCTCTCGGTGGTGGAGCGGGAGGTGGGCAATGTCGGCTGGCAGCGGGTATGGAACCAGCAGGCTCAAGCGCTGCAATACCAGGACATCGAAGCGCCCGAGATGATCATGCTCGCTGCCAATGTGATCGGGGAGAACCTCTCAAATTTTATGCGCGCCCTGCCGTCCGGTTCGATCGCGCCGGGCCAGTAGGTCCGAGCGTCAACCTCGTCACCCTTCCCGATGGCGAGGACTTCCTGATGCGGCCCGTCATGGCGGGGCTCTGTACGCTCAAGGAGTTGCGTGACGGCACCTACGACCTGTGTGACGTCGCGCTGCTGAACGATGCGCTCAACATCCGTGACGAGAACACGCGCCGGATGAATGAAGCTCAGAAGGCTAACAAATAATGTCCGAGACCCTTCGCGACTACCTTGTAACCCTTGGATTCAAGGTCAACAAGGCGGACGAAGCGCGATTTAAGGATGCGCTCGGGACGGCAGCGAAGACCGTTGCCGGGCTTACGGCGGCGATGACAGCGGCGGCGGCGGCGATCCAGGCTTCCGTCATCAAGATCGCCGCAGATTTCGACAGCATCTATTTTGCCTCGCAGCGTACCGGGACAAGCGTCGCGAACATCAAGTCCCTGTCCTACGCCCTTTCTCAGGTGGGTGGCTCTTCTGGCCAAGCGGCTTCCGCTATTGAAGGGCTCGCGGCCGCAATCCGCACCAATCCCGGCATTGAAGGGATGCTGAACTCCCTCGGCATAGCGACCAGGGAAAACGGCAGGCTCAAGGACACGGCTGATATCATCGACGGGATCGTTTCGAACCTGTCGAAGTCGCATCCCTATTACACGTCGGCGCAGATTGCCGGAATCCTCGGGATTGATGAAGCGACATTTCGCGTGCTTGTCACGCAGTGGCCGCAGATTAAAAAATTCCAGGACGACTATAAGCGCCGCGCAGCCGAATTCGGGGTAGACCCGGACAAGGTGGCGCAGAGTTCCAACAAGCTCATGACGAGCTTCCGGGATCTGCTTCTCAGCCTGCAACTGGTGACGGAAAAGGTCACAGTTGAACTTCAGCCTGTTCTCACGAAGTATCTCGGTGAATTCGCCAAGTGGGTGCAGGCGCATTCCGACGATATTGTGAAAGCCGTGCTCGGGATCGTCGAGGCCGTGAACGGCATGGCGCGTGATTTTGCGCTGTTCTTGGATAAGATCGAGCCCGTCACGGATGCTTTTTTAGACCTCGTTACCAGCTTGACCGGGGATGGTGGCCTGAAATGGGCGCTTGAAGCTGTTTTGCTGTTTATGGCGCGAGACTGGCTGGCGGGAATGCTCGCGGTCCTCGCGACGCTTATGCGCAACCCGGCATTCCTGGCGCTCGCGGCGATTATGGGTATTGGCTACGACGTATTCGTAATGTCTGATCAGGAAAAGCTCGACGTTGGCGGGAACGTTAATGACGCGGTGAACGGGAAGGCCGGAGACCCGCCAAACTGGTGGACGCGGCAGCAGAACAAGGCCAGAGAGTTTCTCGGAATGCCGCCGGTGGACAATAAGGGAAAACCCGCATCCCCGGCTGACTCAAAAGACGCAGCCAAACCTGGGAAGTCGGATGGCGGGCTTAATCCGGAAATTAAATCGAGATTTGATAAGATGATGGATGAAGCTCCTGAGAAAGTTCGAAAATCAGTAAAGGTGAACTCCGGCTACCGATCGATCGAACGGCAGAAGCAACTATTCGATGAGGCGGTTAAAAAGTATGGGTCAGAGGACGCCGCTAGAAAATACGTGGCTCCTCCTGGGCGGTCGCAACATAATTTCGGCGAGGCCATGGACCTCGATTTTGGTAGCTTGGCGGCGCAAGAGTACATCCATCGAAACGCAGAGAAATATGGGTTGAAATTCCCGCTCCCGCATGAGCCGTGGCATATTGAACGTATCGACGGTCGGGATAGCTCAGGTACGCCCATCCGGACTCCGGATAGTTCTGGCGCGCCGGATAAGCGCTCCGAGATCAAGGGCATCGGAGATGAAATCCTGAAGTCCATCAATCAGGCGAGCCTTCAACCCTTCGATGCCGGCGCCTTCGCTCTCGGAAACAGCGTCACCCGATCCACCTCGATCGAGCAAAATACAAAGATCGAGATCAACGGCAGTTCGGACCCGGCCTCCACCTCCAATACGTTGGGCGCGCTTCAGCCCCGGCTCAATGCGGAGCTGCTGCGGAACTCGCAATCCGCTTTCGCCTGAGGCCGGAATATGGATCAGATGAAGGAGTTTCTCGTTTCCATCGGCTGGGATGTCGATCGGGCGAGTTGGGCCAAATGGGATGACGTTCTTGCTGCTGCCGATGTCGCCGCGGCGAAGCTGAGCGCCGCGTTCACGGATGCAGAAGAGAGGGTGAAGCGCTTCATCGGGGGCGCGATATTCGCCTTCGACGATCTGAACTTCTCGGCGCAGCGCCTGGATGCGTCTGCGGCCGGGCTCCAGGCGCTTGCCTATGCCTTAGGGCAGACGGGCGGCTCTTCTGCCACCGAAGCCGTGAGCGGGCTCGCGAAGAAACTCCGCACGCTTCCGAGCACGGAGGGAATTATCAACCTCCTTGGCGTGCAGACGCGCATAGGCGGGGCGCTGCGCGATACCACCAGCATTCTGTTGGATGTCGTGGATGCCTTGGCGGGGACGTCCTATGTCCAGGCGGTCCACACCGCTGCTCAACTCGGTATCTCGGAGGAGCAATACAACCACCTCCGCAAATATGGGCCGGAAATTAGGGCCTATCAGGAGGAGTTCCGGGAGAGGGCGCGCCGGCTTGGCGTGGACCCGAGCGCAGCCGCAACGAGCGCGATGCTCCTGATGGCGAGCGTCAGGGGGCTCGCGGCGGATCTGGATTTGGTGCTTGCGCTTGTCGCGGGCGCACTCGCCCCGGCCCTTGGCCCGCTCCTAGACAAGCTTTCCGCTTGGCTTGAGGCAAACCAAGACAAGATCGTTTCGTTTGTCGGTCGCCTGGTCGATGCGGTTGTCTCGCTGGTCCGGGATGTCGAGAGCATGGTGCGCGGCCTGTCCCCCATAGGCGAGGCGGTCGGTCAGTTTGTCGGCGGTGCAGGTGGGCTTGAAACAGCGGCGGGTGTTATTGCCGGCGGATATCTCGTTTCGGTTGCGCTCCGCATGGGGAAGACGGTTGGCTTGGTCCTCGCCGCGGTTGTTGCGCTTACAGAGCTGTTGAAAGTGCCTGGTGCGCGAGCCGGCGGCCTTTGGTCGAATGACCGTGCCGAGGCTCATGGCGCACCGGTAGCGCCAAAGACAGGCATATGGAGCCGGCTGCGTAGCTTTATTGGCCTAGATCGGAAGGGGGAGTCGGGAGCGCCTGGGTCGAAGTCTTCCGATGGTTCGTCCAGTTCGTCAGAAGGGCGTGCGGGTCCAAGCACCGCTGCGCCACGCGGGGATACTCGCGTTCCGGCGTCAGTTCGAAGCAACAATCCGGGCGCCATGTGGCCCGGCCCATCAGCTTCTAAATTCGGGTCGACCCGCCACGAGGTTCTTAACGACGGGCTGGGGCAGGGCAACAAGATCGCTATATTTGACACGAAAGAGCAGGGCGGGGCTGCTCTGTTCGATCTTTTTAAAGACAGGTACGCCGGCAAAACCCTGGCGGCTGCGATTTATAGATGGTCTGGAGGAAACGCATCGGGCGAGTACGTGCGCTCTGTGGCAAAGGCTCTCGGTGTCAATCCGAACGACGTCATCACCAAGGAAATGCTGGACGACCCCGAGTTCGCAATTCCGTTGGCCAAAGCCATGTCAAAGTTCGAGGCGGGACGGGAATATCCGATGAGCGACGCGGAATGGCGTCGCGCGCACGAGATGTTCAAGCGGGGGAAGCCAGACCCGGTCGAGCAGCCCAAGGCGCCAGATCCCGCGCCATCTGAGGCCGCTCCAGAGAAGAAGAATGGGGCGGAGTTGCGCGGGTTTGCGGCACCCCCCATCGTCGCATCCAATGACGAGATGTTCAGACGAATGAGGCAGACAACGACAATCGTCGTGAATGGCGATGTTGATCCGAACCAGACCGCTTATGAGGTCGCGCGGGCACAGCGTGGCGTAAACAGCGCGGTCGTGTCGCGCGCCCAATCAATGGTGGCATGATGGTCGATATCGTTGAGGCCGTGATCGGAACGGTATCCTCTCTCTTGCTCACGTCCGGCCGTTCCATCGGGGGCATTGTGCCGGACGTGGTCGTGGAAGAGATCGGCCGCGATACGACCTTCGTCACGAACCATCCGGTCGAGCGTGGCGCCGCAATCTCGGATCATGCATTCATGATGCCGGTGGAAGTCGAGATGCGGTGCGCGTGGTCGGACAGCACCGCCGGCTTCCAGGGGTATTCGGAGTTGATCTATGGTGCGCTCCAGTCGCTCCAGGCAGCACGCGAGCCGTTCACGGTGTTGACCGGGAAGCGGCTCTACACGAACATGCTGATCGTTGGCTTGGAGGTCACGACAGCCGCAGCGACGGAATATGCGCTGTTCGTTAGGGTCCTGCTGCGCGAGGTGATTATTACAAACACGCAGATGACCTCTGTCGGTGGTAGCTCGGCCACGCAATCTGATCCGAAGCGGTCATCTTCGACGAGTAATTCAGGGACAAAACAGCCCATTGAGGCGGGGGCTATCCAATCTTCCGCTATTGGGTAAAGTTAGTATCTAAATTTGTCTTTTGGAATCTGACGCGTGCCATTCAGAAATTCTTGCTGCGTAAAGGCGTCAACGCAGTCAGATAGATTTGAATATCTATAAGGGTTTCCTGACTTTTTATTAGACTCATCAACAGAAAGGCATTTTCGCTTTACATCAATTGAAACTTGATCCCATATAGATTTAATTCTGTCGTATCCGAGTTGTTGTTTATTTATGCAATAATTATACGTAATAGAATTTCCTTTTGCAAAACCGGCGCACTCAGAGTCAACATTTATCACCGGAATTGTTTGCAATTCAATTTCCGTTTGTTTTGTGATGGGCGTCTCAGATATTCTGTCAACTATCATAAATATAGGCGCAATGTGGTGGCCTGTTTCGGCTAAAGAAAGCGTTCCATAAGCTGTTACGGTTGATCCAATCATCGCTCGGGCAACGGCGGTCTTGTTTGGTCCGTTAAATATTAGTTGAACAATTCTGGTATCTTCATCGTATCCAATAATGCACTCCGGCGTTGTTAATCGGATCAACAGAAATTGTGTAGATTTTGATCCTGTAGACGAAACCTTAACATCGCGGGGGAATAAGACCCCCGTGATTGATCGGGTGCTATCAGGCCACGCGCAATTCGCGGGGGTCTCCGCCGCCATCAAGTGATTGGTGGAGATGCAGAAAATAAGGATTACGAACAGGCCGCGCATCTACCCCTCCAAAAAGGGGGCGATGATATCACTTGGGGCGAGGTTGTGGGAGACCCCACCTAGTCGGTGCCTTTCTCGACGAGGCGCAGCCCGGCCTCAACGAACGCGCGGATAGCGGCGGGGCGCGTCGGAATCGGCCGCTGCTGGGCGCGCCACTCGTCAATGCGCGCTAATAGGACCGATGGGAGGCGGACCATCACCGGCTCCGTGTTCGCCTTAGGGCGCCCTGGGCTTGATACTTTGATATTATCTATTGCGTCTGGCATGGGTTGTTGATATCAAAGTAGCAGGCCGATGGGAAGCGCGAACTTCCACACCGGCCCTAACCAGCCTACGGAAGGAGTGCTTCCATGGACCAGGCTAAGAACCAGCCTACCACATCTCGCCGCCGCCCCGAAGATGCCGCCACCTTTGGCGTCATGCTGTTGAAGGGCCTTCTGATCACGCCTCCGTCCAGCCCCGCGCTGGTGAAGGCCAACCCGAATCTTCCGGTTCTGACCGGCGGCGTCGCTGCCAAGGTGAGGGAGGACGCGTGATGAATAGCAAGCCACTCATGGTCTCCATCGCCGGCACCGACGTCCAGCAGGTGCTCTATAAGGGCGACCCCGTTGTCACGTTTGCCATGGTGGACGAAATCCACAAGCGGCCGGATGGGACGGCAAAAGACACCTATGCGCGCAACCGGGCGCGGTTCGTCGAGGGGGAGGATTTCGTCCAGGTATCTCGGAAGGTTTGGCCTACCGAGATCACATGGCCCTTTGGCGCCCAAGCCCCGAGCGGAACCCTAGTCACCCGCCGGGGCTACTTGAAGCTGGTCAAGCCCATGAGCGACGACCGCGCTTGGGAGGTCCAGGGCGAGATGATCGACCGCTATTTCATGGTGGAGCAGATCGCCTCGCTCGCTCCGGACGTGTTGGAGGAGATCCGCCGCACGGACGGCATCGCCCGCCAGCTGTCCCACAAGGTCACGGAACAGGGCAAGGACATCGCTACGCTGGTGCAGGCCATGACGGCGCTGACCGCCATTGTTTCCCCCGGCGTGCCCGGCGTGTATCGCCCCGGCAAGTCGGCGGGAGAAATCCTCTGCGCCGCCGGCTTCACGGGCGCGCCGAAGAACCTCGCCAAGTGGTTCGGCAACCGTCTGGAGCAGGCCGGCTGCCGCGTCGAGGGGAATGGGCACAGCGGCATGGCCTATTATCGGTTGTTCGATCCCGACCGGGCCGATGCCTATTTGAAGAACGGCGGCAAGGCGGCCGTCGAGATGAAGATCGCGGAACGGGAAGGGCAGGGCCGCCTTGCACTCTCCCGCATCGCCGCCGAACGCTACCTGCCGCAGGACATGCCGGAAGGTACGGGCGCCATCATTCTTGATGGGAAGATCGTCTTATTCGATACGTCGGATATCGCGGTCGAAGACGGGCGACCGGCTGTCGTGGTGACGACCATGGGCGTGGTATGCGTGGACACCCCTGACCGCAATGGCAACGCCAAATACATGCTCGGAGCACGTGGCGCGATGACCTCGCCGCGCCCCGAGTATGTGCCGGGCCGATCACAGCCGATGCCAGTGGAGCGCCACTGCGTTATTCTCGGGAAGGTGACGGAAGTCCGCGTCATGCGCCCGCGTCCCGTGCTTGTGGCGTCGAATCCGATCGGCGCCTAAGTATCCGTCCCCTTAATTCACCGGGATATGCACAGATAAGGGGAAAAGACGCCGGCACACCGGGCTAACCGCTTGGCGGTATGGGATGCGAAGTTCATAATCTGTTCTTGTGAACTCGTCCTCGGTTTCCCGAGGGACCAGGGGCGGGGAGCAATGTGCTGTGAGAGGCGCGCTCCCCGACCCCGCTTTCCCGGCCGCCTTAGCAGGGCGGCTAGTTTCAGATCCAGCAAAACAGGTGCTGAAAATGACGCGCAAAGATATCGCACATTCCACGCTCGCGTTCAACGGGGTGGAAATTCATGACCGGAATGAGATGCTGTCTCTGACGGACATGTGGAAGGCATCTGGATGCGCCTCATCGAAGGCGCCGGCGCAATGGCAGCGCTTGCCTGCGTCCGTTGAATTCATTGAACATTTAGAGGTTATCGTGGGAAAATCCCACAATAACCTGTTCAGTTCCCGGAAGCGGGGCGGTACCTTTGCGCACTGGCAAATCGGCCTTGCCTACGCGAAATATCTGTCCCCCGAGTTCCACGTCTGGTGCAACACAGTCGTCCGAGACCATATGGAGGGCAGGGCGACCAGCGCTAGGGTGACGGCAGGTGCGGGGGACGAAATATCCCGAGCGCTCGGGATCATGAAATCCACCATCCACAAGGTCACCGAGATGGAAAGGGCGGTGAAGCGCCTGGAGGCAATGCAAGCTGCCCCGACCTTCGATCTCTCTGGAACGGTCACGTCGGATACGATCATCGAGATGGCTGGGGTGAACCGCAAGGAGCGCGTGCGCGGCACCACGGTGATGATCACCAACGCGCTGCTCGACTTCTGCGGTGGAGCCGGATGCTTCCGGACGCCCAGCGACCTCAACCCGGCGCGCCCGTGGCGCTTCCCGCGTGAGAAAGCGCGCGACTGGCTGTTCGGCACCGACCATGGCGCCGAGCGAATCCGCAACCAGATCGGCGCTCAGATGCGCAAGAAGGACAAGAAGTGGCAGCGCTTGTTGAATTTGGTCCCGCCTCAGATCCACCCGCCCGCCGGCTGACCTGCGGCCTGATGGGCTGGAACAAGTTCTTGATAATGTTGGGGCCAAAATTCGACCGCCTACGTCACGCCGGGCCATTCGGCGTAACCCATTGATATTCAACGGCGCAAAATTGCGCTTAACACACACCAACCAAAGCCGCCTACGGGCGGCTTTTTATTGGAGAGCCGGCATGGCGACCTATGAAATCCCGCTTTCGCCTATGCCGCAGGCGTTCTCGATCCAACTCGCACAAGTCGAATACCGCCTGACCTTCACTTTTCGGGATGCCGACGAGGCGGGGTGGGTCATGGATATCGCCGATACTGAAGGCGCCGTAATCCTCGCCGGCGTGCCACTTGTGACCGGCGCCGACCTCCTAGAGCAGTACAAACACCTCGGGCTTGGTGGATCGCTCTATGTGGCCACGGATGGGGCGCCAGACGAGACCCCGACCTATGAGACGCTTGGCGGGCCGTCCAGGTTGTTCTGGGTCACGCCATGACGCGCCAGTGGATTCGGCAGGTCAGCCTTCAGGTTGGCAACGGCGGAAACGTCATCGATCTGTCCAACATGCGCATTCGGTTCAATGTGGTGCAGGGCGACGTACAGACCCCCAACCATGCGGACATCATCGTCACAAACCTCTCGGCAGAAACGTCCAATCGCATCCAGAAGGAATACGATTCTGTCGTTCTCCAGGCGGGTTATCCGGGGAACGCAGCGACGATCTTCCAGGGTGAAATCGTCCAGAAAAGGCGCGGGCGCGAAAACCCCACCGATACCTATCTGTACATCATTGCGAAGGAGGGGCAACGCGCCTATTCCTATGCAACGATCTCAAAGACCCTCGCCGCCGGGCACACGTTTCGCGATCAGGTCGATGCGTGCCTGAAAGAGCTTGGAAAGTACGGGATCACGGCGGGCTATATTGCCGATCTCGGGAAGGCCAAGATGCCACGTGGCAAGGCGCTTTTCGGGATGGTGAAGAACCAGCTCCGGTCGATCTGCTCTGCGACGGGAACGTCTTGGAGCATCCAAGGAAACCAACTCCAGATTGTCAAGAACGACACGTACATTCCGGGCGAAGCGATTGTCTTGAATTCGAACACCGGCATGGTCGGGATGCCCGTTCAAACGATGAACGGAATTGAGGTCCGCTGTTTGTTGAACCCGGAGATAAAGCCGGGACGGCGCATCAAGATTGATGAGGCCAGCATTCAGCAAGCGGCATTCACGACTAATTACCAAGATGCGCAGAATTATTTCATACCAGAAACTTCGTCTGACGGAATTTATAAGGTCATTGTGGTCAATAACTCTGGAGACACCAGGGGAAATGCATATTATTCTGACATTGTATGCCTGTCCGCCAGCGGAAAGATAATCCCGAGTAGCCTCTCCTCACGGGGCGTCAACGTCAACCCGCAGGAACAATAATGGACCAGCGCACGCGATTTGACGTCGATCTCGACGAGGCCATTCAGACTGCGATCGATGGAAGAATGGCCGAACTGCACACGGCAGTCCCCATCAAAATCGTGAGCGTCGATTATCAGAAGCAAACCTGCGTCGTCCAGCCCACTGTGAAAGCCTGTGTGCGCAAACCTGACGGGTCGCAGGAGTGGATATCTCTCCCTCAGATCCAGGACGCCCCGCTTCATTTCCCGCGTGGGGGAGGGGTATCCATGACCTTTCCTGTAGCAGAGGGTGACGAGGGATTGGCGATCATCTCTTCACGCTCACAGGACGCTTGGCAGCAGTCCGGCGGAGAGCAACAGCAGATCGACAATCGGGGCCATGACCTTTCAAACGCCTTCGTGATGGTGGGGTTCAGAAGCAATCCGAATGCTCTCCCCAACGTCCCGAGCGATAGCGTGCAGATCCGCTCCACGGATGGGAACACGCTGATCGACATCAAGGGCGGACAGGTGAAGGTCAAGGCGACCGGCGCCGAATCCACGGTCACCCCAGACAAGATCACCCATAAAGTCGGGGGCCTCTCGGTGGAAATAACAAGCGAACGCGTTGACCTCGGTGGCACGGGTGGCTCTCCCGTGATGACGGAAGGTGGCCCGTCCACAAAGGTTTTTGCGAGGATCGGATGAGATATCGCAAGCTCGATGCGGACGGAGATTACACATTCGGCCGGGGCTCCCTGGATTTCCATCGGGATGTCCCGGACTCTCCTGCCCAGGCGGTGAAGACCCGCCTTCACATGAAGACCGGGGAATGGTTTTTGGACACATCGGCAGGCACCCCATGGGACACTGAGGTTCTTGGGAAATACACGACGCCATTGCGGGATCGGATGGTGCGGACGAGGGTGCTCGGCACCACGGGCGTGACGGAAATCGCCACCTATTCCAGTTCGTTTGATCCGGAGACGCGGACGTTTGCTGCCGCTGTGACCATCGACACTGCCTATGGACAGGCCAAGATTGTGGAGCCCCTCTGATGGCAATCGTATGCACCATCGACGCGAACGGCATCCACGCCCCGACCCTGGCTGATATCCGCGCTTATTTCGTCAGCTCCTACAAGGCGATTTATGGGTCGGACGTCTATCTGGAAAGCGACAGCCAGGACGGGCAACTGTTGGATATCTTCTCGACGGCGATCCACGATTGCAACGCCCAGACCGTCGCCTGCTATGGGGCTTATTCTCCCGCTACGGCACAGGGCAACGGCCTTTCCAGCGTGGTGAAAATCAATGGCATCGCCCGTCTTTTGCCGAGTAAATCCAGCGTGGATCTACTCATTGGTGGAACCGCCGGAACGACGATCAATAGCGGCTACGCGACTGATGCGGATGGCGTCCAATGGGTGCTGCCCGATAGCGTGACGATCCCCGCCGAAGGGCAGATTACGGTCACAGCGACATGCTCGGTCGACGGACAGATTTCCGCGCCCCCGGTCACCATAATCAATATCGGAACGCCCACCAGGGGCTGGCAGACCGTGACAAATCCCGAGGCTGCCACTGAGGGGTCTCCGGTCGAATCGGACGCCACCCTTCGCCGGAGGCAAAAGACATCAACAGCCCTGCCGTCCAAGACGGTGGTGGATGGGATCGTCGGTGCCTTGCTGGATCTCTCTGGCGTTGTACGGGTGAAACCGTATGACAACGACACCAACTCCACCGATGGCAACGGCATCCCCGCTCACGGCCTAGCCATGGTGGTAGAGGGAGGTGATGCTCAGGAGATCGCAAGCGTGATCCGCCTCAAGAAAACCCCCGGCGGGCCGACTTACGGAACCACCAGCGAGGTGGTCACGGACACATATGGCATTCCGAAGACGATCCACTTCTTTCGACCGACGATCGTGCCCATAACCGTCGCTGTTGAAATCGAAGTTGTGGGTGGGTATACGACGGCAATTGGAGAGTTGATTAAGAAGGATATCGCCGCATATATTAATGATTTGGATATTGGCGAAGATATTTACATCCGCCGGCTGTTCGTCCCCGCTAATCTAAATGGAATTGTGCAAAGCGAGACTTATGATATTTCGTCTCTCCTAATCGCAAGAGACGGCGGATCTCCCGCGTCATCGAACGTTACGATCGCGTTCAACGAAGCGGCGTCGTGCGCGATCAGCGATATTTCGGTGACGGTGGTTTGATGAGCCCGCGCGGAACGGGGGATTACCTCGACCTCATCACTCCATATCATCGCGGCCGTCCAAAGTATCGGCAGACGGTCAGCACCGTAGTCGAACCCGTTGCGCAAGCCCAAGCGGTCCTTTCCGATCTCTCTCTCACTTTCGACTTGGATTCTGCGATAGGGGTTCAGCTCGACCATGTGGGCGAATGGGTTGGCCGATCGCGCTACGTTAATATCCCGCTCGCCAGCGTCTGGTTTTCCTTCGACACGGAGGGGTTGGGCTGGAATCAGGGTATCTGGAAAGGGGAGTTCGACCCCGATACCGGGCTCTATGCCCTTGATGATGAGACCTATCGCAGCCTTTTGAAGCTTAAGATCATCGCCAACCAGTGGGACGGCACCATCGAGTTCATTCGCGGGCCGATGGAGCGCTTCTTCAGTAGCGACGGCGTCTATATCTACATCGAAGACCGCTTCGATATGACGATGATATTTGGCGTTTCAGGTCTTCGGCCGAATGCGGCCTTCCTTGCCCTTTTGACGGGTGGCTATATCCCCATCAAGCCGGAAGGTGTCAGGGCGAGTTACCTCATTACATCTGTCGTCGAGGCGCCAATATTCGGTTTCGACGTGAATAACGATTATCTCGGCGGATGGGACCGTGGGTCATGGGGGGTCCCGCCGGACTTTTACAACCCCTAACCTTCTCACTTCGCTCCTCTGACGTCACGAACCCTGCCCTCAAAGGCGCGGGGTGATTTTGCACGCCAAAATGGGATCTCCCAATGCCAACCAATGAGTTTCTCCCGTTCGCGACGGGCGTCGGCGCCAATGTGCTTTCGCAGGCGGATTATGCCGCGCTTGGGGCTCGGGGTACAGGCTTCGTCGCCGGGACCGCGCTGTCCGCGCCCTTCAACAAGGCGGTGAGGCAATCAAGTGTCGCCGCCTCGATGGCGGCGCAGTTTTCAGCCGACATGACGGGCGCTGATGTCACCGACGATGGCAGCGTTTCGACTATCCTCAATATTTTCAAGGCCGCCATACGGTCACAGAAGTTGAACTACCTAACCGCCGGGGGCGGCACGGCGTCCGCGGTGAGTATCTCGCTCACTCCGGCGCCTTCGGCCTGGGTCGATCTCGTCGGCACGCCGCTGCGCCTAGCGATGGGCACAGCCGCCGGAGCGCCGGCGACCCTTGCGGTCGCTGGCCTTGCCGGCACGCGTCCGATCGTGAAGCGCGGCGGCGCACCTGTCCTGCCAAATGAATGGCTGGCCGGCGATATCGTCGAATGCGTCTATGACGGTACCGTCGTGCGAATGATTTCGTCGCAGCGGCTCGGCCTCGATAGCGCAGGTTTCTCAAGCTACGGAACGAATTTAAATATTCCGATTTCCGATGTCGGAAAGCTGATCAATTTTAACCTCGCATGTACCGCAGTCACCTTGCCGAAGGCATCGGATGCGCCGTTTGGCATCATGGTGCTACACAACACGACGCAGGGAAACCTGATCACCGTCAATGCCGCGGCAGGGGATGACATCACCGTCGGGCTCGGCGGCGCGGGCAGCGGAATCACGTCGTTCAACATGGAATATGGAGAAAGCGCGTTCATCGCGTCCTGGTCACCGTTCGCGAACAATTGGGCCGTCATGCTCGGATCGGTGCAGGATCGGTATCGCCCTCAGTTCCAATCCGCGCTCGGTACGACCGGATGGAAACGGACCCCTGACCCGGTTGCGCCGCGTGGATTCATTATGGATCAATGGGGTGAGGTGACGGTTTCTGCCGCGAACACGCTCCAAGCTGTGACACTTCCTGTCACCTTCACGACATCCATCATGGAAGTGACTGGTAATTCAGCCAGCAATGGTGCGTTTGCCGGAGCGTCTGGCCTCAACTTGAGCCAATTTTATGTCTTTTCATCCGTAGCGGGCAGCCTGGTACGCTGGCGCGCGAGGGGATATTGATCATGTATAAAGTAATGATTGACGGCGCGCGTCGTATCATCGCGTCTTATACGGTCGAGATGCATGGGGCGGCGATCCCGGAGGGCGCCGTGGAGATCTCCGACACGGTTTGGCGAGCGTGGGTTGACGATCAGTCCCAGGTGCTCTCGCTCGACGCGCAGAGCATGGAGCCGGCTCCGGTCGTGCCGCCCACGCTTGCGCAGCTGCTCGCCCATGCGGCACAGCGCCGGTGGGAGATCGAGACCAGCGGGGTCGAGGTGGCGGGGCAGGTGATCCGCACCGATGAACTCTCGCAGGCCAAGATTACCGGAGCGGTGTCGCTGCTGTCCAACGATCCCGACGTGGCCGGGATCGACTGGGAAGCCCAGCCCGGCACCTGGGTGACGCTCGACCGCGCTACCATGATCGGCATCGGCGTCGCTGTCGGCCGGCATGTGCAGAGGTGCTTCTCGGCGCTGCGCCAGATCCAGGACGCGATCAAATCCGAGCCGCCAGGAATCACCAGTAAGAATGAGATTGACGCGTCATTTGCCGCCGCGCTCACACCCTAAGCTTTCCCCGACTCTCTTCTCCCCACATGGGCGCCTTTGGGCGCTTTTTTTGTGCATGGAGCAACCATGGCTAGCCCTGAATCCTACAACTACTCCATGGTTATTGGAGACACAGTTCCAGATGTCGTCTTTCGGTTTAATCGAGGTGAGGTCGGGTTCGTCTGGACGCTGACTTTATGTCCACCCAGCCAAGAAGAAATTGTTCTATCGACTGAAGATGGAACGTTGTCCGCAAGCTTGGAATTTGTTGACGGCCTGCCATACACGACTGTCACATGGGCTGTAACGCTAGTCCAATCACAAATGATCCAGCCCGGCTCTCTCACCCGATACCACTATTCATTGATCGACCTTGATGGCGGCGTGCAAACGCTCCTCAAAGGCGTCATTGCTGGCGAGGCCCCCTGATGACCGTCACCGTCGATACGACTGACTCGGTGGTTGTCCAGGTCTTTGTTCCTGGAACCCCCGGCCCTCGGGGTTGGGTGCCTGTCCTCGCGGTTGTCCAGGACGGCGCGCGAACCGTCCAACGGGTGGTGGACTATACCGGCGGGGCGCTGCCGAAGCCGGCTACGGGGCTCTATGTTGGCCCCGAAGGCTTGGTGGCATCCATCTCCGATGCCACGGATATGCGCGGCGCGACCGGGCCGACCTATAATCCGCGCGGCGAGTGGGACTATCAGGCAACATATTTGCCGCTGGATACCGTCTCCTATCAAGGCTCCTCTTACGTCGCTAAGGATTTTGGGGAAAACCCCAACGTAAACGTGGTTCCGTCAGGCAATCCAGACTGGTGGGATTTGCAATTGGACGGATCGGGCGCGGCGAACGACCGGGCGGCTGCGGAAACGGCGGCCGGCATGGCGCAGACGGCGGCCTCCTCTGCGGCGTCCGCCTCCAGCACGACCGCGACCAATGCGGGACTTGCGATCACGGCCAGGACTGGCGCGGAATCCGCCCAAGCCATCGCCGAGACCGCGCGCGACGCGGCGCAGCAGGCTGTCGCGAACCCGAGCGTTGCCTATGACACATTGACAGCGCTCAACGCGGATCTTGCTCACGCGGCTGGGACGGTAGGGCAGGTGTTGGCGGACAGCGCAAACACCGGCTTTTACGTCAAGAGCGGGGCGGCCGGTTCCGGCTCTTGGGCCAAGAAATCGTCCGTCACCGTCCCGGCGTTGGGCGTTCTGGCGGATGCCAATCAGATCACGGTCGGTGAATTGCTATCAACCGTAGCCGCGTCAAATTACGCGGCTGCGAATGGAGCAACGACCATCCTCTCTGGGGGATTTGTTGAGGGGATGAGCGTCCCGGCATCGAGTTTGGGGACTAACTCGTATTTCGCGCCGCGCGCTACAATCACGGCGGACCAGATCGCCCGCTTTGTGGGCTGCACCATCTATATGGTTGCGGTCTATGACGCGACCGCGAACCTCCTTGCGGAGCGTCCGCAGCTTGCAGGTGCAGCTGCCCAGGTCCGGCGCGGGAGCTCGACCATTGATACCGGAACCGTTGAGCGGATCTATCAATCTGGCACCAAAATTGTCAAAGTCGTCTCGTTTGTGCTCGGCTCAACGGACACTGGCGCGGGCGTAAAATGGCAGTTCGGTGCGCCTGTGAACTCGGCGAATACGCACACGGTGCAGCTCGCCAGTCTCAGTTGGTATCCCGTCGTTCCGGGGGTGCGCAGGGCAACCAGCCTGGTTGATGATTTGCTGGATTTGGTGCTTGCACCGCGCATCTCGGCGGCCATATCCACCGCCTATGCGCATCGAGTCTATGTCGGGCCGGCAGCAACCTACCCGACCATCACGGATGCCCTCGCGGCAATTACCGATGCCTCCAGTTCCAATCGCTACGAAATCGCTGTTTACTCGAATGTTTACACCGATGTTGAGGGTCATACGAAGAACTACGTTGATATCCGCGGAATAGGTCCGGTCAAGCCGTGGCTAAAGGGTTATCTTCCGCCGGAAACCGCACCTGCAACTATTGCGGCAACATCTACATTGTGGCTGAATACACGAACAAAACTGACAAATCTGCGCATTACGGCGCAGAACATGCGCTATCCTGTACATGCCGAGACAGACAACGTACCTGGAACGTACGACATCGCAATGACGTTTGAGGATTGCGACATCGAACATCTCGGTAACGACGAGGCGCGCGCCTATCAGGCTGCCAACGGTGGATTGGCTGTCTGGGCATCCGAGTTCCCCGTTGGTCACGGAACCTCATCTGGCGCACACCTACATTATGAGCGGTGCCGCCTGTCCGGGCCTGCGGGAGGGCTGCACGGGCATACGCGCGCGAGTTTCGTGAAGCCGTCCATGATCACCGCTCGCGGGAGCACGTTTAGTGCAACGCGCGAGGAGGGTACGGGGTTGTTGGGGGGATACGGGGCAATCCTGGACTCACTCGGGTCCGGCCAGTCCGATATCGTTGTGTTGGACGGGTGCTCGATTGTGGGGCCGCTCGTGGTCCAGCCGGGGCCCTGGTATCAGAGCACACTTTCCTATCAGCCTGCGGTGCGCAACGAGTATGCGATCACGCTGATCAATTGCTCGCCGGCTCCCTACCTCGCGCGAGATAAGGGCACGCGCGCGCTCAAAATCGAGAGCACCAGCACGCTCGATACAAGCTCGGTCGCAGTAAGTGGATCCGCCGTCGCGGTCCTCTTTGGAGACGTGGTGACGTATCCGGCTGGCGGCGGGCTCAACGGTGCGGTCTGGGGGGCGTTCGATGTTTCGGGCGCACTCACGGGACCAAGCAATAACCTGCAAATTACCGGGATGGGCAAGAGGCTGGGCAACCGGACCAGCAGCCCCGTTGATCTCGTCATCACGGTTGACGGTGGGTCTCCGGTTACGGTCACCTTCGACGGTGATTATACATCAGTCAGCAATACAACGATACTCGCCACGATCAATTCGGCCCTCGGTGCCTCAGCGACGGCATCGCTATACAATACAGAACTACTCTATCGACCAAACTACACGACTGAGGAGCTTGTGTTGCTCAATACGAGCACAGAGGCGATCCGGCAAAAACACCTTGTCGCCTATAACACGAGCGACAAAAACTGCCGAAAGATGACATCTTCTGATACCGCGGCACAGTTCGCCGGGATCGCGATGGAGGACATTCGTCCCGGTCAGAGGGGGCGCGTCCACGCGCACGGCGCCGTGCGGGTCTCTGTGGACCTGATCCGCAGCGACAGCGGCTCCTTCGCGCTCGGCGATACGTTCGGGGTTGGCGCGACACCAGGCGAGGTGATCAAGAGCGCCTCGATCCCGCTCCTGCGCGCCTACAACACGCTGGATGTGCGCTGGGGATAGTCCCCGCGATCCCGCCACTGTCCGCCCGCCGCCCGCTGAGGCGGCTTTTTTGTGTCCATTTCCTGGAGAGACCCATGCGAGCAATCGACGTGGTGCGCAAGCTCGCGCCCTCGGCACTCGACGATTATCTGACGGCCTTTGACCAGGGCGATGCGCTGCTTGATGCAGCGGGCATTTCCTCGCCACTCCGGCTTGCCCATTTCCTGGCACAGGTCATGCATGAATCCGGCGGGCTCACGATCCGGCGGGAAAGCGGAAAATACAGCGCCTCCCGCATCATGGAAATCTTCGGCGTCAACGTCCATTCGGCTGCCGTCACGAAGGCGGAAGCCGCGAAGCTCGCTGGCGATGGCCCGGCCTTGTTCGAGCGCGTCTATGGGCTCGGCAATCCCCGGAAGGCCAAGGAACTCGGCAACATCAACCCCGGCGACGGGTGGAAATACCGCGGCAACGGAATTCTCCAGACCACGGGCCGCGCCAATCACCGGGAGATGGGCGAGCGGTGCAAACTCGGAGATCTGTTCGAAGCATCCCCAGATCAAGTCACGAGCGCACAGCACGCGCTGAAGCCGGCGCTGGCGGAATGGGTGGCGGGGAGATGCAACGACCTTGCCGACAAGAATGATATTCGCAGCATCACCAAGAAGATCAACGGCGGATATAACGGGTACGAGGATCGCGTCAACTGGTTCAACCAAATCTGGAAGTTGATCGGTTCGGACGAAGCGTCTTGGTCCGTTTCGGCACGCGATGCGGAGACCGAAAAGCTTCAGCGAGACCTCAACGAATTGGGCGCGACTCTCAAGGTCGATGGCCGCGCGGGGCCAGAAACCAAAGCGGCCATCGCTGCATTCCAACAGGCCAATGGGCTCAAGGTGGATGGGCTCGCAGGCGAGCAGACAAAGGCGGCCATCGCGCAGCGCCTCGCCACAACCAAGCCCAGCCAGCCAACGGCATCCATCGTTCCGCAGACGCCTGTAAAGGAGATCGTGGGCGGCACCGCAACCATTGGGCTCTCCGAGCTTACGCGGCAGGCCGGCGCGGCGCTTGCGCCCTATCAGGACCTATCAGAATATGTCCGGTGGGGCATGCTCGGGTTGACCATCATCGGCGGCGGGTGGGTGGCGTTCGGGCTGGCCCGATCCTACGTGATCCCTGCCATCTGGAAGCCCAAGCCTGTGGTGCTTTCGTGAGCTGGCTTATCGGCATCGTCCTGGACAACACGCCCTGGTGGGCGTGGGCAATTGCCGCCGCTGCCGCTCTGGCATCCACCTATCAGCTTTGGATGCCCATTTGGGGGCTTATCCCAGCGCCCGCAAAGGCGGCATTGCTCGCCATCGGCGGGGCGATCATGGCGTATCTCGCCGGCAGAAACCGAGGCGCCTCTGGTGCGGTGGAGCGCGAGCGCGCCAAGCAAGACGCGGCGACCAAAAAGGTCATCCAGGCAAAAAAGGATATCGACGATGAAACGGCTCATCTCTCTGATGATGTGCTTGACCGTGATAACGCTCGCTGGGTGCGTAAGTAGTCCCAGGCCGGACGTCTGGTGCCAGACCAACAGCCCGGACCAGCCCACAGCGGCGGAATATGCGGTCAAGGACCGTCAGTCCAAAGAGCGGATGCGCGCGCACAACCGCTTTGGTGAGCGGCTCTGTGGCTGGAGGCCGGAATGACTGAGGGACCAAAGGAAAGCATGGACCCTGCCGTCGCGGCATTTCTTGCTCGGCTGGACGCGGAAGATGTGCCGTTGCTGGAAAAGTCAATCGAACTGACACGCAAGATTGCAGCAACAGCGACCGTCGTCAAGTGGATCATTATCTCCATTTTCGGGGTGATCGTCGCCGTCGCTGCATTGGGAGAGAGCCTGCAAAAGATCGCGATGTTTATACGGGGTCACTGACCCGCGCTCTAGCTTGTGAGGTAGCCGCATGGGTGTGCCAAAAGACGAAGCCAAAGCGCGGGAAGCAACTGAAACTTTAGCGCGGAATGGGGGCAATAAAAGCGCCGCCGCGCGGGAAATCGGCATCAGTCCATCCGCACTACGATCCCGGCTTGAAAATGCCCGCCTGCTGAAAATTCCTGCCTCCAGTCAGTCTATACCGTCTCCTTCGATCGTCCCCGCCACAAAGGTTGTGCAGCGCTTCCTTCTGACCGCTGCACAGGACGACACCCCGATCCATGAAGGGTTTTGGGGCAACCTCCAAGCCTATGCGAACTTCCTTGGCGCCGAAATCATGGTGGGTGGCTACACCTATCAGAAAGGGCTGTTCGAGGAACATTCCGTCGCCGCCGGGCGGTTTGACCAGAGGATCGCCCCGTATCTCCGCCCCGAGGTCGTGGAGCTTGGCCCGCGCATCGTATGGTATGGCAAGGCCAATATACTCCCCACCGCCACAGACCCGCTTTCTGGCTGGGAAACCGCGACGCGCGATAAATGGGCGGTCTTCCCTCACGCCAAAATTGCGCTCCGCTGCGTCCCTGTAATGCCTGGCGCGCCGGGCAAGCAGATCATGACCACGGGCGTGGTCACGCAGCCCAACTATGTGCAGAGAAATTCAGGACAGAAAGCATCCTTCCACCACACGATCGGCGCGACGATTGTCGAGGTCACGCCGGCCGGCCGGCACTTCTGCCGCCAGATCGTGACCGTGGCGGATGGTTCTTTTCAGGACCTTGACCACTGTGTGCATGCAGGAAAGGTGACCACCGGGAATGAGGTCGAGGCGATTACATGGGGTGATATCCATTACGAATTCCTCGATCCAGATATCGCGATGGGCAGTTGGGGGTTCAACACCGGTCGTGTCCCAACCCGTGGTGTAACTGCGGCGGCGTGATCACCGCGCTCTCCGGCGGGGCCGGATTGGTCAGGCTGCCCCGATGTGTACTACAAGAAGAACGTCAAGCAATTTGGCAAGAGCAACAACAAACCAAAATTAGTGCGTAGAATATTCCTAGACTCAAGCGTTATCATTGCTGCTTAAGGCGATCGCCTATG
>CALROF020000061.1:0-28459 GCA_943369775.1 Reyranella massiliensis 521
AGCCATCGACCTCGTCGAAATCCTGCGCGACGGCTTCGTGGACCAGTCCCTGCCGCAGGGTCGAATCGCCGCCTTCGCTCAGGACCGGCACGAAGTGAAGCGTCTTGTGCTTCGCCGCGAGCGCCGCGAAGTGATCATGCAGGTAGAGATCGCGTTCGCTGCGGACGCCGAAATAGAAATAGATGTGCTGCGGCAGTTCCTTCTGCAGCGCTCGCTCGATCACCGACTTGATCGGCGCCATGCCCGAGCCGCCGGCCACGGCGATGATCGGGCCGCGATGGGCCTCGCGCAGATACGAGGGGCCGAACGGTCCTTCGACCCGCACGCTGTCGCCAATCGCGAGCTTCTCCGCGACATGCATGCTGGTGGCGCCGCCGGCCGTGCGGCGGACGTGGAACTCCAGGATCGGGTCGCCGGGCACGTTGGCCATCGAATAGTCGCGCGGCGGGCAGCCCTCGAAGGTGACCGAGGCGAACTGGCCGGCCGAGAAGTCGAACGGCCCACCCGAAACGATTTCGAGGCGGATGCGCTTGATGTCGTGCGTGGCGTCGTCGAGACCAACCACCTTGCAGGCCAGCAGGCGGCGTGGATGGACGATCAGGTCGTCTTCCTCGAGCCAGGCGACTTCGCTCTCGTCCCAGGGCACCGCGCGGCAGGCGAGGATCAGTCCGCGCTCTTTTTCGTCGTCGGAGAGGGCGAACTCCGAGTAGCCCTCCATCGTGACTTCGCCCTTCACGAGATGGGACTTGCAGGCGCCGCAATTGCCGGACTGGCAGCCGAAGGGATACGAGATGCCCGCGTCGAGCGCCGCCTCCAGAATGGTGGCGCCGGTCGGGACGTCGATCGTTCGGTCGGCCTGGGCGATGCGTACTTTGAAGCTCATTGGATAAGCGCAAAAATTTGTTTGATCCCCAAACAATCTCCGTTTACCACTCTGTAGATGGGCCGTCCACCCACCAAGCCTGCAGCAGACCCCGAAACGAAGGCTGACGGCAAGTCCGCAGCTCGGGACCTCGATCGCGGCCTGCTGCCCTCCCTGATGGGCTACGCGTTGCGCCGCACCCAGTCTGCCGTCTTTGCCGATTTCGCGGCCACCTTCGCGGCGGCCGGCGAGGCCCTGACGCCGGGCGAATTCGGACTGCTGGTGCTGGTCGATCGCAATGCCGGCCTCAGCCAGATGGCGCTGGCCCGAGCACTCGGCATCGACCGCTCGACTCTGGTACCCATCCTCGATCGTCTGCAGGGGCGGGGTCTCCTGGTGCGTCGTCGCTCGCCGACCGATGGCCGCACGCACGCGCTGGCTTTAACACCCGTCGGTGCCAAAGCGCTGGCGCGTTTCGCAAATTTGGTGCGGACGCATGAAGGGCGAATCGCATCGGCTCTTTCGACCGCCGAAACGCGAACGCTCATCGAGTTACTGGAGAAAGTGAGGGCGTCGTCGTTATAGTCGCCGCCCCGTGAGTACCTCCGCAGCCGTTCCCTCCGTCGATTTCGATTCACCCGCCATCCGTCGCGGCCGCGTCTGGCTGTTCGCCATCGCTGCCGCCTGCTTCATCCTCTGCCAGTTCACCCGGTCGGTGACTGGCGTGCTGGGGCCGACGCTCCGCACGGAGATCGGACTAAGCGCCGAACAGCTCGGCACGGTGACCGGCGCCTTCTTCTGGGGCATCGCGCTGATGCAGATCCCCTCGGGCGTGCTGTTCGACCGCTACGGTCCGCGCCTTACCGTGGCACTCACCTTGTTTCTCGGTGTCGTGGGCGGATTGCTCTTCGCCTTCGGCAAGAGCTTCGAGGAGCTGACGGCCGGCATGTTCGTGCTGGGCCTCGGCACGTCGGCTGTGTTCATGGGGGCGATCGTGCTGATCGCGCGATGGTGGCCGCCGAAGCGTTTCGCGACGCTCTCCGCCACCATGATGTCGCTGGGCTATATCGGTAATCTCAGCGCCACGGAGCCCTTCGTCTGGATCATGGGCTGGATCGGTTGGCGCTGGGGTTTCTCCGTCGCCATTTTCGGCATTCTGGTATCGGCCGTGCTGATGCTGTTCGTCGTGCGCGATGCGCCACCCGGATCCGACTGGACGAAGCGCGAACCCGAGCCGCTCCTGTCGGTGATCCGCGGTCTTGGGGAAATCTTCCGCCATCCCGCGATGCCTGGCCTGATCGGCGCCGCGCTGATTGGCTATTCGACCAACTTCGCGATCCGGGGCCTGTGGCTTGGCCTCTACATGGTCGACATCCACGGGCTCGGCACGTCCGTCACCGGCCGCCTGCTGTTCGCCATGGCCGCGCTCGGCACCGTAGGCATCTTCCTCGCGGGCTGGATTTCCTCACGCTTGGGAACGCCGCGACCCGTGGTGCTGGTCTTTGCCGGAATCAGCTTCTCGTGCATGACGACCCTTGCGCTCTGGTCGGACATTCCGACCGTGGCGCTGATCGTCGTGCTGCTGGTCTTTGGGCTCTTCTCAAATTTCTTCCCGGCGATCATCGAGCATGGCCGCTCGCTGTTCGACGACCGCCTGCGCGGCCGTTCGCTCACCTCGATCAATGTCTGGGTGTTCGTCGGCGTCGGCATCACCCAGCCTGTCAGCGGCTTCATCATGGAGTCGTACATGCCGGTGGGCGTGACGACGGGAGCGCTGCCGGAAGAGGCCTATCGCGCCCTCTTTACCTATCTCGCCGTGCTGGTCCTGGCCGGCGCTTCCGCTTACGCCCTCTTTGCAAGGTATCGACGTTCATGACCGCTACGCCTGCGTCTGCCCATCCGGACTTTCAGCATTTCTCCAAGGACCTCATGCACGATTCGGAAATGCTCGCCGCCCTGCGCGCCAATCCACCGGAAGTGCTCAAGACCTTGAATGGCGAGTTGCTCGATATCGATTCGGCGCGGGGCTATGCGCGCTTTCGCTTCGAGGTCGTGCCGGCTTTCTGTCATTCGCAGGGCCGCATCTGCCAGGGCGGGTTCCTGACCGGCATGGTCGACACGGCAATGGCCAACGCGGCGATCGTGAAGGGTAAGCTCGGCGTCGCAGTCCCGACGCTCGAACTCAAGATCAGCTTCTTCGAGGCGATGGGGCCGGGGATCGTCTATGCCGAGGGGCGCGTGATGCGCTGGGGTGGCTCGGTCGGCTTCCTCGACGGCGACTTGAAGGACGAGAAGGGCCGCCTGATCGTTCATTCCACCTCGACCATCAAGATCGTGCGACCCAAGGCGAAGGTCTAGGAGCCCGAGGGCGTTTCGCCCTTGAGCCGTGCCACTTCTTCTTCCAGCTCCTTGATCCGCTGGGTGAGCTGGTTCACCGCCGGGGCGATCTCCGCCTCGCTGTAGCGCGGGGTGATGTGCTGGCGGCAGTTGATGTCCCAGGCTTCGATCGTGAAGGCGATGGCCAGTTCGGGACGCGCCCGGTATCGCGGATCGACCAGCCGCTCCATCAGTTCGAGGTCGCCCTTGACGATGCGGGCGCGGCCCCACAGCTTTACCCGCTGCTGGGTCGCGAAATGCAGGATGAAGATGTGTGCGCGGTCGTTTTCGCGCAGGTGGCCAAGCGAGATGTACTGGCGGTTGCCGGCAAAGTCGGCGAAGGCCAGCGTGTGGGTGCCGATCGGCTTCAGGAAGCCCGGCGGCCCGCCGCGGTGCTGTATATAAGGTCGGCCGTCGGCGCTGGCGGTCGCAAAGAAGAAGGTGTCGATGACACCGAGGAACTGACGGAGATCGTCGGTGATCTCCGTGTTCCAGGTCCGCCCTTCGAACTGGGCGCGTGATCCCAGACGGGTCTGCTCTGCCTTGACCGCTGGCGAGAACAGGACGTCGTCGGGATCTTCCATGGCTACTCCAGTTTCTTGCCGAGCTGGCCCGCGACTTCCTGCACGAACTGGAAGGCGACGCGGCCGGAGCGCGAGCCGCGCGTCACCGACCATTCGACGGCCTGCTTGCGCAGCGTCTCGACCGGCACGTCGAGCTTATAGAACTCGGCATAGCCTTCGATCATGGCAAAGAACGTATCCTGGTCGGCGTTGTGGAAGCCGAGCCAGAGGCCGAAGCGATCCGACAGGGACACCTTCTCTTCGACCGCTTCCGACGGGTTGATCGCCGTCGACCGCTCGTTCTCGATCATGTCGCGCGGCATCAGGTGGCGGCGGTTGGAAGTCGCATAGAAGACGACATTGTCCGGCCGGCCTTCGATACCGCCTTCGAGCACGGCCTTCAGCGACTTGTAGGCCGCGTCCTGACCGTCGAAGGAAAGATCGTCGCAGAACACGACGAAGCGGCGCTTCGAGCCGCGGATCATCGAGAGCAGCGCGGGCAGGGAGGGGATGTCCTCGCGGTGGATTTCGACCAGCGCCAGCGGGCCCGGCGGGCCACCCATCTCGCGGTTCACGTGGGCGTGGACGGCCTTCACGATCGAGCTCTTGCCGGCGCCACGCGAGCCCCAGAGGAGGGCATTATTGGCCGGAAGCGCCTTGGCGAAGCGGCGGGTATTCTCCAACAGAGTATCTTTTTGGCGGTCGATGCCGACCAGCAGGTCGATGCTGACGCGGTTGACCTTGGGCACAGCCTCGAGGCGGTGGCCGGCAGCATGCCAGACGTAGGCTTCGGCTTCGTTGATGTCTGCGCTGGGAGGCGCCGGGGGCGCCAGGCGGTCGAGTGCTTCCGCAATGCGTGAAATGAGGGCTTTAAGTGCTTGATCCATCGTTGCCGGCCGCTTGAAAGGGGGCGACCATATCTCCCTGCGCTTGCGTTGCAAAGCGGGGCGAGACCGCTATAGTCCGCGCGCTTTTTTTCGACGGACGGAAAGACTTGAGGGGGCGGAAGCAATGTTCATTTCCCAGGCATGGGCACAGGGTTCGGGTGGCGGCAGTGGCGACTTCCTCGTCCAGCTTTTCCCGCTCATCCTTATTTTCGTTGTCTTCTACTTCCTGCTGATCCGGCCGCAGCAAGCCAAGGTGCGCGCACAGCGCGAGATGCTGTCGGGCGTCAAGCGTGGCGACCGCGTCGTCACCGGCGGCGGCATCATCGGCCTGGTTACCAAGGTGATCTCCGATAACGAGGTCCAGGTGGAACTTGCCGAGGGCGTGCGGGTTCGCATCATCAAGCAGACCATCACGGACATCGTGGCCCGCGGCGAATCGGTGCGCGGTCCGAAGGAGAGCGAGGAGGACGACAAGCCCCTGTTGCCTCCGCCCGCTCCGGTGGCCGCGCGCAAGAGCCTGCTGGGCAGCTTGTTCGGCGGCAAGAAATAGCCGCAAAAGACGGGCAGTAGGTCGACATGCTCAATCTTCCGCGTTGGCAGACCATCGGCATCATCACCGTCACGGTATTGGCGGTGTTGTTTGCGTTACCCAATCTGCTGCCGTCGAGCGTGCTCGACCATATGCCGGGCTGGTACGCCCAGAGCCGCATGAATCTCGGTCTCGACCTGCGCGGCGGCGCCCACTTCCTGCTGGAAGCCGACCTGCGCAGCCTGATGACCGAGCGGCTGACCAATCTGTCCGACTCGGTGCGTTCGGAGCTGCGCAAGCAGCAGGTCGGCTTCAAGGACGTCAACGTCGAGGGCGGCCGCAACGTCGTGATCACCCTGCGCGACGAAGCCCAGCGGTCGAAGGCGTTGGAAGCGATCCGGGCGGTCGATCCGACGATTGCCATTTCGGGCAGCGGCGACCTGATCCGGCTCGCCTATTCGGACCAGGAAGTCACCAAGAAGAAGAAAGAAGTCATCGACCAGTCGATCGAGATCCTGCGCCGTCGCGTCGACGAGACCGGCACCATCGAGCCGACCATCGTCCGCCAGGGTGACGAGCGCATCTTGCTGCAGGTCCCAGGCATCAAGGACACGACCGACCTCAAGCGGAAGATCAACCAGACGGCCAAGCTCACCTTCCACTTGGTGAACGAGGATGTGGCCGCGACCGGCCAGAACATCCCGGCGAGCCTGCCGGCCACGACGTCCCTGGTGCCGACGCGCGAGGGCATGCAGGAGCTGCGGCGCGCCAATCCCAAGGCCTGGGAAGATATCCAGAGCGCCAATCCGCGGATGACGCCGGAGCAGATCTGCCGGCGTTTCCAGCCGCAGTGCCTGCCCGTGCTCAAGCGCGTCGTTGTCGGCGGCGAGGATCTAGACGACTCCAAAGCGACGTTCGAGCAGCAGCAAGGCGGCCGCCCGATCATCAGTTTCACCTTCAACAGCGCCGGTGGCCGCTCCTTCTGTAACGCTACCCGCACCAACATCGGCAAGCGACTGGCGATTCAGCTCGACGGCGAGATCATCAGCGCCCCGGTCGTGCAGGGCGCGATCTGCGGCGGCAGCGGCATCATCACCGGCAGCTTCACCACGCAGCAGACCCAGGAGCAGGCTCTGCTGCTGCGCTCCGGCGCACTGCCGGCCACGCTCAGCATCATCCAGGAGAGCACGGTGGGCGCCGACCTCGGCGCCGACGCGATCCGCTCCGGCACGACGGCGGCGCTGGTCGGCACGGCCATGGTCGCGCTCTTCATGTTCATCGCCTACGGGCCGCTGTTCGGCGGCTTCGCCAACCTCGCCATGCTGGTCAACCTGCTCTTGGTGATCGCCGGCATGTCGATCCTTGGCGCATCGCTGACGCTGCCCGGTATCGCGGGCCTCGTGCTGACGGTGGGCATGTCGGTCGATTCCAACGTGCTGATCTACGAGCGCGTCCGAGAAGAAAAAGCGCTGGGTCGATCGGCCTTCAGTTCCATCGCCACCGGCTACGAACGGGCGATGTCGGCCATTATCGACGCCAACCTGACGGCGCTGATTGCCGGCGTGCTGCTGTTCGGCTTCGGCTCGGGCCCGATCCGCGGCTTCGCGACGGCGCTGACGCTCGGCCTGCTGACCCATCTTTTCACCGCAACCGTCTTCACGCGCATGCTGCTGGCCACCTGGGTGCGCTGGCGGCGGCCGACTGAAATCGTGATCTGAGGCCCTGCCAATGTTGTGGAAGCCTCTTCATCTCGTTCCTGCCGGCACAAAGTTCGACTTCCTGGGCAAGCGCCGTTTTGCGCTGATTGCGTCGACAGCGGTCAACATCATCTCGCTGTTGGCGGTGTTCTTCATCGGGCTGAATTTCGGCATCGACTTCAAGGGCGGCATCGCCATCCAGGTGCGCGCCAAGGAAGGCCCGGCGAATCTCGACAACCTGCGCACCGTCGTGGGCGGGCTGGGTGTCGGTGAAGTCTCGCTGCAGGAATTCGGTGATCCGACGACGGCCCTGATCCGCATCCAGCGTCAGGATGGCGGCCCGCAATGCGTGGCCGGCGCCCAGCGCATCATGCTGAGCCGCGCGGGCGAGGGCTGGCAGGTCAAGCCGGGTGCAGCAGAGACCGGCGATGTGGAATTCACCGCACCACGGCCGCTCGATGGCGCCAATTGGCGCGATGCCGTGAGCCGTGTTGGCCTCACCATCCTCGATCGCCAGCTCCCGCGTGGAAACACCCCGACCGCCAAGGTCGAGATGACCCACGAGCAGCGTGCCGAATGGTGCCAGCAGGTGGCCATCAAGCTGGTCGAAGACGCGATCGAGGCCAAGTACGACCTGCGCGGTACCGAGTCGGTCGGTCCCAAGATCGGAGACGAGTTGATGCACGGCGGCATCCTGGCGGCGCTCGCCACCATGGCTGCGATCGTGATCTACGTCTGGGTGCGTTACGAGTGGCAGTTCGGCGTCGGTGCGTTGATCGCCATGCTGCACGACCTGATCTCGACGCTCGGCATCTTCGTTCTGTTCCAGCTCGATTTCAGCCTGACGGCTCTTGCGGCCGTGCTGACCATCGCCGGCTACTCGATCAACGACAAGGTCGTCATCTTCGACCGCGTCCGCGAGAACATGCGGCGCTACAAGAAGATGGGCCTGATCGAACTCCTGAACTTCAGCATCAACGAGGCCTTGGCCCGTACGCTGATGACGTCGGTCACGGTGTTCGTGGCGGTGCTGTCGCTGGTCCTGTTTGCTGGGCCGGTGCTCTACAGCTTCTCGGTCGCCATGCTGTGGGGCATCGTGGTCGGCACCTACTCGTCGATCTGGATCGCGTGCGCCGGTCTCGTCTACATGAACCTGAGGCCGGAACAGTTCCGGCGTGAGGACGAGAAGGCGGAGAAGGCCAAGGTGTGAAGCCGCCGGTTCCAGGGCCGGTCGACAAGACCCTGCCGACGCCCGATCCGTCGCAGGTCCAGTATATCCGCAGCTATGGGCCTGGCCGTTTCCTGATCAGCGAGCGCGAGTGGCGCGAGTCGGTGCTGGTGACGCCGGCCCTGACTATACCCTGGACCGTAGCAACCGCCGGCGACCTGTCGCTCGCGTCTCTGGCGCCGCTTCAATCACTGGCGACACCGACCGAACTGGTCGTGTTGGGCTGCGGTCCGCGTGCCGTCTTCATTGCGCCCGATCTGCGTGCAGCCCTGAAGGCCGCTGGCATGGCGCTCGAGGTAGTCGATACCGGCTCGGCCTGCCGCATCTACAACGTCCTGCTGGCCGAGGGCCGCAGAGTGGCGGCGGCGCTTATTCCGCTGTAGGGAGCGGCATGCCGCTCGATCTTTACCTCGCCTTTATTGCCGCCTGTGTCGTGCTGATCGCGATCCCGGGCCCCAATGTCGCGCTGATCGTCGCCAACAGCGTGGCGCACGGCGCCCGCTACGGCCTCATGACCGTGGCCGGCACGGCGAGCGCCATGGTGCTGCAACTCGCGCTGGTCGTGCTGGGGGCGTCGGCCTTGCTGGGCATCTTGGCCAATCTCTTCGACTGGCTGAGGTGGCTCGGCGTCGCCTATCTCGTCTGGCTGGGTGTACGCACCTGGCGAGCCGCAGTGACCGATCTTACGGACACCCAGGCCGAGCCACGATCCATGGTCTCGATCTTCTCGCGCGGCTTCGCGGTCTCGCTCACCAATCCCAAGACGCTGCTCTTCTACGCAGCCTTCCTGCCGCAGTTCGTTGGCGCGGGGGAAGGGGAGGCCACGTATCAACTCCTGCTGCTGGCCGGCACCTTCCTCGTCGTGGCGGTCCTGCTCGACGGCGCCTGGGCGTTGCTGGCGAGCCGGTTGCGGTCCTTGCTGCAGGCCCGGGCGCGATTGCGCAATCGCATCACCGGTGGCCTGTTGACAGGCGCCGGCGTCGGCCTGGCCTTTGCGCGCAAATGAAAACGGCGCCCGAGGGGCGCCGTTTCCACAAGCTGTTGTCGTTCGATCAGATCGGCGCGTTCTGTTGCGCCACCATGCAGTAGAGCATGCCGATCGAGAACATGGTGTTGAAGCGGCTGGCGTAGAGCGCCTTCGGGGCGGCGGCGGCTTTCTCCTCAGCCGTCGCGTCGACGAGGCCCAGGATCTTCTGCTGGTTCGGCCAGATGATGAACCAGACGTTGAAGGCCATGATGAGCGCCATCCACATGCCGACGCCGATCATGATGAAGCCGGGACGCAGCGTCAGCGCCTGGACGATGTAGCCGTTCATCCAGGCCAGCAGCAGGCCGGTGATGACGGTGGCGAGTGCGGCGTAGCGGAACCAGAAGAGAACGGTGGGGGCGATGAACTTGGTGATCGCAGTTCGGCTTTCGACGGGCTGGATCTTGGGCATGGTCGGCACCTGCACGAAATTCAGATACCAAAGGAGGCCGATCCACATCACGCCGCTCAGCACGTGCAGCCAACGCATCACGAACGTGCCCCATGCATGGTCGATACGGGTCATCTGGCCCGTCGCGGCACCTGCAATGACCACGATCAAGATGAGCAGCACGACCCCTGCTGAAACCGTGCGGCCCAGCGAAGTAAATATAGCGCCCATGTTAAACATCCCCTTTATCTTGTTGATGGGATTGATGAATCCTCGATCGGCATATTGTAGGCTCATAGCCGCCTGCGTTCAACGGTCGCAGGTCTGACCTTATCCACGCATGTCTTCTGCAGATTTTACCCCTTACCGCGCACCCGACGCCTCGCACCGCTACGTGCTCGACCTCGTGCGCGGAGCCGATCGCGACCGTTTCCTGGCCGCGCTGTTTGCACCGGAGCCCGCGCGGACGGGCCTTCTGGCGTTGTTGGCGTTCGACCACGAACTTGCCCGCACGCGTTCGGTCACGCGCGAGCCGATGCTGGCCCGCATCCGACTGGAGTGGTGGCGCGAAGCTGTTGCTGAGGCCGCAGGCACCCACACGCCACGCGCTCAGCCTATTGTCGAATCGCTGAGCGAAATCGTCAGGTGGCACGGGATCGCGGTCGAAAACCTCACGGCTTTGATCGACGCACGCGAGGAAGAGATCGACGGTCCGCTCGACGTCATGCGCGCGGGCCATGCGCTCGCCGATCTCGAGCTCCAGGTCCTGGGCGCAACCGATCCCGACTCGCAGCAGGCCGCACACGCCGTCGCGGCGGCGTGGCTGATGGGCGAGGGACCGGAGCGCGATTCACTGCTGGGCGATGCGCGCGCCCTGCGCCGCAAGATTAGCCCGGCGGCGCTGCCGATCCTGTTGCCCGCCCTTTCGCTGGGCAGGCCAATGGGCCCGCTGCGCCGGCCACTGGCCTATTGGTGGGCCGCCAAGCGCGGCACATACTGACGCGAGGAACGACGGAGGAAGCGTGACGAAGACCAAAGCTAATGGCATCGAGATCGAATACGAGACTTTCGGCAAGAAGAGCGACCCCGCACTGCTCCTGATCATGGGATTGGGAGCGCAGCTCACGCTCTGGCCGGAGTCGCTTTGCGAAGGTCTGGCGGCCAAGGGCTTCTTCGTCGTGCGCTATGACAATCGCGATGTCGGCCTTTCGACCGATTTCGGCAAATGGGGCGTACCCGACATGATGGGCGCCTTCGCCAAGCTGATGAAAGGCGAGAAAGTCGCCACACCCTATCTGCTGGACGACATGGCCGCCGACGCCGTTGGCCTGCTCGACGCGCTGGGGATCGACCGCGCGCACATGGTGGGCGCCTCGATGGGCGGGATGATCGCGCAGATCCTCGCCGCCAAGTATCCGCAGCGCACGCTCTCCCTGGTCTCGATCATGTCGACCAGCGGCCGGCTCGGCCTGCCGATGGGCAAGCCCGAGGCCGTAGCGATGCTGTCGGCGGCGCCGGAAGGCCCGGCGCGGGAGCAGCTCGTCGCCCATGGCATGAAACTGCGTACCGTGATCGGCAGCCCGGGGTATCCGGTCGATCCAACCGAGCTGCGCGCGCTGGTCGAGCGTAACATCGACCGTCGCTACTATCCCGAAGGCGCTGCGCGCCAGTATCTCGCGGTGATGGCCTCGGGTCCGCGCACCGATCTCCTCAAGACCGTGAAGGTGCCGACGCTGGTGCTGCATGGCGCTGACGACCCGCTGCTGCCGGTCGATTGCGGCCGCGACGTCGCGAGCCTCGTGCCGGGCGCCAAGATCGAGGTCTTTCCCGGCTGGGGGCACGATGTGCCGAAGGAGATGGTGCCGAAGCTGGTCCAAAGCATCTCGGCGTTCTGCAAGGCAGCGTAAGGATCAGCCATGAAGTTCGGCATTTTCTACGAGCATCAGCTCCCGCGGCCGTGGGGCGAGAAGAGCGAGTACCAGCTCCTGCAGGATTCGCTGACGCAGATCGAACTCGCCGACCGGCTGGGCTACGACTACGCCTGGGAGGTCGAGCATCACTTCCTTGAGGAATATTCCCACTCCTCCGCGCCGGAAGTGTTTCTGGGCGCCGCCAGCCAGCGCACCAAGCGCATCCGGCTGGGCCATGGCGTGATCCAGCTCACAACCAATCAGCCGCATCGTGTGGCCGAGAAGGTGGCAACGCTCGATCTGCTGTCGGGCGGCCGGGTCGAACTCGGCATGGGCGAGGCCGCAGGGCCGGCCGAGCTGCATCCCTTCAACATCCGTGTGCGCGACAAGCGCGAGCGCTGGGAAGAGGCCGTAAAGGCCATCGTCCCGATGTTCACCAAGGAGAGCTGGGAGTTCCACGGCCAGTATTACGACTTCCCGGCGCGCAACGTGATCCCCAAGCCGTTCCAGAAGCCGCATCCGCCGCTCTGGGTCGCCTGCTCGAACATTCAGACGATCGGCAAGGCGGGTGAGTGGGGCATGGGCGCGCTCGGCTTCACCTTCGTGACGCCGGAAGCGGCGCGCGCCTGGGTGCACAAGTACTACAACAACCTGCTCAACAACTCGCAGAAGCTCGCGGACTATCCCAGCAATCCCAACGTCGCGATGGTTTCGGGCTTCATGTGTGCGGCCACGGACGAGGAAGCCGAGGCCAAGGCGGCCGGCTGGACCTTCTTCATCTTTGCGTTGAGCTACTACGGCCGTAAAGGCGTCGATGCGCCGGGCACGTCCGATCTCTGGAAGGAATACCAGGCCTGGCGCGGTGGCCCGGAAGAGAAGAAGGCACTGGAGTCGGGCCTGATCGGTTCACCCGAGACGATCCGCAAGAAGCTGCGTCAGTTCCAGGCAAGCCGGGTCGATCAGGTGATCCTGCTGAACCAGGCCGGCAAGACCAGCCACGAGGACATCTGCTCGTCGCTGGAACTGTTCGCCAAGGAAGTGATGCCCGAGTTCCACGCGGCCGAGGCCGAGCATCTGCAGTGGAAGCAGAAGGTGATGAACCGCGAGATCGCGCTCGAAGACCTCGATGTCCAGAAGTACGACATCTACAGCCATCAGAACGAGCACATCGTTCGGCTGACGCCGGAGCAGCTCAAGCAGAAGATGGCCGAGAAGGAAGCGGCGGCGATACGAGCGTGACATGCGCCACGTCCCCGTCCTGATCGCAGGCGGCGGGCCGGTCGGCATGACCCTGGCCCGCGCGCTGGCGCTTCATGGCGTGCGGTGCCTGCTGGTCGAGCGCAACCCCTCGACCACGCGGCATCCCAAGATGGACATCACCAACGGCCGGTCGATGGAGCTGTTCCGGCGGTTGGACCTCGCCGACAAGCTGCGCGCCGTGGCCGTGCCGGAAGCCAACAATTTCGACGTCTCGTGGATCACCTCTCTCACTCGGGAGAAGGGCGGCCGCGAGCTGCATCGCTTTCGCTATCCCAGCGTCGTGGAGAAGCGTGCCGAGATCCTGGCCCGCAACGACGGCACGCAGCCGCGCGAGCCCGCCATGCGCGTGAGCCAGGTGATGATCGAGCCGGTCTTGCGCGACGCCATCGTCGGACATCCGCTGATCGATGCGCGCTGGGGCGTGGCGCTGGAAGACTTCGAGCAGGATGCGGAAGGAGTCACGGTCACGCTGCGGACCATGGAAAGCGGCAGCACCGAGCAGGTGCGCTGCGATTTCCTGGCAGGCTGCGATGGCGGCTCCAGCCGGGTGCGGGCGAAGCTCGACGTCGCGCTCGAAGGTCGAGCCGCCGTCGCGCAGCGCTACATGATCCATTTCCGTTCCAATGCGCGCGACCTGCTGCAGGCATTCGGCGTCGCCTGGCACTACCAGACCGGCAAAGGCACGCTGATCGCGCAGGACGACAAGGATGCCTGGACATTGCAGACGCGTCCCCCGCCGGGCGTCGATCCGGCCTCTATCAACCCCAATGCCTTGCTCGATGCCTGGGCGGGGCGGTCCTTCGAGCGCGAAATCCTCGTCGCCAATCCCTGGGTCACGCACCTCTTGCTGGCCGACCGTTATGGTGCGGGACGCGTGTTCGTCGCCGGCGACTCGGCGCATCAGTACATCCCGACCGGTGGCTACGGCATGAACACGGGCATCGGCGATGCCGTCGATCTGGGATGGAAGCTCGCGGCGACGGTGAAGGGCTATGCCGGTCCGGGCTTGCTGGCGTCCTACGAAAAGGAGCGGCGCCCTGTCGGTCTGCGCAATCGGCTGGCCTCGGAACGGCACACCGGCGTGCGCATCAAGATCGCCGAGCTCTATGAGAGCGAGCGTGATCCCGACGCCCTCGGCCGTGCCATTGCAGCCCTAGGTAACGCCGAGAACGAGAGCTGGGGCATCGAGTTTGGCTATCGCTATGACGGCGTCGATGGCGATCCCGTGATCTACCAGCCGACGACGGCACCGGGCGCTCGTCTACCCAGCACCTTCCTGCGTGACGGCTCGGCGCTCTACGACCATCTCGGGCCGTGGTTTACCTTGCTGCGTTTCGGTGATGCCGATCCGTCACCTCTGATCGACTCTGCGCCCGTGCCGCTCGAGACGGTGATCGTCGACGATGCATCTCTGGCGTCCATTTACGAGGCCAAGCTGGTCCTGGTGAGGCCCGACACCCATGTCGCCTGGCGTGGCAACACCTGCGACGACGGCGATGCCGTATGGGGCAAGGTGCTTGGATGAAGATCGCGCTGATCGGCGGCGGGATCGGCGGCCTCTCTGCGGCGCTGGGCCTTCTCAAGGCAGGCTTTGACGTCCAGGTCTACGAGCAGGCGTCGCTGTTCGGTGAGATCGGCGCCGGGATCCAGATCAGTCCCAATGCGTCGCGTCTGCTGCGACGTCTCGGTCTTGGTGCAGCCCTGGAGAAGTATGGTGTGCGGCCTGTCGCGGTGCATCAGAAGCGTTGGGGCGATGGGCGCACGCTCCAGCGCGCTGCGCTAGGGCCGGAGGTCGAGACCCGGTTCGGAGCGCCTTACTACCATTTTCACCGCGGCGATCTCGCGGCCCTGCTGGCTGCCGCGATGCCCGAGGAACGCGCCCACGCCGGCCACCGTCTCGTCGGCATTGAAGAGAAGGGCGAGCGGGTCGTCGCCCGCTTCGACAATGGCGCCTCCGTCGAAGCCGATCTGCTGATCGGTGCTGATGGCATCCACTCCAAAGTGCGTGCGCTCACCTTCGGGCCGGAGAAGCCGAGATTCACCGGCTGCGTTGCCTGGCGTGGCCTGGTGCCCGCCGAACGCATCGCCCATCTCGATATCGAGGTCGCCTCGCACAACTGGATGGGGCCGGGAGCGCACTGTGTGCACTACTGGGTCTCGGCGAAGCGGCTGATGAACGTGGTCTGCATCGTCGAGCACGGGACCTGGACCAGCGAGTCATGGACCGACAGGGGCGAGGTTACCGACGTGTTGGCGCGGTACGAGGGCTGGCATCCCACGGTGCGCGGCCTCATCGAAGCCTTCCCGGAGACTTTCATCTGGGCGCTACATGACCGCGCGCCATTGCCGGAATGGACCCGCGGCCGGGTCGCCCTGCTGGGCGATGCCTGTCATCCGATGCTGCCGATGATGGCGCAGGGGGCGGCGCAGGCGATCGAAGATGGCGGGGCGCTGACGTCGATCCTGTCGGCACTGCCGGACGACCTGCCGGCGGCCTTGCGCCGCTACGAAGCGTTGCGCAAGCCACGTGCGACGCGCCTGCAGGAAGCAAGTGCGGCCAACCGCGTGCGCTTTCATCTGCCCGACGGCCCGAAACAGCAGGAGCGCGATGCCGCCATGGCAAGCTCGGGCGACCGCTCGCTCGACGCGATGACCTGGCTCTATGGGCACGATGCCGCTGATATGCCGACGACGGCGTAGCGCACCGGTGCGGGATATGGCCTAATCCTCGACAAATACCGCCCTCGAAGGCGGACCGGACAATGCCGCCAAGGGAGGCGACGCCATGTATAGCTATGTCGCGCGGCGGCTGGTTTTCGGCGCGCTGACGATTGTCGGCGTATCGATCATGGTCTTCGTGGTCATGCGCATCCTGCCGGGCGATCCGCTGGTTGCGATCTTCGGCGCAGAAGGCATGACAAAGCTCACCGACGAGCAGCGCGCCCACTACATGGACGAGCTGGGGCTGAGCGACCCCCTGTGGGTGCAGTATCTCAACTGGATCAGGGACATCCTGCGCGGCGATTTCGGCCGCTCGTTCTTCCGCTCCGAGAGCGTCGCCGACATGATCCTGCGGCGCGGGCCGCTGACGGCGGAGATCGCCTTCATCTCCGTGGTGCTGTCGTGGCTCGTGGGCATCCCGGTGGCGGTCGTGAGCGCCCTACGCCCCAACAGCATCGCCGACAGTGTGGCGCGCTTCACCAGCATTCTCTTCATTGCCGTGCCGGGTTTCTGGGTCGGCATGCTGATCGTGCTGGGATTGCTCTTCTGGTTCGGCTACCGCGCGCCGATGGCGGGCGTGTCGCTACTGGCGGACCCGTGGAGCAACCTGCAGATCGTCATCGGCCCCGCCATCGTGCTGGGCCTGGGGCAGGCGGCCTACATCGCCCGCATGGCGCGCTCCAGCCTTCTCGAAGTGATCCGCGAGGATTACGTGCGGACCGCCCGCGCCAAGGGTCTGAACGGCAAACTGGTGATCGCCCTGCATGCGCTACCCAACGCACTCCTGCCAGTCATCACCTTGTCGGGCGTGTTGCTGGGCCTGGTGCTGGCGGGGTCGATCCCGGTCGAGCGCGCCTTCGCCACACCGGGACTTGGCTACGCCATGTTCACGGCGGTGAACGAACGCGACGTCTTTGTCATGCAGAACCTGGTGTTCCTCTATGCCGTGGTGTTCGTGGGGCTGAACATCCTGGTCGATGTCACCATCGCGCTCCTGGACCCGAGGATCCGCTACCAATGACCGCGACCGTCGCCGCTCCAGTCTCTGCCCCGCCGTCGCGCTTGCGGGCTGGCTTGCGCCTCTTCGGCTCGTTCTTTCGCCGCGCGCCGTTCTCGGCTTTCTGGGGCGTGGTCGCTGCCCTGATCGTCGCCATGGCCGTCGCGGCGCCGGTGATCGCGCCTTATCCGCCGCTCAAGTCCGACTTCCGCGCCATGCAGAAGCCGCCGGACGAGAAGCACTGGTTCGGTACCGATCAGATCGGCCGCGACACGCTGAGCCGCGTCATCTACGGCAGCCAGACGTCGCTCACCGTGGCGCTTGGTGCGGTGCTGTTCGGCACCACGGTAGGCGCGTTGTGGGGCCTGGCCTGCGGTTACTTCGGCGGCCGCTTCGACATGGTGAGCCAGAGGATCATCGAGTTCCTGCAGTCCTTTCCGGACCTGATCCTGGCCATGGCCATCGCCATGGCTCTGGGCGGCGGCCTCTTTACCGTCATCGTTGCGATTGCCATTACGCGCATCCCATTCGGCGGACGTGTCATCCGTTCCGTCGTGCTGTCGCTCAAGGAGATGCAGTATGTCGAGGCGGCACGCGGCATTGGCGCCTCGCACAAGCGCCTGATGTTCCGCCATATTCTGCCGCAGTGTGTGGCGCCTTACCTGATCCTCGCCACCACGCATCTCGGCGTCGCTATCGTGATCGAGGCGTCGCTGGGTTTCCTGGGCGTCGGCATTCCGCCACCGATGCCGACCTGGGGCAACATGCTGGCCGATTCGCTGAATGCGGGCCTCGTGCCGCCCTGGTGGCTGGTCCTTTTCCCCGGCCTCGCCATCACCGTAACGGTGCTTGCCTTCAACCTTCTCGGCGATGGCATCCGCGACCTGCTCGACCCACGCCTGCGCGGTTCGGTCTAGGACGCTGCTGCCAGGGGAGACCTGACGCCGCCGTCGTGCAGATGGCACGATGCGAGGTGGCCGGGCATGACTTCGCGCAGGACGGGCACATCGGTCTTGCAGCGCGGCATGGCGTAGGGGCAGCGCGTGTGGAAATGGCAGCCGGAGGGCGGGTTGATCGGGCTCGGCACGTCGCCGGTCAGGATCACCCGCTTGCGCCCACGTGCACTCGACTTCGGGATTGGCACCGCCGACAGCAGCGCCTCGGTGTAGGGATGCAAGGGCACCTCGAACAGGCTCCGCTTGTCGGTCATCTCGACGATGCGGCCGAGATACATCACGGCGACCCGATGGCTGATGTGCTCCACGACCGCGAGATCGTGGGCCACGAAAAGATAGGAGAGCTTGAACTCGTCCTGCAGGTCCATCAGCAGATTGATGATCTGCGCCTGGATCGAGACGTCGAGGGCCGAGACCGGCTCGTCACCCACGATCAGCTCGGGATTGAGCGAGAGCGCACGGGCGATGCCGATGCGCTGGCGCTGGCCGCCGGAAAACTCGTGCGGATAGGAATTCACGGCTTCCGGCCGCAGGCCAACGCGCTCGAACAGGGCCGCCACGCGCTGCTTGCGTTCTTCCGGTGCACCAAGATCGTGCACGATCATCGGCTCGCCCACGATCTCGCCGGCGGTCATGCGCGGATTGAGCGACGCGTAGGGGTCCTGGTAGATCATCTGCATCCGCCGCCGGTAGGGCAGCAGACCTTGAGAATCGAGCTGAGTAATGTCCTGGCCCGCGACCTTGATCGTACCGTGGGTCGGTTCCAGCAGTCGGAGCACGGTGCGTCCGACCGTGGACTTGCCGCATCCTGATTCGCCGACCAGGCCCAACGTCTCGCCGCGGCCGATCGAGAACGACACGCCGTCGACGGCATAGACGCTTCCCGAGGCGCGGCTGAAGAATCCTTTGCGGATGGGAAAATGCTTCTTCAGGCCCTCGACTTCGAGCAGCGGCGTCATGCGCCGGCTCCAACGAGCATGCCGGCCAGCGCCTTGTCGGCATGCCAGCAGGCAATCCAGTGGCCGGGCCGCTGTTCCTCGAGCGGCGGCCGGACCTCCCGGCATCGGTCGCTGGCCAGGCCGCACCGTGGGGCGAAGCTGCACCCCTGTGGCAGGTTGAACAGCGACGGCACCATGCCTTTGATCTCGTTCAGCCGGGCGCGGCGTGCGTCGCTATGCGCAGCGGTGTCGAGGTGAGGGATCGAGGCGAGCAGGCCGCGCGTATAGGGGTGGCCGGGATTGTCGAACAGCCGGTCTGCGCTGGTCTCCTCGACCTTGCGGCCTGCGTACATGACCACCACCCGGTCGGCATTTTCGGCCACAACGCCCATGTCGTGAGTGATCAGGATGATGGCGGTCCCGAAGGTCTCCTGCAGCTCGCGCATCAGGTCGAGGATCTGGGCCTGGATGGTGACGTCGAGTGCCGTGGTCGGCTCATCCGCAATCAGCACCTTGGGGTTGCAGGAGAGTGCCATGGCGATCATGACCCGCTGGCGCATCCCGCCCGAGAGCTGGTGCGGATAGGCATGGGCGCGCCGCTCCGGCTCGGGAATGGAAACGCGCTTCAGCATCTCGACGGCGCGATCCCAGGCGTCGCGTTTGCTCAACCCTTGATGGAGGGCGACGGCCTCGGCGATCTGCTTGCCCACCGTGTAGAGCGGGTTCAGCGAGGTCATCGGCTCCTGGAAGATCATCGAGATTTCGTTGCCGCGGATGCGTTCCATCTCGGGCTCGCTGACCTCGAGCAGGTTCCGGCCCTCGAATCTCACGGCACCGCCGACGATGCGTCCCGGCGGGTTTGCCACGAGGCGTAGAATGGAAAGAGCCGTCACGCTCTTGCCGCAGCCCGATTCGCCGACGACACCCAGGGTCTCGCCGGCCTTCAGGGCATAGGACACACCATCGACGGCGCGGACGGTGCCGACCGCGGTGAAGAAATGGGTCTGGAGGTCCTCGATCTGCAGGATCGTTTGCGCCGCCATCGACTCCCTTCAACTTATGGTGTTAGTTTTGGCTCACCAACAAGATGGGCAAACCATCAGAGCATAGAGTGCTCGGTCTGCAAAAGGCCAAAAGGGAGGAACGACGCATGTCAGACCACGTGTCCAAGCGTTCCCGCGTAAACCGTCGACAGTTCGTCAAGGGCGCCGCTGCCCTGGGCGCCATGAGTGGGGCAGGAGCCTTCGGGCTGCCTTTCCATGCCTGGGCGCAGGGCGTACCCAACGAGTTCGACGGCTCGAAGTTTCAGCTCAAGGCGCCTGAGCCCAATGCCAAACCGGGAGGTGTCCTGCGCTACGGCATCACCTCGCGGCCGCCGCATTTCGACTTCCACCAGTCCGGCACCATCAACAGCCTGGGCAGCCAGGGCTGCATGTTCGACAACCTCGTGCGGCGCGATCCGCGCGACAGCGGCAAGACCATCATTCCCGACCTTGCCCATAGCTGGGAGATCTCCAAGGACAACAAGACCTACACGTTCATGCTGCGCAAGGACGTGCAGTTCCATGACGGGGCGGAGTTCACGTCGGAGGATGTGAAAGCGACCTTCGATCGTATCGCCAAGCCGCCGCAGGGCATTTCGATCCCGCGCAGCACGCTGTTCGCCGCGGTCGAGGAGATCACCGCGCCCGACAAGTATACGGTGCAGTTCAAGCTCTCCGAGCCGCGGCCGGCCAATTTCATCATGTCGGCGATCGCCAGCGGCTGGAACGGCATCGTGCGCAAGAAAACCCTTGAGGACAACGGCTACAACCTGCGTCGCGTCGTCGACATTCCCGGCACCGGCCCGTTCAAGAGCCAGCGCCGCGTCGAGGCCGAGATCTGGGTGATGGAGAAGAACAAGAACTACTGGAACAAGGGCCTGCCTTATCTCGACGGCATCGAGTTCTATCACGCGCTGCCGTTCTCGCCCGAGCTCGGCTCCAGCCTGCTCTCCGGCCGCGTCGACTATGCCCGCCTGCTCGATCCGGTGTCGCAGCGCCGGGTCAAGGCGACCCAGGGCATGTCCGGCACCGACTTCTACCAGAGCGTCATCCAGGCCACCTGGATGAACAACAAGAAGAAGCCGCTCGACGATCCCCGCGTGCGCCGGGCCTTCCACCTCGTGCTCGACAAGCCTGTGCTGGTCGATGTGGTGAAGGACATCGCGCCGATGATGGTCGGCGGCTTCATCTATCCGTTCTCGGAGTTCGCCACGCCGCTGCCCGAACTCAGCAAGCGGATTGGCTATCAGGCCGACTCGACGGCGGCAGTGAAGGAAGCCAAGGCACTGATGGCCGCGGCCGGCCACGCCAAGGGCATAACCGGGCTCGACTACCTGGTGCGAGAGGTCGCGAGCTTCAAACTGTGGTCGCAGGCCATCCAGGCGATGCTGCAGCAGACGCTCAACGTCCAATGCAACATCCGCACTGCCGTGGAGTCGGTGTGGTTCGACGACGTTCGCACCGGCAAGTTCGATCTCGCCATCGGCGCCATCGTCTCGACGCTGCTCGACCCGTCGGACTACTTCAACGCCTGGTACAGCAAGACCGGGCCGCAGAACTACTCGTCCTGGGACAATGCGAAGTTCAATGAGTTGCTGCCCCAGATCGATCGCGAGGTCGATGCCAAGAAGCGCCTCGACCTGATCCGCCAGGCGGAGACCATCATGGAACAGGATCCACCGCTGCTGCCGGTCTCCTGGGAGAAGATCAACGACGGTTGGTACAACTACGTGAAGGGCCACCGTCCGCAGGACTACTTCGGGATCTATGACGTGGTGCGCTTCGACACCTTCTGGCTCGACAAGTAGCCGGCGCTCACCGCAAACGAAAAGGGCCGGCGCTCCAGGCACCGGCCCTTCCTCTTCGTGGCTTACGCGTCAGCCCTTGTTCGGATTGATCAGGAACTTCTCGCCGGTCGCGCGCTTGGCGTAGGCGCCGATGTTCTTGAGATCCAGCGCCTCTTGGAGCGAGACGGTCGTGGTGTAGTGGCTGGCGAAGGTCGTCTTCAGGCTCTTCACCACCCGCTCACGCAGCCGGATCTGGTCGGGCCGGCCGATCTTCTGCAGGAACGGCGTCAGCAGCCAGCCGCCCACGCCCCAGGCCATGCCGTAGTTGCGCGTCAACTCGACCGGGCTGGTGTCGAGGCTGCCGTAAACATAGACCTGCTTGTGCACGCTCGAGCCGTAGCGGTTGTAGGTCGTTGCGGTCTTGTTGATCGCGATTTCCATGCAGGTGAGGATCTGGCTGACGAGCTTGCCGCCGCCGATGGCGTCGAAGGCGATCGTCGCACCGGTCTCGACCAGCGCCTGCGTGAGGTCGTCGGTGAAGCTCGCGGCGCTCGAATCGACGATGTGCTTGGCGCCGATATCCTTCAGCAGCTTGGCTTGCGCCGGGCTGCGCACGATGTTCACCAGGCCGATCCCGTCCTCGTTACAGATCTTGTTCAGCATCTGGCCGAGGTTGGAGGCGGCGGCGGTATGAACCAGCGCCTTGTGGCCCTCGCGCTTCATGGTCTCGGTCATGCCGAGTGCCGTCAGCGGATTGACGAACCAAGAGGCGCCCTCGGCCGCCGTCGTGCCGTCCGGCAGAGGCTGGCAATCCGTCGCCTTCAGCAGCCGGTACTGCGCATACATGGCACCGCCGATCATCGACACGGTCTTGCCCTTGAGCGCCTGCGCGGCGTCCGAGGAGCCGGCCTTGACGACGGTGCCCGCACCCTCGTTGCCGACGGGCATTGATTCATCTAGCCGCGTTGCCAGGAAGGGCAGGGTGGCGGCGGGGACTTTGGCCGTGACGGTGATGCCGTCGCCGCTGCCGCTCGCCTTGGCCGTCGTCAGATCGGCCGGTCCGAGGAGCAGGCCGAGGTCCGACGGGTTGATCGGCGTTGCCTCTACCTTGACCAGCACCTGGTCGGGGCCGGGTTCGGGCAGGTCGACTTTGGCCAGAGACAGCTGCAGCTCGCCGCCTTTGGTGATGAGGGACCGTAGCTGCAGTCCTGTAATCTTGCTGGTGTCAGTCATCCTGGCGTCTCCTGCGGTTCGCATTGGATATTGGCCCGCTCTGTTAGCATATCTCTTCAATTCGCGTATCGATCTGAACTGGGATCGGGGCCCTTGAAGCCCTATCGTGCGCTGCCACTGGAAGTTCTTTGAGGTCACGATGTGCCGTAGCTGCGTCGGCGAGTTATTTGCAAACCTGTCGAGCTTTGAGCCCGGGAGCACCCGCCGTGGATTCATGGTTGGGTCTGCGCTGGCAGCAAGCGCTAGTGTGGCAGCATTGGGCGCCGCTCGGTCGGCCCGAGCCCAATCAAGTGGCGTCGATCTGATCTTCCGGGGTGGCACGATCATCCCCATGTCGGGAGCAGATCGCTATACCGAGGCGGTGGCCGTGGACGACGGCAGGATCGTGGCGGTGGGCGCGGAAGCCGAGGTGATGAACCTCAGGACGACGTCGACCCGGATCGTCGACCTTGCCGGCCGCACATTGCTGCCGGGGCTGATCGACCCTCACCAACATACGGGTGTCGGCGCGGTCATCACCGCGCTGTTCGAGGATGTCGGCTACCCGACGTACAAGACGCGTCAGGCGGTGTTCGATGCGGTGCGCGCCAAGGCGGCCAAGACGCCAGCCAACGATTGGCTCTACTTCTTCGGGTTCGACAATCTGTTGCAGGGGGGCGAACTGTCGATCGGAGAGCTCGACGCCTTGTCAGCCACCCATCCGATCATGATCTACTACAACAACATGCATACCGCCGCGGTGAACAGCGCCGCGCTCAAGGCGGCGAAGATCCCGGACGATGTACAGGAGCTGCCGGGCGGCGGGCGATTCCGTCGCGATGCCAACGGCAAGCTCAATGGTCTGGTCGACGAGGAGGCCGCACTCAGGAGAATGCTCGTCGGCCTTCCCAAGCTCACGCCGCAGTTCGTCGGCAAGGCAACGGCCGATTGGCTGAAGCGCAATTCGGCGGCGGGCATCACGGCGGTTCACGAAGCGGGCGTGACGGTGACCGGCGACCTGCTCCAGGGCTATGAGCGCATCGCCGTGCAATCTCCCTGTCGAATCAGCATCAGCCTGATGTTCGCCTCGATGAGCGCCGGTGATCCCTACAAGGATTTTGGGCGTGGCGCGCGGGCGACGCAGGTTCCGAACTCGCTTTTGTCCTTCTACGCCATCAAGATCGTTGGCGACGGGTCCAACCAGACCAAGACGGCCGCTCAGACAGTTCCGTATCTTGGGGGTAGCGCGAAGGGCGAGCTGAACTACGAACCGGCGCAACTGAAGAAGATGGTTGCCGAGGTGAAGGAAGCTGGCTGGCCGGTTTCGATCCATGCCAACGGCGACGCTGCGATAGATGCCGCCCTGGACGCCATCGAGGCCGCTTACGGTGCCAATCCTGCGACCGGGATCAACCGGATCGAGCACTGCACCATGGCACGCATGGACCAGGTGGCCCGAATGGGCGCCCTGGGCGTTCAGCCGAGCTTCCTCATGAACCACGTCCATCTCTATGGAGCAGCCTATCGCGACATACTGTTCGGAGCAGAGCGAGCGGACCGCATGGACGCCGCGGGCGATTGCGTCAGGGCGGGCGTTCCGTTCACCCTGCACACGGATTCGCCCGTCACCAAGATCGGTGTCCTGCAGCTCGTGCAGACTGCTGTGACGCGGCGGTGCGCCTTGGACAATTCGGTGATCGGGAAGAACCAGGCCGTGTCGCTGACCGACGCCCTCAAGGCGGTAACGGTGCATGCGGCCGGTCAGATCGGTATGCGCGATCGCCTCGGTTCGCTGGAGCGCGGCAAGGAGGCGGACCTGACGATCCTCGAAAGCGATCCTTACAAGGTCGAACCGGACAAGATCGCGGACATCAAGGTCAGCGAGACCTGGGTTGCGGGCAAGAAGGCGTTCGGCTGAAGAGGCGACGCTATTCGGGCTGCAGTCCGGCATCGCGGACCAGCGCCCCCCAGTTGCGCGCCTCGGCTTCGAAAAAGCCCAGCAGATCCGCGGCAGGGACGGCGAACGGCACAGCACCGCGCGCCGCGAGCTGACGCACGAATTCCGGCGAGGCCATCACGCGATCCAGTGCGGCGCGCAACCGGGTCAGGATCGGCTGAGGCAGCCGTGCCGGCGCATAGAGGGCGAACCAGAAGTTCAGATCGAAGCCCGGCAGGCCCGCTTCCGCCATCGTCGGGACGTCGGGCAAGCCGGGCGAGCGTGTCCGCGAGGTAACCGCCAAGGCGCGCACCTTGCCGCCCTGAGCCTGAGCCGCCGCGGTGGTGATGTTGTCGAAGAGAAAGCTGATCTCGCCGGACAGCAACGCGTTGGAAGCGGGCGCGCTGCCCTGGTAGGGCACCTGCAATGCCTCGAAGCCACCGACCTTCTGCAGCACCACGGCGAACATGTGGGGCGAGCTTCCCGGACCATAGGTGCCGTAGGTGAGTGCATTGGGCTCGCGCTTGCCGCGCGCTATCAGCTCCTGTACGGAGCTGACATTCAGGGTGCCCGGATTCACGACCAGCACATTGGGGAGTGCCGCCACCGTGCCGATGCCCACGAAGTCCTTCAACGGATCGTAGGTGATGCTGCGCATCAGCAGCGGGTTGAGGACCTGCGTCTGGACGGGGCCAAGCCAGAGGGTCGTGCCATCTGGTTCGGCTCTCGCCGCGACAGCTGCTCCGATGCTGCCCCGCGCACCACCACGATTCTCGACGATGACTGAGGCGCCGATTGCCTCGCGCAGTCCTTCCGCAACGAGCCGCGCCACAAGATCTGTCGGGCCGCCGGCCGGATAGCCGACGATCACGCGCAGAGTTCGACCGGCGGGCCACTCCTGGGCTCCTGCAGACCTAATGGCCGGCGTGGCTAGTCCCGCGACCAACAGGCCGCGCCTCGTGATGCGCATGTCGTTCCTCCGTCTCCGCTCACGAAGCTGCGCTGTGCTTACCTATAGGACAAAGCCGAATTAGCGATCGCTGCCATATGTCGATACTATGGGTCGATGGACTTCCGTATCCTCCGCTACTTCGTTGCCATCGCTGAAGAGGGCTCGATATCCCGTGCTGCAGAACGGCTGCGTATCGCCCAACCAGCGCTGAGCGCTCAGGTCCGCAATCTCGAGAGCGAACTCGGGTCCCCTCTGCTGCATCGTATGCCGCGCGGTGTCGCAGTGACGGAATCGGGCGCGAAGCTACTCGGCCATGCGCGGCACATCATGCGATCGGTAGCGCTGGCACGGGAGGATTTGCTCGGCGATGCGGCGGTAATCATCGGCGATGTTACGGCAAGTTTCCCCCAATCAGTTGCGATGGTGCTGACGCGGCCGGTGGTGGAGGAAGCGCTGCGTGTGCTGCCGCGGGTCTCTCTCAGCGTGCGCGAGAGCAACACGGGCTACACACCGGAGCTGCTGCGCTCCGGCCGGATCGACTTGGGTTTCGTCTTTCGCGAGGCAGATACGGTCGGGCTGAAGGCTCAGCGCCTCGTCGAGGAGGATCTCGTCGTCATCGGTCCGCCCGGCGCCTTCGAGCGAGGCCATGCGGGGCTGGCGCCGAAGCCGCTGCGTTTCGCCCGGCTCGCCCAGGTTCCGCTCGTCATTCCCGGGCGGCCTCACAGCCTGCGCGAGTTGCTGAACGACTATGCCCGCCGAGCGCGCACCGAGCTCAACGTCGTGGTCGAGGTGGATGCCATCCCGCAGATCAAGGAGCTGGTTGCGGCCGGGGCGGGCCATGCCGTGCTCTCCTACAATGCGGTGCGCGAGGATCTGACTGCGGGACGTCTGTCCGGCTCGCGCGTTACGGCGCCTTCGCTGCAGCGCTCGGTCTTCCTGTGCGGCCATGCCGAACTCCCGCAGACGCGCGCCGTGCGCGCGGTAGAGAAGATCATCCTGGAGGTCACGGCGCGGTTGGTGGAAACGGGCATCTGGAAGGCCCGTCTTGCGTTGCCATAGGTCGGACCTATGGCAGCCAGCCTTTAATAGTCTTGGATCATCTCTGCCGAAGCTGATTGGTTCGCGAGCGAATTTTTTGGAGCGAGCGTCAGCAATGTCCACCGGTACCCACGTCCACGTGCGCCACGATGCGCGATCCGATTTTCGTGGGATCGTGCATGTCACCATCGACAACCGCGCCAAGCTGAATGCGCTGAACTCGGTCGTCATTCGCGAGTTCGTGGATACGGTGGAACGGCTGGGAAAGGACCCGGAACTGCGCGGCGTGGTGGTCACCGGCTGGGGCGACAAGTCCTTCATCGGCGGCGCGGATATTCAGGAGCTGTCGCAACTGCACGAGCCGGGCGCGGCCCGGGCTTTCATCACCGGTGTGCACGAAGCTTGCCGCTGCTTGCGCGACTGTCCTGTGCCGGTGATCGGCCGCGTGAACGGCTTCACGCTCGGCGCCGGCCTGGAGCTCATGGCGGCCTGCGACATGCGCGTCGCGGTCACCGGCGCAAAGCTCGGTATGCCCGAGGTGCGTTTCGGCATGCCGTCCGTGGTCGAAGCCGCGCTGTTTCCCGGCCTCATCGGCTGGGGCCGTACGCGCCAGATGCTGCTGCTTGGGGACATGATTTCGGCCGAGCAGGCACTGCAGTGGGGGCTCGTCGAGCGTGTGGTTGCGCCCGAGACCCTGGACGCTACCGTCGACGAGTGGCTCGCATCCATGGTGGCGAACAGCGTGCGCGGTATGCGGTTGCAGAAGAAGCTCATTCGCGCCTGGGAGACCCTGCCGGTCGAGCAGGCCGTCCAGCGCGGCATCGACATCTTCGCCGAGACCCACGAGGTTGCCGAGCCGCGCGAACTGCTGCAGCGTTTCCTCGACCATCAGGTGGCAAGAAAGAAGAAGTAGTGCTTCTCGCTCTCAGGCGGAGCCAGAAGGCTTGCGCATGAGATAGGTGTCCATGATCCAGCCGTTCCGTTGCCGCGCTTCGTGGCGGCGGCGGTGGATCTCGGCGGCAACGTCGGCGACCTTGCCGGAAATCAGGATCTCGTCCGGCGTGCCGAGATACGCACCCCAGTAGATTTCCATATCGCCATGCGCTTCGGCGTCGGCGAAGCGGCGATAGGTGTCTTCGCCGTCGAGCAGCACGGCGACGCTGTCGATGTCCTGCGGGAAGCCCTCGACGAGCTTGCGGCCGGTGGTGAGCGCCACCGGCTCGGCGATGCGGTTGAGCGGGATCCTGTGCCGCGCCGCCAGCGCCTGCACCGCGGTGATGCCGGGAATGACCTCGTAGTCGATCTCGTGACGACCTGTCGCCACCAGTGCTTCGACGTTGCGGATGGTGCTGTCGTAGAGCATCGGATCGCCCCAGACGAGGATGCCGGCCGTCTCGCCGTCCTTCATCTCGTCCGCGATCATGCGCTCGAAGACGGCCTGCTTGGCGGCGTTCAACTCGTCGACCGAGGCGCGGTAGTCGGCAGGCTGGGTGTCGCGCGGCGGGCTAGGGGCCTCGACGAAGCGATGAGCGTGGCCGGGTTCGATATGGCGCCGGCAGATCTCTTCGCGGAGGGCACGTAGCTTGGTCTTGGCCGGGCCCTTGTCCATCAGGAAGAAGACGTCGACCCGGTTGAGCGCCTTCACCGCCTGGATGGTGAGGTAGTCGGGATCGCCGGCGCCGATGCCGATGATGAGGATCTTTTTCACGGTCCGCCTCGCTTCCGCGGCACAAAATTTGCAGGGTTGCAGGAGCATCTGCAGGAGGTTGCCATGAGCGTCGACACTCTCAGCAAGCCGACCGCCGCCCTGTCCGCCACCGCCTTCTCGCACATCGGCGAGGGCGATACCGACTACAAATCGGGCGGCCTGCGCGACTTCTTCCTCTACCGCGATCTCGGCATCGCCGCCGCTACGAACGGGCAGGTCGTGGCCCAGCTCGTGAAAGCCAACATGGCGCCGGAGGAGGGCACGGGCTGGCACTGCCACGAGGCCAAGTTCCACATCGTCATCATGCTGAGGGGCTGGGCGCGCTTCATGTACGAGGACAAGGAGACCCTGGTGAAGACCGGCGACTGCGTCCACCAGCGGCCAGGCATCCGGCACTACCTGTTCGATTACTCGCCCGACATGGAGTATCTCGAAATCGTC
>CALROF020000062.1:0-28232 GCA_943369775.1 Reyranella massiliensis 521
ACGTTGGCCTCGGTCTGCTTGTCGCCGTTGTAGACGCAGGCCGACGACGAATAGAAGAAGCGCGGCACGCCCGCTTCCTTGGCGGCGACCAGCATGTGGGTGCTGACCAGCACCGACAGCATGCACTCCGCCTTGTGCGTCTCGATGAACCCCATGCCGCCCATGTCGGCGGCCAGGTTGTAGATCATCTTGGCGTCCTTGGCCGCCTTGCGGCAGGGCTCGAGCAGGGCCAGGTCGCCCACCTGGTTCTCGACGCCCGGCGTCTTCTGGTACCACTCCTCCAGAGGCTTCACGTCCACGGCGCGGATCTTGCTGTGCCCGCGCTCCTGCAGCACGCGCACAAGATGGCCACCGATGAAGCCACCGGCACCGGTGACGACCACGAGATCATTCTTCGACATAAGCCCCTCCACCAAAGGATCAGCGGCCAGTCGCAGCATCGCCATCTCGAATGTCCGCCACTTCTCGCGACTTAGGAGGCAAAAGCTGCCTCGTCCTGGTTACGAAAGTCGCACCGTCTCGGTCGATCCGTGACCATTCAGATCAGCAGCGATCTCTACCGTGGATACATGGCCCTGCATTGCTGCGGCAGCCTTCAGGGCGCGAACCTTGACCTCATCGCAGGGATAGCCGTTCTCCAGCGCCCAGATGGCCGCCTGTGTGCGGTTCCCTACATGGATCTTCCGCAGGATCGACTTCATATGGACCTTGACCGTCGCTTCGGCGATGTCCCATGTGCGCGCGATCACCTTATTGGCGTGCCCCTTCACGAGCCCGTCGAGGATCTGCGCTTCGCGTTCCGACAATTTAGGGAAATTCCGGAACGCGGGCGCACACTGCGTACCACCGTTGCCCGCGTCCGATTCGAGGGTGCTGACGCCATTCACCGGAAGCTGCGCCTGCTGCAGCGCGAGCATGGCCGCCATGGATTCATGCCGGGAATCATTCGGCTGGGATTTCCCCAGCTTCATCTGCTGTGATTCTTCGCCCTGCGTAGAGGGGATCGAAGGGCCTTTCGCGTCCCCCACCACCATGACGCGGACATCCTTGATCATGACGAGATCGAGCATGCTGAACAGCGTATGGGGAGATACGAATAGCGGAACGCAGCCGTCGAGCTGCGACGTTATCAGTTGCTGGAAATCGGCCGGAGAAAGGTGCTCAAACAGCAAGACGATCTTGCTGTCTGGCCACAGCTTACGGATGCTGACGGCCTCAGCGACCGCATTGTCGGCAGATAGCGCACTCAAGACGACAAGTTTGGGTCCTTCAGCGACGATCGACGAGTGCTCGATGTCTGCAGCGGAGCTTGCCCCGCATACGAAGTGATAGGAATGGTTCTCCATGAGTGACTCGAGCGCTTCCCGCACAAGTAGTCGTGGCTCGATGATGATGGTTGCTACTGTACCCATGGTCATTACTCCCCAGCGTGACTCCCGTCACGCCTCAACTCGCCCTTTCTTCCTCTAAGATCAGCGGCCCCCGCTATCAACGCGGAGTACATCAATCGAGAAATCGACCCGTGATGAGCCCTGACCACATACCTCATTAAGCTCGCGTTATGCGATTGACGCGACGGGATTTCGCTGACCTCAAGCTGACTTGCGCAGCCCACTGTTGGAACTTATCCAACCACAAAGACCAACCGATCCGGCCTATCGCTCTCGCTGACGCAGTGGTCCTTGCGGCAACCACACCGCTGTCGGCCTCCCCCGTGACCCTGTCGCTAGGAGTACCTCTTCTTAGAGGGCGGATTTCCAGTCCTTCCCTATAAGGCCCCGCGCCGCCCCTTCCGTCTCGCCTACAATGCAGCGTGGCGACCTAGTCAATGGATCCGGTGGCGAAATGATCTCAATCGTTGGAAATCCAGAGTGCAAGCGGTTGCGAGGGAGTTCGCTAGCCCACCTTTGCCGGGTTCTGGTAAGCGCCATCCTCCTCGCATGGGCAATCGAACCGGCTGCAGCCCAATCACCAACTCCGCAAGCATACAAGCTATCGCCTGGCGACAAGATCGCCGTGACCGTGTTTGGCCAACCCGACCTGTCCGGCGAATCGATTGTCGATCAAGGCGGCAACATCCGCTTGCCGATCGTCGGTGAAGTTCGCGCCGCCACGCTTACGGTCGGCGAGCTCGAAAAGAGCATCGGCCATTCGCTTGAACAGGGGTATGTCCGGCGGCCGGTAGTCAGTGTGAAAATAGCCGAATTTCGTCCGATCTACGTCCTGGGCATGGTGCGAACGCCAGGCCCCTACCCCTACCGGGAGGGACAGTCGCTTCTCGCAGCGATAGCCCACGCAGGAGGCGTCGGTGTCTCCGACCACAGTGGTGTGGCCGGAGATGCATTCCAAGCCGACGAGCGTGTTCGGCTGCTGGAAATCAACCGCGTGGCCCTCCTTGCCAAACGGGCACGGCTGATGGCCCAGCAGAACGGCGACGATCGCATCGACTTCCAGGACATATCCGGCCTCGTCGCCGACCCGGCTCGTATCGCCCAGATCCGCGACAGCGAGCAGCGCGCCTTCGCGTCTGAGCGGCAAGCCGAGCGACAGGAAGTCGAAGCCCTGCAGAAGCAGTTTCCGCGCTTGGACGCCGAAATTGCTTCTCTCAAGCAACAATCCGAGCTCGAAAGCCGGCAGCGCGAGCTCAACAAGCAGCTGATTGCCGACTATGAGCAGCTGGCAAAGTCCGGCCTCGCCCGCAAGCCGACTTACATCGAGATCAAGCGCGAGGAAGCTCGTATCGAGGGAAGCATCGCGCGCCTTCAATCCGAATCGCTGAGGGCTGAGCTCGCGATCGGCGATCTGCAATACAAGATTGCCGAACTGCGTAACAACTACCAACGCCGCGTCATGGCCGAACTGCGTGAGACGGACCGTCAGCTTCTGGAGTTGACCGTCACGCTTCCATCCGCCATGCGCGCGCGGGCCGCCCGTACGGGCCAGATGGGGTGGCTGACCGGTGCGAACGGCGAGCAGCTCGCAATAACCGTGAACCGGGCCAAGAGCACCGCGACCGTCAGGTACGACGCGGCTGCCGACTTCATGCTCCAGCCTGGAGACATCATCCAGGTCGGTTCGGTTGTTCCGCCGACTCTGGAACTGACACCGAACCGGATCGACGCCTCCAAGCAAGAGACGACGGGAAGTGCGCTTCCACAGCCAACACGAGATACTCCAACTTCGCAGGGGACGACTGCTGGATTGGTGCGGCCAACCGAATAGGCGCAAACCCATGCGTGCCACTTCAAGCAGCGTCGCGTACCGGCACGCTCCTTAACCACTCCGGATCGCTTTGGCGCTTAGAGCAGCACTCAATCTCTGCGGTCTCGAGCGACCACATCAACATCCACATGTGCAGTGGTGCACCTTTTGCGTCACCACGTACCTCGCCCCTTGAACTTATTGAGAGGGCTACTCCCTCTTGGCGCTTGAGAGCGCAATCGCACGCCATAACGTGACAACCGAGAACGGCGCGGCACACCGCTGCCGGATCGGGCGAAGAGAAGTGCCCTTGGCCCTTAGTTCGAGTGGTTGCGAGCCTATGTCGAACATTGACGCACAACTGGTCCAGACACTTTCGCCGCCGGATAGCGGGCAGTTTCCGCTCGACGCTTCGGCACGCAGTGTAGCGTCCGCGACAAGGTGGAACAGACGTCATGTGCTCCTCGAAGCCGGGCTTCTTGCGGGCGACATCGCTTGCGGCGCCATAGCTGTCGCGACGGCCGCCTCGCTGGTGAATGTCGCGGGCCTTGCCTATCCGACCGATCTCGCTACCGAGTTGCAAATGCAGGGGCCTGCGACGCTCGCCCTGCTTATCGGGATACACACTTTGCTGGGCCTATATCGGTCGAGCACCAAAAGCCCGATGGAGCGTTTCCGCTTGCGAGGCACCGCGACGTTGCTCTTCGTGTTCGCGGGAACACTCATGTGGGCTCGCGAAGGCCTGTCGGCCGAATTGGTGTTCGTACCCATTGCCGGCCTGATCTCGCTGGTGCTCGGATCGTGGATTGACCATGTGATCAACATGCGGCTCGGACGGTCGGTTGCGCCTGCTGCCATTCTTGGTGTCGGCGCAAACAGCCAGATGCTCGCCCGGCTGTTGATGAGTCAGCCCACATGGGGACTGAGGCCTGTAGGATTCATCGACGACGGCACGCGTGACAGCGATGCTCCCGGCGAACAGGCTCCTGGCTGGAACAAGGACGATCCGGTCTTCGGACTACCTCGAATCAGCATGGTCGAAGGAGGCCAGGCGGCCAACGGTCCCGAAGTCGTTATCGTGCCCGATCGCCGTGCTCTGCCTCAGGATCCGAGCTCCCTCTATCGACTGGGCGCCCGGCAAATCCTTGTGGTCAACCAGCTTGGTGATCTTGCCTCCACTGGCCTGCAGACTCGTCATTTTGATCGCTTCGTAGCCCTGGAACTGGTCGGACGGCCGCCCCATCCCAGCGGGGTGCAAAAGCGCATCATCGATCTTGCCGTGACGTTGCCGATCGCGATTCTTACGGCGCCGGTCATTTGCTTGCTCGCCTTGGCCGTCAAAATCGCAGATCCAGGGCCGGCTTTCTATGGTCAGCGCCGGGTCGGCCGCTACGGCAAGCCAATCCAGGTGCTGAAGCTGCGCACAATGTATCAGGACGCCGAGCAGCGGCTTGAGCGTGTGCTGGCAGCCGACCCCGCCATGCGCGAACAATGGCAGCGGTACTTCAAGTTGCCGGCAGACCCAAGAATCCTCCCGCATATCGGCAATTTCCTGCGGCGAACGAGCCTGGACGAGTTGCCCCAGCTCTGGAATGTCATCCGCGGCGACATGAGCCTGGTGGGCCCACGGCCGTTCCCCGCTTACCACATGAATGCATTCGATCCCGAATTCCAAGCGCTGCGGGTAACCGTGCCGCCCGGTCTTACCGGACTCTGGCAGATCTCTTCGCGCAGCAATGGCGATCTTGGCGACCAACGCGCACAGGACTGCTTCTACATTCGCAATCGCGCCCTTTGGCTCGACCTCTACATTCTTATCGCGACCCTTCCGGCAGTGATCCGCGGTCAGGGCGCAAAGTAACCTGGCGGGGTCCCATGTGCGGAATTATTGGCGTCATCGGCAATGCTCCTGTCACGCCCCTGCTGGTCGAAGCGCTGAAGCGTCTGGAGTATCGCGGCTATGACTCGGCTGGTGTCGCCACCCTGCTCAACGGCCACATCGAACGCCGGCGCGCCGAAGGCAAGCTGGTCAATCTCGAAGCCAAGCTGGCAAAGGAACCTCTGCCCGGCACGATCGGCATCGGCCACACGCGCTGGGCGACCCACGGCAAGCCCAGCGAGCGCAACGCCCATCCCATCGCGACCGACCAGGTCGCGATCGTCCACAACGGCATCATCGAGAACTTCCAGGAACTGAAGGACGAACTCCTGGCCGACGGCCGCCACTTCGACAGCGACACCGACACCGAGGTCGTGGCGCAGCTCCTGACGTCGAATCTCGAGCGCCAGATGTCGCCGCAGGAGGCCATGGGCAAGGCGATGGAGCGGCTGCGCGGCGCTTTCGCGCTGGTTGCCCTGTTCACCGGCCGTCACGACATCCTGATGGGGGCACGTCGTGGCAGCTCCCTGGCTGTGGGCTACGGCGACGGCGAGATGTATATCGGCACCGACGCCCTGGCCCTGGCGCCCTTTACCAAGCGGGTGACCTATCTGGAGGACGACGACTGGGTCGTGCTGAACACCAAGGGCGCCACGATCTTCCAGGGCCAAACCGAGGTAAAGCGCGAAATCCGGCAGAGCGGCATCTCGGGCGCCATGATGGGCAAGGGCAACCATCGCCACTTCATGGTGAAGGAGATCTACGAGCAGCCTGTCGTCATCGGTGACACGCTGCAGGCCTATCTCGAACCCGCGACGCGGTCGGTCACCCTGCCCGCTCTGCCCTGCGATTGGGCCAAGGTCCCCCGGCTGACCATGACAGCCTGCGGCACGGCATTCTATGCCTGCATGGTGGCCAAATACTGGTTCGAGCGGCTGGCGCGGCTACCGGTCGACATCGAAGTCGCCTCGGAATTGCGCTATCGCGAGCCACCCATGTCCGTGAATGGCGTATGCATCGCCGTCTCGCAGTCAGGCGAGACCGTCGACACTCTCGCAGCGTTGCGTTACGCCAAGGCGCAGCAGCAAATCATCCTGTCGGTGGTGAACGTTCCCGAAAGCGCCATCGCCCGCGAATCGCACCTCGTGCTGCCAACGCTTGCCGGGCCCGAGATCGGCGTCGCGTCGACCAAGGCGTTCACGACGCAGCTTACCGTGCTGCTGGCCGCGGCAATCGATGCCGGTCGCGCGCGCGGCAATCTCTCCCAGGAAGAAGTGATGCGGCTCGCCAGTGCCCTGATCGAGCTGCCGGCGCACATCAACGCTGCCATAGGCATGGAGGAGCAATACAGGCGAATCGCTCAGGAGATCCTCGCCGAGGCGCGTGACGTCCTCTACATGGGACGCGGCTCGTCCTTCCCGATCGCGCTGGAAGGTGCCTTGAAGCTCAAGGAAATCTCCTACATCCACGCCGAAGGCTATGCTGGCGGCGAGATGAAGCATGGTCCGATCGCGCTGATCGACGAAATGGTACCGGTCGTCGTGGTGGCGCCGTCCGACACCGTCTTCGACAAGATCGCCTCGAACTTCGAGCAGGTGAAAGCGCGCGGCGGTAAGCTGGTGCTGCTGAGCGATGCCGAGGGCGTTGCTCGTTTGGGTTCACAGGCGGCCGCGTCGATCGTCTTGCCCAAGGTCGATCCGGCAGTGGCGCCGATCCTCTACACCGTGCCGGTTCAGTTGCTGGCCTACTATACCGCGGTCGCCAAGGGCACCGACGTCGACCAGCCTCGGAACCTCGCCAAGAGCGTCACCGTGGAATAGGCGACGCCCTTCTCCTCTTCAATTCGCATTCTCTGCTAAGCACCGGCTCGATAGGCTGGCCTTCAGCCCGCCTGCCGCCGCGTCAGCGCCAAGGGGTACTGATGGCTGTTCTGGAAAAAGGAACCCGTCATCTTGTTCGCTCCCGTCGGACGAAACACGTACGTATAGGTGTTGCCGTTATTGGTTCCGACGAGGCGCAGCGTGTCGCCTTCGATCTTTCCCGACCAGGACACCGCCCCCAGGCTCACCAGGTTTTCGATGCCCGTGCTCGAGCCTGTCAGCCAGACGAACTTGGTGTCGACCTTGCCGTCCGCCTGGATCTTTTCGACAACAAGAGCAACGCACATCTCGACGGTTGGCTGGAACGTGACGTTGCCGGCCCATACCCCTGAGAAAGCACGGAGCTCTGGGTTCGCGGTCGCATCGGGTGACACGACCGAATACTCGACTTTCTGCTCGCAGAGTTGACTTGTTTTCGCTTGGCTCTTGGTCGTCTCTGGCAAGATTGCAAAAAAGACGAAGAAGACAACAAGCGCAGATAAATACTTCATGGCTTCCACCCTTTCCCATCCCCGATTCCCAAGGTGCACTTCAACGGTGATTGAGGCCGGCTGTCGACTCCGATCAGCACGAGGTCGCGGAAAGCACAACGATCTCAATATCTGGGGTGCTCAAGTCCGAGTGCGACACGCCATGCCGGGCGGATAGCATCGTCTGGCTGGCATTGCCGACACGGCTCCCACCCGCGGCAATACCTTCGCCCAGGCACGCAGACCGAAAGGCCCTGCAATCGATGACGCTTCACTCACGTCATCGAGCCTGGGCACTCACTTGTCGGGAGAGGCTGGCAATCACAATGATCAGGAGAGATCATGAGGGGACGCCCGGTCGGCGTGTGAGGACCTTTTGCCATCTGGACTGACTCGTAGGCGCCTTCTCGCAGCCAGCGCAATCATCGGACACAGTGAATTGGCCCTCGCCAGGCAGCCGTCGCGCTCGACCGACGATTCACTCTCGCAGATAGCTGCGAGTGCCGGGCGCTATTTCGGATCGGCCGTACGGATCGAAGACATCGCGCGGGAAGACGATCTGCGAGGCACCGTATTGCGTGAATGCGCCTGGCTGACGCCGGAGATCGCGCTCAAATGGGACGCCATCGAACGGTCGCCGGGCTCCTTTCAGTTCGGTCCGATGGACAACCTGCTGGCGTTCGCTGTCGCACAAGGGATGCGCCTGCATGGACACACCCTGCTGTGGCATGGCGGCATCCCTGCCTGGGCGGAATCGGCGCTGCGTACGCAAAAGAACTGGGTACTCATCCAGAGGTACTTCGAGACCGTACTGGGCCGCTACCGCGGCACGATCACCCAGTGGGATGTGGTCAACGAGCCGATCGAGACCGGGTATCGCATGGATGGACTGCGCGGCAGCGTGTTTCTCGAGGCTTTCGGCCCGGACTACATTCCGAGGGCGTTGAACGAGGCTCGCCGCCTCGCCCCAAGTGCAGAGCTGATGATCAACGAGTTCGCGCTTGAGACCGAGGACCGGGTCGAAAGCGACCGTCGGTATCACTTCCTCAAACTGCTTGAGCGGCTAAAGCGCGCCGGCGTCCCGTTGGATGGCGTTGGCCTGCAGGCGCATCTCGACTTGTCCAAGGGCCCGTTCCGCGCAGATGTCTACGCGCCATTCCTTCAAAGCATCGCTGATCTGGGACTGTTCATCGTGATTACCGAACTGGACGTCAAAGAACACGACTACATCCAGTCGGTTGAGCGACGCGACCGCCAGGTCGCCGATGCCACGGCTCGCTATCTCGACGTCGCCCTGGCGCAGCCCGCGGTGCGCGGCGTGACTACCTGGGGCCTGAGCGACCGGCACTCGTGGCTGCAAGTCACGCCGGCTGACCTTGCCCGCTATCCGGGCGGTTGGAGAGACGGATCGACACCTGGTGTCAATCGCGGCCTGCCATTCGACGCCACGATGCGGCGCAAGCCGATGTACCACGCCATCGCCAACGCCTTGCGGTATCGGGCCTGACCAACCCTTAGGGTCGGTCAGGATGCGCAGTGAGCTCAGACCACCATCCGGCCGCGTGTGAGCTCGGCGAGGCTACTCGCGGACCGATCGACCGGCTTGCGCGCCGTCACGACCCAGCGGATCAGCTCCTCCATGCCGTCGTCGAATTCTCGCCTCGGCTTGAACTCGAACGCCTTCTCGATCCGGGAGATATCGGCGAAGCAGTGGCGGATATCACCGACCCTGTACTTGTCCAGAACCTGCGGCGCGATGTTCTTGCGCAGCAGCCGCGCCAGCGTGCGCGCAATGCTGTTCACCGTGACAGACTGGCCACTGCCGACGTTGAAGACTTCCCAAACCCGCCTGTCGCTCTCGAGCACGGTCGCAAAGGCCTCGGCAACGTCACCGACGTGGACAAAGTCACGCTTCTGCTCGCCGTCTTCGAAGACAAGCGGCGGTTCGCCGTTCAGAAGCCGCGAGATGAAGATCGCGGCGACACCGGTGTAAGGGTTGCTGAGCGCCTGGCGCGAGCCGTAGGCGTTGAAGAGGCGAAGCGCGACCGTAGGAATGCCCAGAGCGCGGCCGACTGTCAGGCACATCTCTTCCTGGTCGCGCTTGTTGATCGCATAGATCGAAGCCGGGTGCAGCGGCTTGTCCTCTTTCGTCGCAACAGGTTCAAGCGCTTCCGTCGTCTTGCCGTCGGTTCGCGTGAGCTCCCACGACCTGTGCTGGAGCTGTTCCTGCGTGCGCGGCGGCGGCGCGAGCGAGCACTGCGTGGACGCCGAGCGATACTCGCCTTCGCCATAGACCGACATCGACGACGCTACGGCCAACCGTTCGACGCTGTGCCGGCACTTCGACAGCACGTCGAGGACGATCGCAGTGGCCATGGTGTTGTTGCGCGTATAGTCGACGATGTTCGTCATGCTCTGACCAACGCCGACGGATGCGGCCAGGTGGACGAGGTGCGTAACGCCGGTGAGGCTGGACTCGAAGACTCCGTCGTCGAGAATGTTGCCTCTGATGCGGCGGGCTTCCGGATTGAGATAGACCGGCCAGCCATCGGCTGCCATTTCGGCATCGCCGTGAACTTGAGGCAGAAGACAATCGAGGACCGTCACTTCAAATCCGCGATCGAGAAGCTTGTCGACGAGATGGGATCCGATGAACCCCGCCCCTCCCGTTACCAACGCATGACGCCTCGACATCACTTGACGCCTCCTTTGTAACTCCCTTCCCTTGTCTGCCACATGCCGTATGCATCGACTTTTGGATTTGGTGCACCTGGTATCCGACTTACGCCACCCAATCCTTTGCAACTTAGAACACCCACCGCACGTCGGAGACCGACGTGCGGTGGACTGAGTGTGCTAGCGCCGGAGTTCCAGCATGAGAGGCTCGTTGGCGTTGATCTTCTCCGTCCGCTCCCACACGAGGCCCTTGTCGTGGACGTACATCCGATAGCCGATCCAGAGCGGTATGAGCCAGATGAGCCACCAGATTGCGAGCGACACCGGATTGACTCGCAACATGTACCATAGGCGCGCACGCATGCTGGTGAGCACGAGAGCCGTACGCTTCCATGTCGACCAGTACAGAGCCGACAGCATCACCGCGTAGGTCGCAACGTTGAATGCGGCCAGGCCAATCGTCCATTCGGGCATGACCGATGTGCCGTCCAGCCAGGTCCATAGCGCCCAGATGCCGATCGGGATGCCGACGGCGTTCAGGGACAGCGACAGGCAGGGCATGAAGATGAGCCAAGCCTTGAATCGCTGCCACCGCGTCATGCCCATCGACTGAAGAGGCGTGCCGAGGCTCTGGAAGAAGCCTGCGACCCAACGCTTACGCTGCGTGATGCCTCTCATCAGCGTCGAAGGCACCTCCTCGATCAAGGAGTTTTCGATGATGCCGAGCCGCTTCCCGTTCACCCAGAAGCGCATTCCGACTTCGGGGTCCTCGATCGTCAGCCAGGGATGGAAGCCCCCCAGCGCGACGAGGTCGGAGGCCCGGAAAATCGTACCCTTGCCCAACACCCAGTACGGCTGACGCCCATTGGACGAAAGGTGCTGGTATTTCATGCCATCCCAGGCCATGTGATCGAAGGCGTGCCACGAGGCCGCCATGCTGGCGTTGAGATTTCCCGCGACATTCTTCGCCTGCAGGACGTCGTAGCGGCGGATCCCGACGGCGGCCGCCAGCAGGTGGTCACGCGGCGGGCAGCTGTCGGCGTCGATGTAGTCGATCAGGAAGTCTTCCCGCCCTCCGACCTCCGCGACCATTGTGTAGAACGCGTAGATCAGCTGCCGCGTCTTCTTGGGTGGAAGGTCGCGATTGTAGGCGCGGCGCCCGCTGTGCCACCAGTAGGCCTTATCGTTGCGCTCCCAGGCATTCCACACGACCTGCCAGCTACGGTCGCTCGTAGGCGGTACCGGTATCAACTGCAGGAACGGAAACTCGTCCTGCAGCCGTTCGAGGCTGGCAACGGTGTCGTGATCGTCTGAGTTGGGAATCGCAATGACGCGATAGCGATCGCGCGGGTAATCGAGTTCGGCGAGCGACGTCAGCGTCGTCCGCATCGTCGCTTCGAGTTCCCTTAGCACCGGATAGAAGAGAACGATGAAGGGAAAGTCATCGGGTTGCAGGTACTCTGCCTCTGTCATGTCCACGCGGTTCACGGGGAGCGAGAAGAGATAGACGTCGATCGCAAAGGCCATCAAGTACAGGCCTTGCGAGAGTACGAAGAGGCCGATCAGGATGGTCGGCATGGTAATTTGATAGTCGATCATGACCTGGAGCGCCTTCCGCGCGGGGCTGCCGTGGCTGCCGGTGACATAGGACTATTCCTCTTGCCTGGACGCTTTGAACGAGTTCCGAGAGAGGTGCTGTGAGTTCAAAACGCCACGCAAACTCATCGCATCGACGGATTAGCCTCAATGTCGCGCTATGCTCCGAGGGTCAATATCGCGGTAGCTGATGTGCAATATGGGTCCGTCAAATCCCATTGAGGGCACACGGCACGGTTGGCTCTAAGTAAGACGAAACAACCGCGGCCTCCCGCTGGAGAGACAATGTCGGGAACCTTTACGCTGCCGCGCCGGTCGTTCCCGATCATCGTCATGTCGGGGCTCGTGTCGCTTCTGCGCTGGCTGATCCTGATTGCGATCGTGCTGCTGCTGGCCCCCCATGCCCTCGCCTATTTCGACAAGCCGCACGGCTACGCAGCAACGGACTATGCACTGCGCCAGCGGGACCAGCTCCTGCGATTCGTGGGACCCAAGCTACGGGAGCAAATTCCGACCCAGATCGCCGGCAAGGACCGGACCGATTGGATACTGGTGGCGGGTTTGGCAGTGGTGGCCATCGGCGCCGCTTCCATGCGTAACCGCATTACAAGCCGGGCGACCGCGCGGCAGATGCGGCGGCAGCTTCAACGCTGGAAGGAGTCCATGCAGCTCGACGAGGGCACCCAGGCGGCCGCGACCCTCGACAAGGGATTCAAAAGTTTCGAGAACGCTAAGAGCGTCGACCGCAGCGAGCTTCTACGCGCCTTCGCGGAAGCCAAGAAAAAGCTGGATGCCTTCGGTCGCGAGGTGGCCTTTCTGTCCATCGACGTCGTCGGATCGACGGCCATGAAGGAGCGCGAGGAGAATGCGGCCATACAGTACGATTTCGCGGAGTACAGGAAGATGGTCGAAGGCGTCTTCGACATCCATGGCATCCTGAAAACGGCCTGGACGCCGGATGGGGTGATGGCGTGCTTCCCGACGATCGACCAGGCTGTTCGAGCCGGCAAGGACGTCATCCTGGCGCTCGGTGCCTTCAATCAGAACGTGAAGCTGATGCGAGAAAATTTTGCCGTGCGCTGCGGCGTGAATGCCGGCTACGTCCACTTCGACGAGTCCACCCCCCTTGCGGCCATGTCGGATCGCGTCATCGACATAGCTGGCCACATGCAAAAGTACGCAGAGCCAAACTCGGTGGCAGTGGCGCGCAAGGTTATTGAACCGCTACGCAATCCCGAAGGATTCGAGCCTACCGACAAAGTGGTCGATGGTTACGAAGTGGCTCACTGGACCCCCGGCAAGGCCTAGCCTCTCGGAGCACTAGGTCGTGTTGCCGGCCTCCTTGTCGCGAGCCTCAATCCGCGCCTGCAACCACTCCAACACTTCGCTCTCGAGCCAACCGACCCGGCCTCGTGGCCCATCACCCAGGCGAACCCGTTTAGGGAACTTCCCGGCATCCTCCAAACGCTGGATGTGCTGGCCGGTGTAGAGGACCATCTCCTTCAATTGACGCTTTGACAGAAGCCGTACCATCGGCTCCTTCCTGACTTCACACGACTGTCCAGCTGATTGTAGCGATGGCTGTTGAACATTGGTCATGTCTACTTCCCTTCACACCCTGTGCTCCCACCACAGGCGCTCCGATCGCGCAATAATCGTACACTCACGATCAAGTCCGGGGCCACAAACCCGGACTTCCCGCTTGGAACATTAAGCTGCATCAGCGATGACGTCAGTTCAACCAATCTTGAACGACCCAACGGCAGAATGAGTTTGAACGAAGCCGAGAGAAGTGGTCGTTGCCCCACCTTGGTCGGGTCGCCCTTTCAGGAGGGCCGCCCACTGCAGTCGTTGTGTACTTATGTGAACGTATGTTCAACTATGTGCTGTAACTCGAATGCAAATGCCACTTGCGGTATGTCCCTGTAATATGTGCTTGGTGGCAGCGAAAGCATGAGTTCTGCATTGCTGCTATCGAGTTCGTTGTTTTGGTCCATCAGGAAGCCGACACCATGGCGCGCAAGAACATCTCGGCACATAGCGATGCGCAGTTCGCACTGTTTGTCGATCGAATGAAAGACGTGCTCGACGGCGAGACAAAGGCGGAATTCGAAGAGATCGTCCGCAGGTTGGTCCGCGTCGTAGACAAGGGCCAGGCGGGCTCCAGTACGGACGAGCGAAGCGACGATCCGCAGGACTTCGACCAGGACGACCCGTCAGATGCAAACGAAGTAGCGCCCTCGCCGCTCAGCGAGGCGGCTGCAGGCGATCTTCCCGATCCGCCGGATTTCAATGCAATCGAGATCGCCGCGCGCGAGACGGTCGCCAGCCGCGCCAACCTCATGGCCTTGATTGGACAGCTCGTCTTCAGCTCGTCCAACAACGAGAGCCTGCTGATCTACATCCTGATGATTCTGCTGCAAACCGACGAAGCATCGGCGGCGATCGTCTTTTCGACCTTGAACACGACGCGGGCGCGGTTGGATCTCGTAACCCGCCTCGCCCGGATCAAGATAGACGATCGAGAGACCCGCTCCGTGCTCGATCAGCTCATCAAGGATTTCAACGACACCAACCAGGTCCGCAACGAATTCCTACACGCGATGTATACGGTTGATGCCAACGGTGCCATCACGCACACCCAGACCATGCGACTGGTCATGAAGGGCGGCAAGATCAGCTTTGGCCAGCAACACGTCATCGACCAGAAGCGTCTCGACGGTATCCTCAAGACATGCGCCGATCTGAGAAGCCTCAATCGGCGCATCTGGGAAGTGTTGCCACGGCTTCAGGAAGCCGTCAGAAAAGCCAGCTCACAAGGCATCAGGTCCAAGTCGAGCCGGAATGCCGCGAACGGTCTCGACATTGGCCCGGACAGCCCTGCTGGATAGCGCGGGAGACAACTGCGGAGCCGATGACGGGAAGCCCGGCGACCGCAGGGCTCCAATCGATGCAGGTCTCGAAGCCAGTGCCTGCTGCTTTGGCTGGGGCGCCTGATATTGAAGCTGGGCCGCCGCTTCGCCAATGCGGCGCATCATCGACGACGCCGTCTTGAACGAGACGTTCAGGATCTGATGCAGGTGATACGACCGCATCGGCTTGGCCCCGCCCTCGGTGAGATAGATGGCCTGCAGCCATTTATGGGCGGGCACATGGCTGGCACTCATCAAGGTGCCGTGTAGGACAGAGAAAGCCTTGCGGCAGACGTAGCACTTGTAGGTGCCGACACGGGTCGTCTCGCCGTTCAGCTTGCCGACTTTGCCGACATTGCCGCAGCGTGGACAACACACGCCATTGGGCCACAAAAGCCCTTCGAGATACCGATGTGCACTCAGCTCGTCCGCGAACAGCGCAAGCGTCTCGCGGGCTTTGTAGTCCGGCCCCTGGTTAATGACCCCAACCCCAACCCTTCGATCAGAAGGAGCCCGAACCCCTCGAGCTCCCAATTTCGACGTGTCCCACCACATCAAAATCGTCTTGACGTCTGTATAGCTTACTCGTTGGAAATTGTAATCCTGGGTCGCGCTTCTCCCAGGCTCGAAGCCCGACATTCGGTCGTTATCACGCAAATGTCAGAAAGAAATTGCACTTCAGTGCGCCTGCGCTGCGTCCAGAAAAACTGCTCCATCTAAAGACAATACTCGGCAAACGAGCGCCTTCCATAGCGCCGGCCATGTCTTCCAGATGCTCGAGCAATCGACGTTCGTTAGTCGAACATTCCAGAAGATACCGACAAAACACCGACAGATTGCTCCTATTCCTGGGTCTCCCAAAATTGGATTCGAGGGTGGCGATTGTCCGATTGAGGTGAAACCGGATTAGGCAGACGCTCCGCCCAACGATGAGCCGATCAAGAGAACAACCTCTGGTTGTCCATCGTCCGTAGGGAGACGAACACAACGCGACAATCAGGCGATCGGTGACAGTCCGACTGCAATTCGAGCTCGAATACTCGACTTCGCGTCCGTTGGCTCGGTCCGGTCTCCACTGCCATAGACCGCCTGCCCTGGGGGTAAACGCCCAAGGCAAGCGCCACAGCAACACTTTGCCGAATCTCGATCCGGCTGGGGTGACCCGGCCAGTACGGCGGCAAGGCGAGCTTGGGGACCTGCAACCGGTGCTCTCCCTGGGAAGAGAGCGCAGACCTGGAAAGGAGCTCAGTCATGCCACCCCGCTGACCTTTCTGAACTGCTCGCTTTCCCGCCAGCGCGATGCGGCCGGAGGCGAAATCTCAAGTCCTTCTGTTCAAATCGACGTCACGTTCACGGTCGATGTTCCGCACACAGATGAATAGCGGGCATGAGTGTGGCGGGGCGTCTTCCAAAGATCACATACGGAGACACACATGCCTAGCAACAACAACAACAACCACAACAACAACGATCCGAGCGACGCCCAGGCTCAGCTGCAGGCGCAGCTCGAAGCCCAGGGCCAGCTCCAGGGTCAGGCGAATCTGCAGGGTCAGGCGCAGGGCCAGGCCAATCTGCAGGGTCAGGGCCAGGGTCAGGCCCAGGGCCAGAGCCAGTACGAAACCCAGGCTGCCGTGCAGGCGGTTGCTCAGTCGGTCGACTCGGCCAACTCGAACGGCAACGGCAACCTGAATGGCAACGGCAACCTGAACGGCAACGCCAACGGCAATGCCAACTTCAGCGAGAACCACAGCGAGAACAGCGCCGCGAACGTCAACGGCAACATCAACGCGACCTCTGACTCGATCGAAAACACCGTCGACAACACGGTGAACAACACTGTCAACACGACGGTGAACGTTTCGGTCGATCTCACCGGTCTCGACCTGGTGCCGGAAATCTCGGCCGACCACCTCGACGGCATCTTCTTCCAGATGCCGGAGACCGTCGACCAGGCCGTCAACGGCTCGGGCACTGGCACCATCTTCAACCTCGACCAGGTCAACAACCTCGTCGATGCGGATACGCTGTCCAACCCGACCGTGAGCTTCGCGGGCGGCGGCGGCGAGAGCGGCTACGGCTGGGGTCATGACGACGCCGGCGGCACGTCCTTCTCGATGAAGGCTTCGGCGGACGGTGGCTATGCGAAGATCGAGGACGCCACCTCCACCGTGCACGACAACGCCCCGGCGAGCATCGCGGCCGATGCAACGGCTTCGATCTCGCAGGATGCATTCACCCAGAGCATCGTGATGGGTGCGAACATCCAGTTCAACTCGGCGGACTTCAGCGTGGTTGGCAGCGATGTCATCACGACGGACAGCGGCGGGCTGGGCGGCGGCGGCGGCCACCACGGCTAAGGCAGCTTAGGGACTCGCCCGGCCTCGGCCGGGCGAGTTTCTTTTCTCTTCATGGCAACGTGCCGTTCGCCGGGGCGTGTCTTGGCGAGGAAGTAGCATGCAGCTCGAAACCAAGAAGAACTATCTTTCCTTCTTCAGCGGCTATCCGCGAATCGCCCTCGAGCCACATCGCATCCAGACCGACTATGAAGACTTCTTCGCGCGGCCAAAGCCCGTAGACGACGCGCCCGAAGCAAGGCCGTCACCGATTTCTCCCCCCGAACTCACCGACCTGAATGTCGGCCGCTCGCCGCAGATGCTGGATACTGGCCCCGATTCCTGGGATCCCCTGCACGTCGGACCGCATCGGGCCCTTTCTCCTCCGTTTCTTTCGCCACGCTTGGCCAGCGTCCCTCAGGCTCCCAAGCCCATCGACCCGCATTCCAACAGCCGCGGTGGTGGCGGCGGTGCCGAACGGACCCGGGAAATCGACGTCAAGTACGACGACAAGGGTGATCCGACCGATCTCCGGGCGACGCAGATCAACACGCTCCACGACGACGACGTCATCACCAGCCCGGACGGCCAGGATTCCATATGGCCGCATCATGAAACGGCCAACCTGCTCGACCTGCTGCATACGGCAGAGGCACAAATCCCGGAAGCTTATGTGGGAGCTGCTGCCACTCCGGAAACGATCGTCGTTACCTTGCAGGCGCTGGGAGATCATTCGCTCGCCACGGTGCCGACACCGTTGCAAGCCGGCGTCACTCTCGACGGCGTAGCTCTTGCCGCTGATGCTACCCTGCCAAGGGGACCGGCGGATCTCGTGCCGGGGAGCCCGACTGACAGCTCTGCGAACATGGCCGTCATCCATACCGGCGACAATCTGGCAATGAACTTTGCCGGAATCGCCGACACGCAGGGAGCGGTCGGAACCCTCGTGGTCCTGGGCGATAGCTATCGAAGCGACGTGATTGTTCAGACCAACGTCCTCGTCGATCAGTCGGCAATTGCCGGAACCTCCGATACGGCAGTGATCCAGGCTGGCGGCAACGAAGCCAACAACATCGCGGAGTTTATCCAGACACTCGCCCGCAATCCCTATGAGATGGGCTACTTTGGCGGGCTGCATTGGAATGTCGATCGCGTCAATGGCGACTACTACGACGTGAAGCTCGTCACGCAAGTCAACGACATGCGGGACAACGACCTGGTTCAACACACGGCGACCGACCACTACAAGTTAGTGGGAACCGGCGCCAATGAGCAGATCAACGAGTTGACCGCGACTCAGTCGGGGACCCAGTACGACCTGACAATCGTCACCGGAAATCACTATTCGGCGAACTGGATCCTTCAGACCAACGTCCTGCTGAACAGCGACTACGTACAGATCAACGAGGGGCCGGGCGGTGCGGGTACAGAAACGGTCAGCACAGGCGCGAACTGGCTGACGAACTCGGCGACCATTGCCGACTATAGTGGCGGATCCTCTGCCCTGTCGTCCGACATGCGTTCCCTGGTCAACGATCTGCAGCGTGGCGAGCAGACCCTCGACATCGACAAGGGGTTCGTCGTGCCAGGCGACGGCAGCATGACGCTGAACGTGCTGTTCATCACCGGCAACTACTACGACTTCAACGTGCTCACCCAGACCAATGTCGTGAGCGACAGCGATGTGGTGAGGCAGACGCTCGGCAATGGCGAGTCCGGTTACGTGTCGACCGGTGGCAACGCACTCTCGAACGAGGCCCTGCTCATCAAGCTTGGTCCGCTCGGCGGTCAGCATGTCGGCGGTCAGCAATATTCGGAGTCTGTCCTCGTCCAGACCAACATCATCACCCAGTCGGTGGACATGCTGATGAGTAAGAGCGGCGTGATCCTCAACGACCCGGCAAAGCTTGCCCCTGAGGTAGCGGCCCTAGTCCAGCATGGTGCGGTGTCGATAATGCCGATGGAGCATTCCACCACGCCAACGCCCATGGAAACCGCCGCGCACACGACGTCAGATCCTTTGAGCAGCGTCCTTTCGTAACTTCAAAAGCAGTGTGGGATTGCCATGAATGTTGCCGTGCGTACTCCTCCGGGAGGCGAAGACGAACCTGCATCGACGGCCGGTGCTCCGCCACCGCCGCCTAAGCCGCCCCTGCAACGGCGCTCCTCTGACAAGGAGTTTCGTGAGGTGCTGGGCCGTGGCCTGGCGATCGTGCGCAAGAGCCTCATTACCGTCGCCCTCTTCTCTTTCGCGGTAAACACGCTCGTTCTCGCCGTACCAATCTACCTCTTCCAAATCTCGGATCGCGTGCTGACGAGCCGCAGCATGGACACATTGGTGATGCTGACGATCGTCGTCATCGCGGCGCTGGTCATGCATGTTCTGGTCGACATCGTCCGCCGCATCATCCTGATGCGGACGGCAGTCGAGGTGGAAAGCAAGCTGGGGCCGGCGGTGCTGAGTGCGGCGGCAAAAGCCTCGCAGAACGGCTCGAGCCGGGAATTCCAAGTCCTGGGCGACCTGCAGCAGCTCCGCAGCTTCATCACCGGGCCGGTGCTGCTGACCATGCTCGATGCGCCGGTCACGCCGCTCTACCTGCTGGCCGTCTTCCTCGTGCATCCCTATCTCGGTTTCATCGTCAGCGGGACAGGGTTGGTCCTGCTGGTGATCGCCTTCGTGAACCAGCGCGTCACGGCAGCCCCCTTCTCGCTGTCGAACACCTTCGGGCTTAGGGCAACACTCCAGGCGGATGCCATGGCACGAAATGCCGGCGTTCTGAATGCCATGGGCATGGTGCCGGAAGCCGTGCAGATCTGGGGCCGCGAGACGCGCGAGTCGCTGAAAACCCAGGTCCTGGCGCAGGATCGCAACATCGTGCTGGCCGGCGTCTCGAAGCTTATCCGCCTGATGACGCAGATCGCATTGCTCGGCGTCGGCGCCTGGCTGGCCCTCAAGGGCGACCTGACCGGCGGCATGATGATCGCGTCGTCCATTGTTGCCAGCCGCGCGCTGGCACCGATCGAAGGCACCATCGAAGGCTGGCGGAGCTTCGTGCAGGCGCGCACGGCGTATACACGCATCCGGGGGCTGCTCCAGAGCTCGCCGCTCAACTTCGAGCGGCTCCGCCTGCCCCGGCCGCACGGATTGCTCACGGTCGAACGCGTCCTCTACGTGCCACCGCCGAATAAGCAAGTGATCCTGAACGGTGTGTCGTTCCAGCTCAATCCCGGTGAGTCCATGGCGATCGTCGGCGCCTCCGGCACTGGCAAGTCCACGCTGGGCAGGATGCTGGTCGGATCCATTTTCCCGACGGCCGGCTCGATCCGGCTCGACATGATGGATCTGCGCAACTGGGACCCACGGCAGTTCGGCGAGAGTGTCGGCTACTTGCCTCAGGACGTTCAGCTCTTCCCGGCGACCATCAAGGCCAATATCGGCCGCATGCGCGAAGATGCGTCGGATGAAGCGGTTTTCGCCGCTGCCGAACTGGCAGACATCCACGAGATGGTCTCGAACTTCACGCTCGGCTACGAGACGGCGATCACAGTCGACGGCAGCCCCCTTTCAGGCGGCCAGAAGCAGCGAATCGGCCTGGCTCGTGCCTTCTTCGGCGACCCGAAGCTCGTCGTTCTGGACGAACCGAACTCCAACCTCGACGTCGCGGGCGAACTTGCCCTCGGCAAGGCGCTGATACGGGCCAAGAAGAAGGGCATCACGGTCGTTGCCATTACCCAACGCCCCGCTCTCCTGCGCAGCGTGGACAAGATCATGGTGTTGAAGAGCGGCACCGTTCAGGCAATGGGCAAGCGCGACGAGATCCTGCCGATGATCAGTGGTCAGGCAGGCAAGGCCGCTGAAGGCACCAATATCCTCGACAGCCTCCAGGGCTAAGGGAAGGAAACGGATCATGACGACCGCACCCTCGGAGCTGGATTGGTATGACAGCATCTCCCGATCGAGCCGGCGCGCCAGCCTATGGGGCGCCTTGTTGCTCATTGCCTTCATGGCGGTGTTCGGATTCTGGGCCGGCGTCGCGCTGATCTCCGGGGCGATCGTAACTGCCGGTTCGTTCGTCGCCACTGGCGAGAACAAGATCATCCAGCATCCCGACGGTGGTGTGATCCGGGCCATCAAAGTACGTGAAGGCGACCGCGTCGAGGCCGGCCAGATCCTGATCGAGCTGGATGATACTGCCCCGAAGGCGGAGCTGCGGCGGCTTGTCCTGCGCGAAGCACGGCTCGAAGCCATGCGCCTTCGGCTTCAGGCCGAAGCAATGCGCAAAAACGACTTGCAGTGGCCGGATACCATGAAGTCGTATCTGGACGATCCGGAATTGGCCTCGATGCTCGAGGCCCAGATGAGCACCTTCGTGGCGCGCCAAAGCAACATGCAGAGCGAGGTCGCTTCTCTGCAGGAAAGCATCAACGCCCTGGTCCAGCGCATCGATGCTGGAAAGATCCAGATCATGAACGTCGAGCGCCAGGTCGCGCTGTACACGGAGGAAATCGACAGCAAGTCGCAACTGGCCAACAGCGGTCTCATCCGCAAGTCGGAGCTGCTGAACCTGCAGCGCGCCCACGCCGGCTCCAGTGGCGAAATCGCCCGCCTGCTTGGTGAAGTCGGAGACGCACGAGACCGGATCTCGCGCGCCAAGGAACAGATCAACGGCGTCTACAGCATGGCCGTGAAGACCGCGATGGAGCAGCTTCACGAAACGCTTGGTGAACTCCAGGACGTCCGCGAGCGCATTCGATCCGCGCAAGCCGTTCTGAATCGCATCCAGATCGTGGCACCCGTGCGCGGTGTCGTCGTCAAGATGCGGTATCACACGTCCGGCGGCGTGGTCGAACCCGGCCGCAGCATTCTCGACCTCCTGCCGGTGGACGAGAATCTATTGATCGAAGTCCGTGTCAGGCCGCAGGACATCGATCATGTGAGAGTCGACCAGGAAGCGACCATCCGCCTGAACTTCATGAATGCTCGTTCCACGCCGATGCTCACCGGCACCGTGATCTACGTGTCTGCCGACGCGGTTCCCGACCGCGCCGGCTTCAATGCCAGCCTCGACGGCACCAATCGCGACGTCTACCTCGCACGCGTTCGACTGGACCAATCCGAATCAGGCAAGATCCCTGGATTCCGGGCGATGGCCGGCATGCCTGTCGAAGTCTTCATCCGTACGGGTGATCGCACGTTCTTCGAGTACCTGACGAAGCCAGTCGTGGACAGCTTTCAGCGGGCATTCCGGGAAATCTGACGCCGAGGACTGTCTCCGCGGCCCCAACACTCTCTTCCTCAGCCCCAGCTGAGGAAGATGCCCACGTCGCCCGGCATTCCATTCGGGTAGTCGATGATCTCGTATCGGATGTGATAGCCGCGCGACTGGAGCTGGCGTTTCCAGAACTCGAAGATTTCATTTGGAATGCCCGTCAGCGTCTTCTCCCAACCGGCTTCACCCTGGTTGATGGCCCGGCCATTGTCGGTGCAGAGCGTATGGGGGAAACGAAAGACCTGCACCGACATCAGGCCGTTCTCCACCGCACGGTTGATGATGATCGACGCCTTCTCCATGACCTCTTCGTCGCTGAGGCCCGACGGCTTGGTGAGGTGGTCCAGCAGTTCCGCCTTTTCGTGTTCCTCGGCCTGCTGTCGTTTCAGCGCTGCCGACGCCTTGGCACCCTCTGCTTCGGCGATCTTTGCCTGCAATTCCTTCACGGTCAGGAGCTTAACCATGTCGACTCTCCTCGGTTCTCAGAAAAGTTCCTCTACGAAACGCCGCTCTTTAAGCGTGGCCTGATCGTCGTATTGCCGCTTCTCGGAGCGCGCGGGCAGCTTGGCCTTTGCCTTGTCGATACGTTTGTAGGGAATGCGCGACAGGATGTGCGAGATGGCATTCAGCCGTCCGCGGCGCTTGTCGTCGGTGCGCACGATGTGCCAAGGCGCTTCGTCAATATCCGTATGCTTGAGCATCAGGTCGCGGGCGCGCGAGTACTCGTACCAGCGCTTGTAAGACTCCAGGTCCATCGGGCTCAGCTTCCACTGACGAATCGGATCGTCGATCCGCGCCACAAAGCGCCTCTCCTGCTCGTCCTGCCCCACTTCGAGCCAGAGCTTCAGCAGACGGATCCCGCTGCCGACAATGAAGCGTTCCGCCATCGGGCAATTCTGCAGAAAGGTTTCGTGCTGCTCTCGCGTGCAGAAGCCCATGACGAGCTCGACGCCGGCGCGATTGTACCAGCTGCGATCGAAGATCACGATTTCGCCGCCGGACGGAAAGTGCTGCATGTAGCGCTGAATGTACATCTGGGTCTGTTCGCGATCCGTCGGCGCCGGCAGGGCGACCACGCGAAACACACGCGGGCTGACCCGCGCCGCAATGGCCTTGATCAGCCCACCCTTGCCCGCAGCATCGCGACCTTCCAGGACAATGATGACCCGCTCACCGGTCGCCTTGATCCAGTCCTGGAGATAGCAGAGCTCGACCTGCAACTTGCCAAGCTGCTTCTCGTAGACTTTGCGCTTCAGCTTCTCCTTGCCGTCCTTGGCCATGGCGCCCTCCCTATGCCGCAACCTAGAGCTGGCCGTCCGGCCTGCCTTTGACATTCGTCAATCGGCCAAGGCCTCTCGGGTGTAGTGGGCGATCATGCGCTCCTCGTCGGTCGGGACGATCCAGGCGGAAACCGGCGCTCCGGCCGCACTGATGCAACGGTCGGCCCGCTCATTGAGGCCTTCATCGAGTTCCAGGCCCAGCCACCGGCACCCGGCCACGATTTCCGCCCGGGTCGCAGCATCGTTCTCGCCAATGCCGGCGGTAAACACGATTGCGTCGATCCCTCCCATCGCCGCGGCAAGCGAGCCGACCTCGCGAACGATCCGGTAGACAAACAGCGCAATCGCCTCGGCTGCCTCGGGCGCGCTGGACTGCCGGAGTGTGCGCATGTCGGACGAAATGCCCGATACACCGAGCAGACCCGATTGCCGGTAGATGAGGTCTTCGATCCCCTTGGCATCGAAGCCCCGCTCCTGCAGGAGGTAGAGTAGAACACCAGGGTCCAACGCGCCCGTGCGTGTCCCCATCATCAGACCGTCGACGGCGGTGAAGCCCATCGTACTGGCCACACTTCGGCCGCCGCGGACGGCGCAGAGGCTGGCGCCATTGCCAAGATGCGCGATGACCAGCCGCGCCTCTGGGGCGAGTGGCAGCGTCCTCCGCACCTGCCGCACGACATAATCGTAGGAGAGGCCGTGGAAGCCGTAACGCCTGACGCCGCCTGCAGTGATTTCCCGCGGCAGCGCGAATTCCTGGGCAAGCGCAGGCTGGGTCCGATGGAACGCGGTGTCGAAACAGGCAATCTGCGGTAGATGCGGCGCTGCCTCCGCGATTGCCGCGATCGGCGCAAGATTGTGTGGCTGATGCAGCGGCGCGAGGGGCACGAGCTTCGCCAGGTCGGCCATGATCGCAGCGTCTATGCGCACGGGAGCCGCGTACGCGGTACCGCCGTGGACCACCCGATGCCCGAAGGCGAGCACGGGCCGACCGGCCAGCAACTCGCGGCCCATCGTCATGATCTCGGCGGTTGCCGCATGGTGATCGAGGCCGCCCTCCGGCCAATGCCTCTCGACGACGGTCCTGCCGGCTGCGTCCCGGGTGATCAGATGCGGTGCCTGTCCCAACTTCTCGATCTGGCCGCGGAACAGCAGGTCTCCTTCAGGACGCACCTCGTAGAGCGCGAACTTGATGCTCGAAGAGCCCGCGTTGAGGACAGCGATGCAGCCCGGTGTCGATGTCACGGTCCGCTCAGGCCACGATGTTCGTGCCGCCGTCGACATAGACCGTCCCGCCGGTGATCCGGTGGGCGAACGGAGTCGCCAGGTAGGCACAGGCGTAGCCGACATCCATGATATCGACGAGTTCGCCCAGGGGCGCCTTCTTGGCGGCTTCGTTGAGCAGCAGCTCGAAATCCTTGAGACCGGACGCCGCCCGCGTCTTGAGCGGGCCGGGAGAGATGGCATGCACCCGGATGCCGCGGGGCCCGAGTTCGTAGGCAAGATAGCGGCACGAGGCCTCCAGTGCCGCCTTGACCGGCCCCATGACATTGTAGTTCGGCACCACCCGGTTGGCGCCGTAGTAACTCATGGCGAACATCGTGCCCCCGTCCTTCATCAGCGGAACGGCAAGGCGAGCCATCCGGACGAACGAGTGACAGGACACGTCCATTGCCTTGGCGAAGCCTTCGGCCGAACAGTCGAGCAACCCGCCGCGCAAGTCGTCTATCGGCGCGAATGCAATCGAGTGCACGAGAATGTCGAGCTTTCCCCACTTGCGCGAGATTTCCTCGAAGACGGCTTCGAGTTGTCCCGGGACGGCGACATTGAGCTCGGCCTTGATCGGTGCCTCGAGCTCGTCGGCCAACGGCTCGACGTAGGTCCGCGCCTTCTCGTTCAACCAGGTGACGGCGACGTCGGCCCCGGCATCCCGGAATGCCCGGGCGCAGCCGTAGGCAATGGATTGATCGTTGGCAATTCCCACGACCAGCGCCTTGTGGCCCGTCAGCACTGGCCGGATGGCTTCCTTCATAATGTCCTCACGAGATGGCAGTTGCGGCGGAGGCCCGGCGCGCGGCGGCGACCAGGCTGGCGACCGCGCAGGAGGCCAGGCGCGTCGACAGCGAATCGGCTCGGCTCGTCAGAATGATCGGGACGCGGGCACCGAGCACGATCCCCGCAGCGTCTGCCGAGGCAAGGAACGACAAGCTCTTGGCCAGCATGTTGCCGGCTTCCAGATCGGGCACGATCAAGATATTGGCCCGGCCCGCTACGGGCGAAACAATCTGCTTGATGGCGGCCGCTTCGGCGCTGATCGCATTGTCCAACGCGAGCGGCCCGTCGAGCAACCCGCCCTTGATCTGCCCGCGATCGGCCATCTTGCACAAGGCGGCGGCCTCGATAGTCGAAGGCACCTTGGGATTGACGGTTTCCATGGCGCTGAGGATTGCTACACGCGGCACGTCGATCCCGAGGGCCTTTGCGAGGTCGATCGCGTTCTGCACGATGTCGACCTTGACCTCCAGCGTCGGCGCAATGTTGACGGCGGCATCGGAAATGATCAGCGCCTGATTGTGCGTCGGGACATCCATCACGAAGCAATGGCTGATGCGCCTCGCGGTCCGGATGCCGCTGTCGCGTGCCACGACCGCGGCCATCAGCTCGTCGGTGTGGAGGCTGCCTTTCATCAGCGCTTCGGCCTTGCCGGCCCGGACCAGTTCGACTGCCTTGGCCGCCGAATCATGGCTGTGAAGCGAATCCACCAGCTCGAAAGCACCTATGTCGATCGAGGCGCGCTGCGCCACGTCCCGCAGGCGTGCGACAGGCCCAACAAGGATCGGCTTGAGCAGGCCGATGCGCGCAGCTTCGCTGGCGCTCTCCAGCGATACGGCATCGCAGGGATGTGCGACCGCCGTCACCATCGCCGGATGCTTCTGGGCGACTGCGATCAACCGCCGGTACTTCTCGTGTGCATCAGACGACGCGAGATCAGGCATGCCCTGCGCCCGACGTCGATTGCGGCTGGATATTGAACAGCTCTCCAACACGCTGCAGGCGCCGTTTCCCCTCTTTCGGCAGACTGCCACTTGCCTCGATCACGTCCTGGACGGCCTGCCAGCCAACCTGGCGCTGGCGCTTCTCACGAGGCAACAGCCGGGGAAGTGCCGCGATGGCTCTCTCCTCGTCAAACCGCAGCAACAGATACTGGTCGCGAAGCATCATCTTGGCTTCGCTGCGGCTCAGACGCCGATTGGCCGGCTGTACCTGCCGGATGGCCTGCAGGACGGAGAACCCTCGCTCGTCGATGGCATGCTCGGGCATCCGGACGTACATGATCGACCGGATGACAGCTTCGGGCAGGCCACCCACGTCGAAATGCTTCTCGAGGTCGGCCTGCCGGCGTGTGGCGTTCGCCTCCCGGACCAGGTCCCTGCCCGGCCCGGTCACTTCGGTCCCAGGACCAAGCCCCACGAGGGACTGCAGCAGCGGCGATCCGTAGGTCGCCAGAAACGCCGCCTCCGTCATGGCGTCGCGCGTGAGCCTGTAGCTCTCCCAGCAGGTCGAAATCCAGGTCGAGGTAACCTGCTCCCAGACAAGCAGCGGGTTGTTGGCTGCAACCGGCTTGCGATCGGCGCGAACAGCTGCGGCCAGTTCCTTCACCGGGCGCATCGCCGGATTACGATCCGAGAAAGCAGCAAATCGCAGCCGATTGGCATTCGTCTCGCGCAGAAGATCGGCCGACTGCTCGGTCGCCATGGCCTTGACGGCAGGCTGCAGCGCCGTGCGGTAGAGGCCGAGGTTGATCTCCGATACCCGCGCCACCGTCGCAAAGCGGCGATCGTCCTCCGGAGTGTTGGTGCCCAGCGCCCGGATGTCGTCGAGGGTCCGCGCTTCCAGCCGGAAGAGATACTTGCCGTGGATGAGGTCCGGGCGGTTCGTATCCTCGTCGACTTCGGTGATCACGGCCTCGTACAGGCCGGGCGGCAACAGGTCGATCATCTCCATGCAGGAAGCAAACTCGGCGTGCTCCTTGGTCGCGACTTTGCCGGAGACGAATATCCCGAGATGCCCGATCGTCTGATGCAGCGTGTAGACGATCGTCTGTCCGTTATCGACGATGTCCTGATCGTCGTCATAGAGGTCGATGATCCAGCCCAGCGCCTGCTGCGGTGGCGTGATGTTGTCGCCCCAGGAACAGAGAACGACGATGGGCGACTGGATGTTGCGCAGGTCGACGCGCACGCCGTCAGACGTGCGGATCTCGCCCGACGTCAGCTTATTGCCGACGAACAGGTTGTCGGCAATCCACTGCATCTCGCCGGCATTCAGCAGGACTGGACTGCCCCACCAGGTTTCAAAGTCGAGGAAGCGCGACGTCTCCGTGTCGACCTTCGAGTAGAGATTGTAGGGCTTCTGCCAGTAGGTGTTGGCAGGGTTGAGCGACTCGAAGTTCGCGACCAGGCTGGCCCCGTCGAAGATGCCGTTGCCGAGATCGCCGGCAAGTGCTGTCAGCCATGTCCCACCGAGCGTGCCGCCGAGATAGCGCATCGGATTCCGGCCGCGCACCCCGGCCCAGTACGACAGCGGCGAACCGGCGAGTACCAGAGGCCCACACAGTTCTGGGCGAACGGCGGCCATCATCATGATCTGCCAGCCTGCCTGGCAGTTGGCGACGATTACCGGTTTGCTCTCTGCATCGGGATGCAGGTTGGCAACTTCTTCGAGGAACGCAGCTTCG
>CALROF020000063.1:0-27938 GCA_943369775.1 Reyranella massiliensis 521
TGTTGAGCTGGAAGTCGACGTCGCTCATCAACGGCGCCGCGCCGACCAGGCCGACCGCGGCCTGAACGTTCTGTGCCTGGACCGCCTTCACCACGTCGTCGGGCGTGATGTTGAGGCTCGCCATGCGCTCCATGTTCAGCCAAACGCGCATCGAGTAGTCGAGCGCACCGAACAGCGAGGCATTACCCACGCCCGGTACGCGACGCAGCGTGTCGAGCAGGTTGATGGTTGCGAAATTGGACAGGAAGAGGCCGTCGCGGCTGCCTTTCGGCGAATAAACGGCGATGACCTGCAGCAGGGCCGAGGATTGCTTACGTGTGGTGACACCGTTGCGCTGCACTTCCGGAGGCAGCAGCGCGATGCCCTGGTTCACGCGGTTGGTGACGTTGACCGTGTTGAGATCAGGATCGGAACCGACTTCGAAGCTGACGGTGAGCTGATAGCTGCCGTCGCCGCCCGAGGTCGATTTCATGTAGAGCATGCGCTCGACGCCGTTGACCTGCGCCTCGATTACCTGGGCCACGCTCTCTTCGACCGCCTGCGCCGACGCGCCGGGGTAGGTGGCGTTGACCGTGACCTGCGGCGGCACGATGTCCGGGAACTGCGCCACCGGCAGCGCCGTCATCGCGATGACGCCGGCGATCGTGATGACCGTCGAGATGACGAAAGCCAGCCGCGGGCGGCGGATGAACAGCGACGAGATCGTCATGGTCTGGCGTCTCTCGGCTTACTGTTTCTGGACTGTTGGCGGAGCGGCACTTGGATTGACGACCATGCCCGGGCGGACCCGCTGCTGGCCCTGCACGATCACCTTTTCGCCAGCCTTGAGGCCGTCGAGGATGGCGACCAGGCCATCGCGCGACACGCCGGTCTTCACGCGCCGCTGCTCGGCCACGTTCTTGTCGTTGACGACGAACAGATAGGCGCCGCCCTGGTCCTGGGCGATCGCGGCCTGCGGCACGACGAGCGCGACTGGTGGTTTCTCGCCCTCGATGACAACCCGCACGGTCTGACCGTCGGTCAGGAGCCCGTCCTTATTGTCGAACACGGCGCGAGCGAGCTGGGTGTCTGTCTTTGCGTCGACGGTGACGTCGAGGAAGTCGATCTTGCCCTTCTCGCTATAGAGGCTGCCGTCGGCCAGTCGCAGCAATGCGACGATACCTTCGCCGCTGGCGCCGCCGGCTGGGCCGGCACCGCGTCGGGCATCGAGCAGCTCGCGCTGGGTCACGGGGAAGAGCACGCGGATCGGGCGCTCACTCACCACCGTGGCGAGTACACCCGAATCGGGACTGACAAGGTTACCAGGCGAAACTACCGCCCGGCCGATTCGGCCATCGATTGGTGACTTGATCTGGGTATACGAGAGCTGGATCTCGGCGTCGCGGAGCTGCGCCTTAGCATCCTCGAGCTGGGCCTTGGCCTGGAGCTGCTCGGACAGACGTTGGTCATAGGTCGCCTGGGTGCCGGTGTTGGTGCGCAGCAACTCAGCGGCGCGCCGTAGGGCCAGGTCGGCATTGGTGAGCGCCGCGGTGGCGGCATCGCGCTGGGCGATCTTTTGGTCGACCGCAGCCTGGTAGGTCTCAGGCTCGATGGTGAAGACGACCTGGTCTGCCTTAACTTGGTCACCGTCGTTGAACTTGCGGGGGCCGAGGAAGCCCTTTACCCGTGCCCGCAGCTCGACTTTGTCGACGGCAGCAGCTCGGCCGATGAATTCCGCCTGGTCGGCGATCGGACGCTCGGCTGCGACCTGCACCAGCACAGCTGGAGGTGGGGCGCCCTGCTGGGCAAAAGCCGTCATGGAGAAGGCAACCACAAGGCCCGTTACGGCCAGTATCCAGGCCGTTGAACGTCGGTCTTTCATTGTCTTCGCCCTCACTCGAACCTAACGTCCAAACACTGCCTTAATTCAACTGGAGGGTCACGGTATTTCCCCCGGGGCCCGGCGCTGTAGCGGCGCTGTCACGATGTATGAAGGAATAGGAGCAAGGAATGGCGGTGTTGCGTTGGTTGGCTATCGCGCTCGTAGCGGCATGCACCGCGGCGTCTTTCGACGTAGCAGCGCAAACGCCCGCGCCGGCGCAGCAAGGCCAGATGCAGCGCGGCAGCTTTGCCAATCCCGCCGAGTACGACAGTTACATGACGGCTCTGAATACCCAGGATCCGTCGAGGCGCGCCTCGGCGATGGAGGTGTTCATTGCCTGGTATCCGGGCAGTGTCCTGCGCATCGATGCCTACGAGCAGGCAATCGCCGCCTGGCATGCCGCCGGCCAGCCGGCCAAGGCCGACGTGCTGGGCGTGAAACTTCTCCAGCTCGACCCCGACAATGTCCGTGCATTGGCCAACAGCGCCTATGTCGGCCGCCTCAAGGCCTCCGGCGGCGAAGCTGCGGCGTTGGCACCGGCGGTCGCTGCGGCCGAACGCGGTCTCGCCGTGTTGCCGAAATGGCAGAAGCCGCCGCTGCTCGACGATGCAGGCTTCGTGCGCGTGAAGGAGCAGCTCGCCGGCGTGTTCAATGGCGTGCTGGGTTTCGCGGCACTCCAGGCCAAAGACTACGAAAAGGCCCGCAATTTTTACCGGCTGGCCGTCGCCGCCGATCCCACCAATCTGCAGGATGTCTATCAGCTCTCCGTGGCGCAGCTCGAGGACATGCCGGTCGACGCACTGGGCTTCTGGTATGGCGCGCGCGCGATCGCGATCGCCAGGGCGGCGAAGAACGATTCGGCGGCACAGGACATCGACCGCTATGTCCGCTCGCGCTACCGCACCTACCGCGGCAACGAACAAGGCTGGAACCAGATCGTCCAGCGTGTCGTCGCGGGCGAGAAGGCGCCGCCGGACAATTTCAAGAAATCGATCCCGCGCGCCATGACGCCGCCGGAGCAGGCGCTGCAACTTCTTGAGGACAACGAGCCGGCAGCGCTTTCCTTCTCGGAGTGGGCACTGGTGCTGCGTCATCGCGACCACAGCCCCGCCAACAAGGCGGCGGCCGAGAAAGTGTGGAAGGCAATCAACGACAAGCAGCAGGGCGGGGGACGGCTCAAGGTTCCGCTGAAAGTGCTCACGGCAACGCCTGACCGCATCGAGGCGGCGATCACCGAGGAAGCGCAGACCGGCAACACCGTGGAGCTCGAGATCATCATGGCGCGGCCGCTCAGCCCGCTGCCGGCGGTCGGCTCCAAGATCGCCATGCTCGGCGTGCTGAGCGAGTACCGCTCCCAGCCGTTCCTGTTCCGCCTGACCCGTGGCGAGCTCGCGCCGGAGTCCATGCCGGTCGCGGGTGGCCCCTGCGCCGATCCACGGCCACAGATGTGCACGCAGGATTATCGGCCGGCCTGCGGCACCCGCCGCGACGGTAGTCGCCAGACCTACAGCAACGCCTGTTCTGCCTGCAGCGATGCCAAGGTCCTGACCCAAGCCGCCGGCGCCTGTCCCTAACGAAAAGCCCAAACCTCTTGCCGATTTCTGCCTGTCCTGATACTTAAGTAAATGCTTAACTATCAGATGGCGGCGCCGGCCCCTCTCGATCTTGCCTTTCAGGCCCTGGCCGATCCGACCCGGCGCGTGATGGTCGAGCGCTTGAGCCAGGGGCCCGCCTCGGTCAGCGAACTGGCCCGTCCGCTCGACATGACCCTGTCGGCGGTCGTGCAGCATCTCGCGGTTCTGGAGGCGAGCGGGCTTGTCCGTTCGCAGAAGGTCGGTCGCGTCCGGACCTGCCGGATCGAGCCGCAGGTGTTCACGGCGGCCGAGCGTTGGCTGAGCGAGCGGCGCGCAAGCTGGGAACGCCGGTTCGACCGCCTGGGTGCGTTTCTCGCCGAGATCGCGTCCGAGACGGAGCCCGACGCCGACCCTGCAACGCCATCAGCCACACCGAGCGTCCGGCGTCGGAGGAAGAAGACATGATCGAACGATCCGCCATTCCCGCCACCTTCACCATCGAGCGGCATTATCCGGCCAAGCCGGCCCGCGTCTTCGCCGCCTGGGCGAGCGTCGAGGCGAAGGCACGGTGGGCCTATTGCGACGAGGCCTGGAAACCTCAATTGCACGAACTTGATTTCAGGGTTGGCGGGCGCGAGCGCGCGATCACCGGTCCGGCCGGCGGCACGCGTCACATCTTCGAGGCGGTCTACTGGGACATCGTGCCGGACGAGCGGATCATCTTCTCCTACGACATGCATCTCGACGCGCGGCGCATCTCCGTCTCGCTGTCGACCATCGAATTCCTCGCCGAAGCCGACGGCACGCACATGCGCTTCACCGAGCAGGGCGTGTTTCTCGACGGCTACGACGACATTGCCGGCCGCGAGGAAGGTACGCGAATCGGCCTCCACAATCTCGAACGCATGCTACGGCGTGCCGAAGCTGCCTGAAGGAAACGCTCATGACCAAGCGATCGACCGTCCATGCGACCTTCACCATCGAACGGCACTTTCCATCGTCGCGGGAAAAGGTGTTCCGTGCCTACTCCGATCCCAAATCCAAGGCGAAGTGGTTCGTCGGCCCCGAGGATTGGGAGCGCTCGGACCACAAGCTCGACTTCCGCGAAGGCGGCCGCGAGAGCGTGAGCGGCGGCCCGCCGGGTCAGCCGGTGCACTACTTCAACGGCCTCTATCGGGACATCGTGCCGAACGAGCGCATCGTGATGAGCTACGAGATGCACATGGACAGGACGCGTATCACGGTGTCGCTGGGCACGACCGAGTTCAAGGTCGACGGCAAAGGCACCAAGCTCGTCTACACCGAGCAGATCGTCTTTCTCGACGGTCACGATCATCTCGCTGCCCGCGAAGAAGGCACGCGTGCTCTGTTCGACAATCTCGCGGCTGCGCTCGAACGCGAGGCGCAGGCGGCGTGATGGCTGCGGCCTCCCTGGTTCGTTCCGTCGAACACGGCACAATCCGCCTGGAGCGCGTCTATAAGGCCGCTCCGGCGAGGGTCTTCGCCGCCTGGGCCGAACCCGCGGCCCGCGCCAGGTGGGATGTCCCCGGCCGCTGGATCATAGCCGAGCAGACCTTCGACTTTCGAGAAGGTGGGTACGAGGTAAAGCGCTTCGGACCTGCCGGCGATCCGCGATTCGTGGCCGAGACTCGCTATGTCGATATCGTTCCCCAGCAGCGCATCGTCTATGCCTACGGCATGACGAGTCGGGGCGAGAGGATTTCCGTGTCACTGACGACCGTCGAGTTCTCGCTGTCAGCCGATGGCACGCATCTTGTGCTCACTGAGCAGGTCACCTTCCTCGACGGTCGCGACAACGCGATCAACCGCGAGGAAGGACTCTCTTCGATGCTGGACAAGATCGGGCTCAGTCTCTGAGCCCGTCGGTGCCCCACAGGATCAATGTGCCATCAGGAGCGGCACGCGGCTGGACGAGATCACCTTGCCGGTGGCGCCACCCATGCCGAGGAAGCTCATGACCTGGCCGCGGCCATAGGCGCCCATCACGACGAGGTCGGCGCCTTTGCCGTGCGTGTAGTCGAGCAGCGCGCGACCGCGGGCGCGGCCCGAGACGGCGCCAGGATCGATGGCGTCGATTGTCGTGGTGATACCGTGGCGGCCGAGGTTGCGGGCAAGATAAGAGGCGCCGACATCGTCCGCCTTGGAGCCGACCACCAGGATGGTGATGCTCGAAGCCTTCTGCAGGAACGGCAGGGAATATTCGACAGCGCGCGCCGCCTGGAAGCTGCCGTTCCACGCCACGATGATCGAGCCGAAGCCGCCGTCGCCAGCAGTCGGGGGCGCGATCATGACGGCACGGGCGCATTCATGGATGGCGGCCTCGACCGTGGCTGGCGCCACGTTCTCCGGGTCGGAGCCGGGGCGGCCGAGCACCAGCAGATCCGAGCAGCGCCCCATGGCGACCAGCGTGTCGAGCGTCGCCGTCTGCGCTGCGGTGTAGGTCGCGCCCTTGTTGGCGCTGAGCACTTCCTTGTAGGCGCGTTCGGATTCTTTGGCGCGGGCTTCGAGGCGCTCGTCGTCGAGATTCATGATCAGGGGCATCGCCTCGCCGCTCATCGCCAGGCCGCCGACGGCGCCACCAGCGGGACCCACGGGCAAATGCAACGCGTCGACCGTGCCGTCGAAGACGCTGGCGACCCGGCTGGCCAGCCGGAATGACATCGCGGCATCGGGACCGCCTTCGGACACGGCCAGAATCGACTTGAACATGAATTTCCCCCAGACCACCACTTTAAGGACGCGCGATTAAGAAGCGATGCTGTGCGCGGTGCAAGCCGAACCTTTCGACCGGCGGCTCGCCGATGGGGGTTCGTTCAGCGACGCGCTGCCTGGGCGAGGGCGGTCATGATCTCGGCCGCGCCGCTCAATTCCTGGCCGGCCTTGCGTGCTCCTGCGAGCACTTCGTCAAGGGAGCGTCCATTGGCCAGCGATGCTGCGCCCCACAGCAGGGCCGAACGCATGCCGCTCTTGCAGAAAGCCACGATCTTGCCGTTGCCTTCCGCCAGCAGGTCGGCGAAGGCGCGCACCTGATCGGGCGTGGCGCGCGGGCCGGAGAAGGGCAGGTCGAGGAATTTCAGTCCGGCCGCGGTGGCGGCCACGTCGAGGTCGGCGGTGCGCGGCTGGCCGAACATCGCTTCGCGATCGGGCCGGTTGTTGATCACCACGATGAAGCCCGCAGCGGCGAGCTCCTGCATGTCGGCAGGCTTGAGCTGGCCTGTGAGAGCGACGCGGTCGTCGGCCATGGGCAGGGAGAGACTCATGCGGCGAGCTCGCGCTTGCGGATCCAGTGAATGAACGGCAGTGCCAGCAGCACCATCCAGAGCTTGCCGACGATCTGGCCGGCGAGATAGTCGAGGCTGCCGAAGGCTAGCCACAGGAAGAGAATGCTGTCGGCCACCAGGCCGACGACGCTGCTGGCCAACACTGCCAGCACGAGGCCCCGCGACTGCAGGGGGGTGTAGACGGCGAAGTCGGCAAGCTCCGACAGCAGGAACGCAGTCGCCGACGCGATCAGGAGCTGAGGCGGCGCGATCGCGCCGGAGAGCGCGGCGCCGGCGACGATGGCAACCAGCGCCACGCCACGGCCGAGGCGGCGTTGCACCATATCGCGCAGGACGAGGGCCAGGCCGATCATCAACACGCCCGATGGCGCCATCAGCGCGTGACCATCAGGCCCCCACGGCGCCACCGGCACCAGACACGGGCCTTGAGGGACGCAGACCGTGCCGACATGGCCGATCATCCAGTTGGCGAGCGGGATACAGGCGATGAAGCCTAGGAAATAAGCCAAGGCTTCGATCTTGCGCCGGGCGACGGGACTCATGCCGGCGCTCCTAGCAGGTCTGGCGCAGAGAGGGAACTCGGCCGTTTGGCAGGCGTTTTCTGCGTGCGCACATCACGGAGATTCAAATGCTCGCTCGCCGTTCCGTCCTATTCGCTCTGGCCGCCGTGCCAGTAGCGGTCCATGCGACGGTGGTCCTTGCGGTCGACGCCCTTCCGGACGCTCGGTTTGTCGGCTTCTGCCAGACCGTCAACGATTTCGAGATCGCCTCAGGCCGCTTGGCGCTCGCCAAGTCGACCAACGAGCCTATCCGCGGCTATGCCTCGCGCATGGTGGCTGAGCATACCGAGGCCGCACAGTATTTGGTCAAGGCCCGTGCCGAAGCCGGCGTTTCCTACGCCCCGGATCCGTCCAATCCACCGAATACGGTAGCGGTTCTGCAGCGCCTGAATTCGCTGGCAGGGCCTGAATTCGATACCGCCTATGCCAATGCCCAGCTTGCCATCCAGACGCAGGCCCACGACCAGTACGGCGCTTACTCCCAGAACGGCGACAACGGTGCGTTGCGTCGCTACGCCCAGCGGATGGTGCCGAAGTCGGTTGAGTATCTCGAATACGCCCGCCGCATCGCCGCCGGCCGTTGAGGCTAGAGCGAAGACCTGCCCTCTCTGTAGGCCTCGAAGCCCCGCTTGCGCAGTGCGCAGGCGGGGCAGTTGCCGCATCCATAGCCCCAGTCGTTCCTGGGGCCGCGCACGCTGTCGTAACAGGTGTGCGTGTGCTCCAGAATCAGGTCGACCAGCGTGGTATCGCCCAGCTCTTTGGCCAGGCCCCAGGTTTCGGCCTTGTCCAGCCACATCAGGGGCGTGTGCAGCACGAAGCTGCGGTCCATGCCGAGATTGAGCGCGACCTGCAGCGCCTTCACCGTGTTGTCGCGACAGTCGGGATAGCCCGAGAAATCGGTCTCGCACATGCCGCCCACGAGATTGCGGATCTCGCGCCGCCATGCGACGGCGGCGGCGAAGGTGAAGAACAGCAAGTTGCGGCCCGGCACGAAGCTGTTGGGCAAGCCATCCTTCTCCATGGCGAAGGCGACGTCGCGGGTGAGTGAGGTTTCACTGATCTGGCCGAGCACCGCCATATCGATGAAATGGTCCTGACCAAGCTTGCCTGCCCATTGCGGAAAGTTGCGGCGGACCTGCTCCAGCACCACAAGTCGTTGATCAAGCTCGATTCTATGGCGCTGGCGATAGTCGAAAGCCACTGTCTCGACATGCGCAAATCGTTCTAGCGCCCAGGCCAGACACGTGGTGGAATCCTGACCGCCGGAGAAAAGGACGAGGGCCGATCGAGCGTCGTTCATGAGGGGCTTTATCGCTCGCAACTTCTCTTCGCGCCACAGCGTTGCCTTGTAAGAAGACCCATCGGTCAGAGAGGGGGAACGATGTTCGTCTCCGATATCCTGTCTCAAAAGGGTGGCCTCGTGCACACGGTCACGCCGGGAACTTCCGTCGGCCAAGTCGCCCAGCAGCTCAGCCTTCGACGCATCGGCTCGGTTCTGGTGCTCGACGACGAAGCGGTTGCCGGAATTGTCTCCGAGCGCGATCTGGTGCGGGCCTTCGCCAGCCACGGTGCGGCGGCGATGGAACTCGAATCGCGTCATGTCATGACGCGCGATGTGGTGACGTGCGATCCTGACGATTCGATCGACCGTGTCATGGAGCTGATGACCCGTGGTCGCTTCCGTCACCTTCCCGTGGTGCGTCATGGCGAACTGCTTGGTGTGATCTCGATCGGCGACGTGGTGAAAGCGCGCCTGGAAGAGACCAAGCACGAGACCGAGGCGCTCAAGGCCTACATCGTCGCTGGCTAAAGGCGTCGCTTAAGTTTCGCGTCCTTCTCCGCTAGGGTCCGCCGGGATCCGGGCGGAGAACGCATGACATCACCCCTGCAAGGCAAGGTCGCGCTGGTTACGGGCGCGGGCAAGAACATCGGGCGCACGATTGCGCTCACGCTGGCGCGCGACGGCGCGGCAATCGTCGTCAACGGCCGTGCGGACAAGGCCGCCGTCGATGCGGTGGTCGCCGAGATCGAAGGCGCGGGCGGTCGGGCGATGGCCGCCATGGGCGACGTTTCCGACCCTGCCGTGCCGCCGCGTCTGGCGGCGGAGGCGGCAGCCAAGTTCGGCGGCGTCGATATTCTGGTCAGCAATGCCGGCCTGCGCCGACAGACGTCGTTCCTCGACATGTCGTTCGATGAGTGGCGGGAGATCATGGCGGTCGCGCTCGACGGTGCCTTCCTGTTGGGCAAGGCGATCGTGCCGCAAATGGTGGCCCGTGGCGGGGGCGCCTTCGTGGCGCTCTCGGGCATCTCCACGCACGTCGGCACGCCCAATCGCTGCCATGTCTCGGCGTCGAAGTCCGGCCTCGAAGGCCTGATGCGCGCGCTCGCGGTCGAACTCGCGCCGCACAAGATCACCTGCAACGCGCTGGCGCCCGGCGCCATCGACACGGCGCGCGGAGCGGCAGCCGGCCCTGCACCGGCCAACCGGGTGAACCGTCCCATTCCGTTGAAGCGCTTCGGCACGGTCGAAGAGATCGCCGCCATGGTGCGCCTGCTGGTCGGACCGGAGGGCACCTTCATCACCGGGCAGACGATCCACGTGAACGGCGGCGAGTTCCTGACATGAGAAACCTGATTACCGACGTTGCCGGCGTGCTGGTCGGCAATGCCGAAGACATGCGCGCGGCGACCGGCGCCACCGTGGCGATCTTCGATGGAGGTGCCAAGGCGAGCGTTGCGACCTTGGGCGGAGCGCCGGGCTCGCGCATGGTGACGGCGCTCGAGCCTGAGATGCTGAGCGATAATGTCGATGCCATCGTGCTGTCGGGCGGCTCGGTCTACGGGCTGGATGCTGCTGGCGGCGTGTCGGCGGTGTTGTGCCAGCAAGGCCGCGGCGCCACTTTCGGCGGCATCACCGTGCCCATGGCCGCACAGGCGATCTTGTTCGATCTGGTGAATGGCGGTGAAAAGGCGTGGCTCCGCGAGCCGGTGAAGCAGCGGCCGCCCTATTGGGATCTCGGCCGCGACGCGGCACTTGCAGCAGGTGCCAGCTTTGCACTCGGCACGGCGGGAGCAGGCGTCGGCGCGACCACTGCGGGCCTGAAGGGCGGACTGGGCTCGGCCAGTGCGAAGACGAGCCATGGCTTCACCGTCGGCGCGCTGGTCGCGGTCAACGCCGTGGGCGCAGCCACCATCGGCGCCGGCCCGCACTTCTGGGCAGGCGCCTATGAGCGCGACGGCGAGTTCGGCGGCCTGGGTTGGCCCTCGTCCCTGCCCGAGGATGCGCTTGCGCTGCGCTTCAAGGGCCAGCCAGTGCAGGCCACGGCCACCACCATCGCGCTCGTCGCGACCGACGCCAAGCTCAACAAGGCGGCCTGCAAGCGGCTCGCCATCATGGCCAACGATGGACTCTCGAAGGCGCTGCGCCCCGTCCACGCGCCCAACGACGGCGACACCGTGTTCGCGGCCGCGACGGGAAAGGCTTCGGTATCGGTCGATGCGGCGGATCCGAAAGTGATGACCGAGCTCGGCACGGTGGCGGCCGACTGCCTCGCCCGCGCCGTGGCGCGCGGCGTCTACGAGGCGACGGCGTTGCCGTTTGCGAATGCTCTGCCCGACTGGAAGACGCGCTTCGGAGGCCGCTGATGATGGGTTACCTCATCGTGTTCGTGGGGGCCGGCATCGGCGGTGCGGCGCGTCACGGCATGAATATCTGGGTGGCGCGACTCCTGGGCTCGCACTTTCCCTGGCACACCCTGGTCATCAACATCCTGGGTTCGCTGGCGATGGGTCTGGTCGCGGGCTTCTTCATGGACAGGTCCGATGCGACGGGCCATCTCCGGCTCTTCCTTGCGACCGGTGTGCTGGGTGGTTTCACGACGTTCTCCGCATTCTCGCTCGACACGATCCTGTTGTGGGAGCGTCACGAATATCTCCTGGCGTCTCTCTATGTCGGTGGCTCGGCGGCGGGCGCGCTGATTGGCTTGATCCTCGGCCTGTGGTCGATGCGGTTGGCGCTCGGGTGACATAGGGGTGACCCTGCAAGCTTTCGATGTCGTCGTTCTGGGAGGAGGTGCTGCGGGCCTGATGTGCGCCCTGCGCGCGGGTCAGCGCGGCCGCAAGGTGCTGCTGCTCGATCATGCCGAGAAGGTCGGCAAGAAGATCCTCATCTCGGGCGGCGGGCGTTGCAACTTCACCAATCTCGACGCACGGCCCGAAGCCTTCCTCTCGAACAATCCGCATTTCTGCAAGTCGGCGCTGGCGCGCTACACCCAGCACGACTTCGTCGAGCTGGTGCAGAAGCATCGCATCGCCTGGCACGAGAAGACCCTGGGCCAACTCTTCTGCGACGGCTCGGCCCGCCAGATCGTGGCCATGCTGCTCGATGAATGTGCCGCCGCCGGTGTCGATGTTCGCGTGGCGCATCGGGTGACGAAGGTCGAGAAGGCCGATCGTTTCACCGTCGCGACAGATCACGGCGATTTCTCTGCAACCGCGCTCGTGCTGGCGACCGGCGGGCTTTCGATTCCCAAGATGGGCGCCACGGGTTTCGCGCACGACCTCGCGCGCCGCTTCGGCCTGAAGCTCACCGAGATACGGCCGGCTCTGGTGCCATTGACGCTGGCGACGCCCGCCATCAGCGGCGTGTCTCTCGACGTGGTGGCGCGTTGTAGCCGCGCATCATTCCGCGAGGCGCTTCTCTTTACGCATCGCGGCCTGTCGGGGCCGGCGATCCTGCAGGTCTCGTCTTACTGGCGTCCGGGGCAGCAGATCGTGGTCGACATGCTGCCCAACCTCGATGCCGCCGCGTTCCTGAAGGAGCGCAAGCGGACGAGGCCCAAAGCCGAATTGCGGACGGTGCTTGCCGAAAAGCTACCGCAGCGCCTGGCGCAGGCGCTGGCGCCTGACATCGGCACCGAGGGCACGATGGCCAACCTGCGCGATCGCGATCTCGATGCGCTGGCCGCGCGGCTCAAGACCTGGACGATCATCCCGACCGGCACCGAGGGCTACGCCAAGGCTGAAGTCACCGTGGGCGGTATCGACACCGACGGGCTTTCTTCCAAGACCATGGAAGCCAAGTCCGTTCCCGGTCTCTACGCCATCGGTGAAGCCGTCGACGTGACGGGCTGGCTGGGCGGTTACAATTTCCAATGGGCCTGGTCGTCGGGCTGGGTGGCCGGAGAGTCGGTCTAGACAAAGCCGACGGCTGACGAATTGCGCAAACGCGGTCACGCGCTGCTTCCCTGCAGGCGCCACTGTCTCGTCAAGACGAGACAGTGGAGTGGGTATGAACAGTGGATTGACCATCCGGCAGGAAATCGAAGCAGCCGTGCAGCGCTTCGTCATGCTGGCCAATGCCGGCAGCCTCGAGGCCTTCGCCGACCTCTACACGGAGGATGCGCTGATCATGATGCCGGGCATGGCAGCGGTAAATGGCCGCCATGGCGCCGTGATCTTCGGCGAACGCATCCGCTCTCGTCGTCCGGCGCGCCTTGTGCTTGCGACCCAGGAAGTCGAAGGCAGTGGGGACGGCGCCTGGGAGCGTGGCACTTCCGAGTGGGTTCAGCCCGACGGTCAGGTGGCCGATCGCGGCAAGTACATCGTGATCTGGAAACGCACCGAGTCCGGCTGGAAGCTTCATCGCGACATCATGAACAGCGATGTCCGGTCGGCGCGCGGTTGACGGCGGACGACCATGAGCGACATCGCCGAATACGATTCGATGGACGGCCTCCGCATGGCCGAGTTGGTTCGCACGCGCCAGCTTCATCCCGGTGAGCTGCTCGATGCTGCGCTCGAACGGGCGGCGCGCTGGAATCCTCACCTCAACGCCCTATCGGCGTCGTTCCCCGATCGCGCCCACAAGGCGATCGCCGAGGACCTGCCGGCGGGGCCCTTCCAGGGCGTACCGTTCCTGCTGAAGAGCTTGTCGGCCATGCTCGCCGGGGCGCCGGCTACCCTGGGCTCGCGCCTCTTCGCCGATTACGTGGCCGATCACGATTCGACCTTGGTCGAGCGCTACAAGCAGGCAGGGTTGGTGATCTTCGGCATGACCACGACGCCGGAGATGGGTCTCTCGGTCTCGACGGAGACGAGCTACAGCGGTACGACGCGCAATCCGTGGAATCTCGCGCACAGTCCTGGCGGTTCGTCGGGAGGCTCGGCGGCGGCGGTTGCGGCTGGCATCGTGCCCATCGCCCATGGCAGTGATGGCGGCGGTTCGATTCGCATTCCGGCATCGGCCTGCGGCCTATTCGGATTGAAGCCGACGCGCGGCCGCACACCCTCCGGTCCACTGGCAGGTGAAGGCTGGGGCAGCCTCGCGACCAGCCATGTCATTTCCCGATCGGTGCGCGACAGTGCCGCCGTTCTCGATGCCACGCACGGGCCGGCACAGGGCGATCCCTATTGCGCGCCACCGGTCGAGGGCAGCTACCTTTCGGCCGCCAGCACTCACCCGAAGCGGCTGAAGGTCGCTTTGCAACTGACGCCTCTGTCCGGTGTCGCTGTGGCGCCGGAGTGTTGTTCTGCCGCGCTCGATGCCGCGAGGCTCCTTGAAGAACTCGGACATGATGTCGAGGAGGCGCAGCCGGAAGGTTCGCTCGAGGAGTTGCAGCGCGCTTCGTGGGTGCTGGTGGCGAGCAATGTGCGGCTGTCCCTGAATCGAAGGGCGCAAGCCCTGGGGCGCAGGCTCGCGGCGGCCGATGTCGACCGCATCACCTGGGCGGCCGTCGAGGAAGCGGGCTCGATGAGCGCCGAAGCCTATGCTGCCGCGGTGCAGGCGATCCATCGCCATAGCCGGCGCATGGCAGCGTTCCACCACAGGTACGACGTGCTGCTGTCGCCGACGCTTGCCGCGCCGCCGTCGAAGCTCGGCATCCATCATATGGATGGTCCCGATCCGGCAGCTTGGCGCGACGCCATGCGCACCTACTCTCCCTTTACCAGCCTGTTCAACATGAGCGGCCAACCCGCCATGTCGGTGCCGCTCACCTGGAGCGAGGAGGGGCTGCCGATCGGCGTCATGTTCGCTGCGGCCTTCGGTGACGAAGCAACCCTGTTCCGTCTCGCCGGCCAGCTCGAGGCCGCGCGACCCTGGATGCATCGGCGTCCTTCCCTGCCGGCGGGCGCCTGAACGGCAAATTCGCAATCGCAGCGCCGCGCAAGGCGACTGCAACCCCTATCAACGCTGCCGGAGAGGCGCGATGCAGGCTTTTGTCATTCGTCGGATAGCGGCGCTGGTGCCGACACTGTTCTTTGCCAGCGTCATCGTTTTCATGGTCGTGCGCCTGATCCCAGGCGACGTGATCGACCTGATGCTGTCGCAGGACAGCGGCGCCGACAAACTCGACCGCAGCGCGCTGGAACGCGCGTTGGGTTTCGACCGGCCGATGGTCGAACAGTACTTGCAATGGATCGGCGGCGTGCTCTTTCACGGCGATTTCGGGATGTCGCTGTGGCGGCAGACGCCGGTCGCCGACATGCTGGCGGCCCGCCTGCCGGTGACCCTCGAATTGTCGCTGTTGGCGCTTACCATTGCGCTCGCGATTGCGCTGCCGATCGGCATCCTGTCGGCAGTCCGCCAGGATACTGCCGCCGACTATATCGCGCGTTCCTTCTCGATCTTCATGCTGGCGGTCCCAGGTTTCTGGATTGCCACCATCGTGGTCGTTTTCCCGGCGATCTGGTGGGGCTGGTCGCCTGAAGTGAAGTTCACTCCCTTCCGCGAAGACCCGCTTGCCAACCTCAAGCAGCTGATCATCCCGGCGCTGATCATGGGCACATCGCTCTCCGCCGTGACGATTCGCATGATGCGCACGACAATGCTCGAAGTGCTCCGTCAGGAGTACGTGCGCACCGCATGGGCCAAGGGTCTCAGCGAGCGCGTCGTGGTTGTCCGCCATGTGCTCCGAAATGCGCTGATCCCGGTCGTCACCGTGATTGGTCTGCAGGCGACGCTGCTGATCGGCGGCTCCGTCATCATGGAACAAATCTTCGTCATTCCGGGCATGGGGCTGCTGCTGATCGAGGCGGTATTCGACCGTGACTACCCGATCGTCACCGGTGTTTTCCTGGTGACCGGCGTGGCGATCGTCCTGATCAACTTCCTGGTCGATCTTTCCTACGGCCTGCTCGATCCGAAGGTGAGGCTCGAATGACCGTCCTCGTACAGACCGAATCTTCATTCCGCGAACGCGGCCCGGTCATGGGCTTCCTTCGCCGACTGTTCCTCGGCAAGCCGCTGGGGGCGGCGGGCGCGATCATCTTCGCGATCTTCCTGTTCTGCGGATTGTTCGCCGACCTGCTGGCGCCTTACGGCTACAATCAGGTCGATCCGATCAACCGGCTGAAGCCGCCGTCGCTGGCCTTCCCGTTCGGCACCGACAATCTCGGTCGCGACGTGCTTTCGCGTGTGCTCTACGGCGCGCAGCTTTCGGTCATCATCGGCTTCTGTGGCGCTGCACTCGCCACCGTCGTGTCGGTCTTCGTCGGCGTTCTGAGTGGCTATCTCGGCGGCAAATTCGACATCGTCGTGCAGCGCCTGGTCGATGCCTGGATGAGCTTCCCCGACCTCGTGATCCTGATCGTCGTCGTGTCCGTCCTCGGACCCGGAATGTGGCAGGTGATCGTCGTGCTGGGCTTCCTGTACGGCATCGGTGGTAGCCGCATCATCCGCGGCGCGGTCATCTCGGTACGCGAGAACACCTATGTCCATGCCGCGCAGTCGATCGGCGCGGCGACGGCCCGCGTTGTGATCTTCCACGTGCTGCCCAATGTCATGCCGACGGTGATCGTGCTGTTCACCATGCGCGTCGGCGCGGTGATCCTGGTCGAAGCCGGTCTGTCGTTCCTCGGCCTCGGCATTCCGCCACCGGCGCCGAGCTGGGGCGGCATGCTCACCGGATCGGGCCGCACCTTCATGTATCTCGCGCCGTGGCTCGCGCTGGCTCCCGGCATCTGCCTCACCTTGGTGGTCTACGGCATCAACATGTTCGGCGACGCGCTGCGCGATCTGCTCGATCCGCGTCTGCGCGGCGGTCGCCACTGAGAATCGGGGGATGGAGAGAATGATGGGTCTGAAACGAACCTTGAAGCGGCTACTGCTGACTGCAGTTGCCGGAACGGCGCTCGCTGCTCCGCAGGCGCTACATGCACAGGGAGCGCCGCGCTACGGCGGCACGCTCGACATCGGCACGGTCTATCTTACCTTGGCTCCACTCTCCTGGGATCCGCGCGACTGGGGCTGGAAGTTCAATCACGACACAGGCCAGTTCTACGAGCAGCTTTTCGCCGCCGATCTCTCCAAGTCCGAAGGCCGCGGCGGCAACCACAAGTTCGTGGCCGATGCCTGGCTGCCGGCGGATGCCATCCGTGGCGAGCTGGCCGAGAAATGGGAATGGCAGGAAAACCCGCTGGCCGTCGTCGTCACGCTGCGCAAGGGCGTGATGTTTCCTGAAAAGCCGGGTGTCATGGCGAGCCGCGAACTCACCGCCGAGGACGTGGTCTATGCCTTCGACCGCGTGAATACCAGTCCGCAGAACGCGCGCGGCTTCTTTGACTTCGTCGAGAAGATGACCGCGCGCGACAAGCACACGCTGGTCATCGAGATGAACCGCTATCACTCCGAGTGGAATTATCGGTTCGGCTACGGACACTATTCCGGCATCGTGCCGCGCGAGGTGATCGAGGCCGGCGCTACCAACTGGAAGAACGCCAACGGCACGGGCCCCTTCATGCTGGCCGACGTGGTTCAGGGCAATTCCAACGTCTACCTGAAGAACCCTGGCTATTGGGACAGCGAAAAGGTCGATGGCAAGGACTACAAGCTACCCTTCGTCGACAAGGTCGTGTTCCGCTTTATCAAGGACGAGGCGACCTGGATCACGGCGTTGCGCACGGCCAAACTCGACATTCTGGAGTCGGTGCGCTGGCAGAATGTCGAGAGCCTTAAAAAAAGCTCACCGGCGTTGAAATGGCGTCGCTGGCTCGGCCAGGCCGGCATCTTCCTGTCGATGGACGTCAACACCAAGCCGTTCGACGACATTCGCGTCCGCCGGGCCCTCAACATGGCCGTAAACAAGGAGGAGATCGTCAACGCCTACTACAATGGCCATGCGGAACTCTTCGCCTATCCGCAGCATCCCGATTTCGGCGGCTACTTCCAGCCATTGGCCGATATGCCAGCCGCGGTGAAGGAGCTGTTCGAATACAATCCGCAGAAGGCCAAGGCATTGCTGGCCGAGGCGGGCTACCCCAACGGCTTCACCTTCAAGACCCAGGTCTGCTCCTGCTTTCCAGACCACATGGAACTTCTGCCATTGGTCGCCGGCTACCTTGCTCGGGTCGGTGTCAAGGTCGAGATCCAACCCATGGAGCCCGGAGCTTTCTTCGCGGCGTTGAGCGCCCGCAAGATGACCCAGGGCTACTTCTTCTCGATCGGACATTCCAATCCGACGACCACGTTGACGCGCAACTTCCGCACGGGTTCGCCGTGGAACCCGTCAGGTTGGGCCGATCCCGCCTTCGATGAAAAGATTACCGAGATGTACGCCATCCGCGACGAGGCTCAGCGCCAGGAGCATGTCCGCGGCATGACGATCGAAATGCTGGAGAAGGCTCCGTACATCTGGCTGCCGACCCCCTATGCCCATACTGCCTGGTGGCCGTGGGTAAAGAACTACAACGGCGAGCTTCGCGCCGGCGCCGTCCGTCCCGGTCCGATCTACGCCCGGATCTGGGTCGACCAGGACCTCAAGAAGAAGCTGGGATATTGACGGCCATGACTTCGGTTGCAGCACCGCTGCTCGCGGTCGAGGATTTGTCGGTCCGCTTCCATACCGATCGCGGCATTCTACCCGCAGTCGATGGCGTCTCCTTCGATGTCGCAGAGGGTGAGACGCTGGCAATCGTGGGTGAAAGCGGCTCGGGCAAGAGCGTGACGGCGATGTCGATCCTGCGCCTGGTACAGCGCCCGGCCGGCGAGATCGCCGGTGGCCGGGTGATGTTCGAGGGCCGGGATCTGATGACGCTCTCGGAACGGCAGATGCAGGAGATTCGCGGCGACGGCATTTCGCTCATCTCGCAGGAGCCGATGTCGTCTCTCAATCCCGCTCTCACCATCGGACTGCAGGTCGGCGAGCCACTCAACCGCCATCGTGGCATGGCCTGGTCGGCTGCCCTGAGGGAGGCCGAAACCTTGCTGCATCGGGTACATATTCCCGACGTGGCGAACCGCGTGCGGGCCTACCCGCACGAATTCTCGGGCGGCATGCGCCAGCGCGCCATGATCGCCATGGCGCTGGCCTGCGAGCCGAGGCTGATCATCGCCGACGAACCGACAACGGCCCTCGACGTCACGGTGCAGGCGCAGATTCTCGAACTTCTGAAGCAGCTCACGCGCGAGGCCGGTTCGGCGATGATCCTGATCACCCATGATCTTGGTGTCGTCGCCCGTTACGCCGACCGCGTCTGTGTCATGTATGCGGGCCGCATTGTTGAAAGTGGCACGGCGCTCGAGATCTATGAGGATCCTCGCCATCCCTACACGATGGGGTTGATGGCGTCGGTGCCTCGGCTCGACGATGCCGAGCGCCAACGCCTGGTGCCGATCGATGGCCAGCCGCCTGATCTCGCGGCCATGCCACCAGGCTGCGCCTTCGCCCCACGCTGCCGCTTCGTCATTGATCGCTGCCGACGGGACCGGCCGGTTCTGGAACCCGTCGACGGCACTTCCCACAACAGGGCCTGTTTCGCCGATGTCACCCAAATCCGCTGATCCGCTGCTCTCCGTCGAGGGCCTGCGCGTCCACTTTCCCGTTCGCCGCGGCCTGCTGGCCAAACGGCGCGTCGGCTCCGTCAAGGCCGTGGACGGAATCGACTTCACTCTGGAGGCGGGCGAGACGCTCGGCCTGGTCGGCGAGTCCGGTTCGGGAAAATCCACCGCAGGCCTTGCCGTGCTGCGCCTGCTCAACGTGACGGCAGGTAGGGTGCGGTTTGAGGGACGCGACGTCACCCATCTCGACCGCGGCGAGATGCGGCCGATCCGTCGTCGCATGCAAATGGTCTATCAGGACCCGTTCAGCTCGCTCAATCCGCGCATGAAGGTGGCCGATATCGTCGGCGAGCCGTTGATCGTACACGGCGTGGGCAGCGATCGCGCCGCCCGACAGGCGCGCGTGGCCGAGCTTCTCGACATGGTCGGGCTGCGGCCCGAGATGGGGCGGCGCTATCCGCACGAATTCTCCGGTGGACAACGCCAGCGCATCGGCATCGCCCGTGCGCTCGCCGTCAACCCGGCACTGATCGTGTGCGACGAACCGGTGTCGGCACTCGACGTGTCAATCCAGGCGCAGGTGGTCAATCTGTTTCAAGACCTGCAGGCGCGGCTCGGGCTTACCTATCTCTTCATTGCCCACGATCTTGCCGTGGTGCGCCATATCAGTGACCGCATCGCGGTGATGTACCTCGGCAAGATCGTCGAACTGGCCCCGCGCGACGACCTCTACCGCCGGCCTCAGCATCCCTACACGCGCGCATTGTTGGCGGCAGTGCCGATCCCCAATCCAAGGCTGGAGGCGCAGCGTTCGCATCAGGCGCTGGTCGGCGAAATCCCGAGCCCGCTCCATCCGCCGCCCGGTTGCCGCTTCAATACGCGATGCCCGGTGGCGACCGACCTCTGCCGTACCGAGGAGCCTCCGCTCCGCGAGCTGTCGCCCGGTCGTCGCGTGGCTTGTCACCTCGCCGAGGGGTAGGGATTTTCTTCTCCCCCCAGTGGATGCCGCTCGGGGGAGGAACTCAAAGCAGCAACGAGAGATCTTCCGGCCTCACCCCGGCCTCCAGCGGAACGTACAGCCTGATCTTCTGCTCGGTGTCGACCTTGTAGGAGGGGTCGTTCAGGTAGCGCATCAGTATCGGGCGGACAGGCGAACGCGCCTTCTTCAGCGCCACGTCACGATCGAGGCGCCGCCACACCGCATCGGGCTGACCGCCAAGGCAGGCATGCCAGCCGCTCCCAAGGTGACGCTGCTCCAGCCGGAAACGGCTATCGACGAAATCGTTTTCGAGGGCGCAGGCATGGGCGAAGATGCGGTCGGGCGAGAATACGCCGAATACGTTCTGATTGCGCATCGGCACGGCGGCGACCTCGAGCCGGCCCATCAATTCGTCATAAGCCGTCCACGCACCGGCCCAGCTCCGCTCGATTTCCATGGTTCGCATCGTGAGCGCCGGCAGCTCCACGACCGTGGCGTCGACGCTCTCCAGCAGCCCCATGGCCTCGTCACGGACACTCGGCACCGTGCCGAACTGCCGGCGATAGGCGCGGGTGAAGGCCTGCGAGCTGTCGTAGCCCGAGTCGAAAGCGACCTCGGTGACGCTGAGCGCCGGATCGGCCGTCAGCCGCTGCCGTGCCGCTTCGAGCCGGAGGCGGCGCAAGGTCGCTTGTGGCGTCTCGCCGACGGCGCTCTGGTAGAGGCGGATGAAATGGAACAGCGACAGGCAGGCGATATCGGCCAGCTCGGCCAGCTTCATCTGCGCATCGGGTTCGTTGCGGAAACGCAGTTCGACGTGACGCACAGCTCTGCGAATCCGACGGCGACGCTCGACACTCGTGGCTAGTCGCATCCCCATGATCCGCTCCTGCGGCCCGTCCCCCTACGGGACGATAGCACAGATGTCCGATTGTCAGCGCCGGCCGGCGAAGGCCAGTGCCCGGTCGATCGCGCTCCGTACCTCGGCGCTGTCGGTGATGGCGTCAAAATTATGCGGTGCTCCCGGAACGTTGATCAACTCGAATGCCACGTCGGCTGCCAGCAGCTCGGCGGTCGTCTCATCGAGCAGTTTTAGGAGGCCGGGCAAGGCGTCGCCGCCGCCGCGCAAGACCAGGAGCTGGGTGCGCTGGCTGGCGAGGCGCTTGGCCGCCGCCGAGAGGCTCATGCGCGCAGCGAGCGTGGCGTCGGTGACGGCTGCGGTCGGGCTGCCCGGCACGACGCCCGTGGACGGATAGAACATGACGACACGGTCGGTGCGCAGCGGGCGGCTGTCGCTCAGCAGCTCCGGCACGAACAGCCCGCCGGCCGAGAAGACAAAGGCGGCAAGATGCCGTGTGTCGAGACCGCGGCCGGGCCCTTCCTTGGCCAGCCAGGCGAGGACGGTGTCGGTCTCGGCCAGAGCCTGGTCGAGGCGGCGGCGAGGCACGCCGAGCGAATGGTCGAACATGACGGCAGCGACGCCGCTCGCGGCCAGTGCGGTACCCCAGTCGCGGAAGACCTGCCAGGCCTTGGGGCGGATCGTGGCTTCGTCGGGCAATCCGCCGTGGAGCAGGAGCACGACGGGGATCGGCTTGCCGCCAGCGGGCTGTGGAACGGAGAGGTCGATCTCGATGGGCGTGCCATCGCTGCGCTTGCCGACTTCGATACTGCGCCGGTCGACATTGGCAGCGTCGCGCAGCGGATGCCTGAGAGGCGCCTTCGTAGCCGCAATGTAGCGGGCGATCGCCTGGGCGCGTGCATCGTCGGCCGCGGGGCCGGAGGGCGGCGGTGTCTGTGCGACGACCGGCGTCGACCAAGCCACCATCATGGCGAGCGATCCGAGCAATCCGACGATTTTCATGATCAAGGTCCCGTCCGGCTTCAAGGCACCGCGCGGGGCGGTGGGCCGGATGCTAGGCCGCGGCCGAAGACGGCACGGTGCCGCGATTGCCAATTTGACGTCAGTGGCCGAGGTAGCTCTTGCGCAAGTCGGGGTGCTCCGCGAGTTCCGCTGCCGGGCCCTGCAGCGCAATGCGGCCGTTTTCCAGGACATAGGCACGGTGGGCGATGGTGAGCGACTGCATGACATTCTGCTCGACCAGCAGGATCGAGAGGCCGTCGGCATTGAGGCGGCTGATCAAGGCGAACATTTCTTCGACCAGCAGGGGCGAGAGGCCGAGCGAGGGTTCGTCGAGGATCAGTAGCCGCGGCTCGGCCATCAGGCCGCGGCCGATCGCCAGCATCTGTTGCTCGCCGCCGGAGAGCGTGCCGGCAGCCTGGCGGAGCCGTTCGCGCAATCGCGGGAAGGTCGTCAGCACGCGCTCCAGATTCTGCGTCCGGGCGGGCTTGCCGCGGCGGTAACTGCCGAGTTCGAGATTGTCGCGCACCGTCAGATTGGGAAAGACACGGCGACCCTCGGGCACCTGCACGAGACCCGCTTCGACGATCTGCATCGACGGGGTTCCGGCGATGTCCTTGCCATCGAACCGGATCGTGCCGCCAAACGGGCGGTAGAGACCGGAGATGTTGTTGTTGAGTGTCGACTTGCCGGCGCCATTGCTGCCCAGCAGGGCCACGATCTCACCTGCCGCGACGGTGAGGTCGATGCCGCGCAACACCTCGATCGGGCCGTAGCCGGCGCGTAAGGCGGCGACCTCAAGCACGCAGCACCTTGGCGGCGCCGGGGCCGAGATAGGCTTCGACGACCTGCGGGTTCTCGGCGATGGCGGAGGGCGTGCCTTCGGCGATCATGCGGCCCTGGTTCAGCACATAGACGCGCTCGGCAAGCGAGGTGACGGCCTGCATCACATGTTCGATCAGCAGGATCGTGACACCCGCGGCGCGGATATCCTTGATGACGCCCACGATCTCGACGATTTCCGTCGGGTTCAGGCCTGCCATCACCTCGTCGAGCAGCAACAGGCGCGGCCCTGTCGCGAGCGCCCGCGCCAGTTCCAGACGCTTGCGGCCCGCCACGGTGAGGTCTGCGCCACGCCGGTCGAGCTGGTCGGCCATGCCGACCATGGCCGCGACCGTCTCGGCGTCTCGGGCGGCCAAGTGGCGATCGGCAGTGCGGAAGTAGGCGCCGACCATGATGTTCTCGCGCACGCTGATCCCAGCAAACGGCTGCGTGATCTGGAAGGTGCGGACCATGCCGGCGGCACAGATACGGTGAGGCGCCAGGCCGGTGATCGCCTTGCCGTCGAAAGCGACCGTGCCGGCATCGGGCCGATGGAAGCCGGCGATGGTGGCGAACAGGGTCGTCTTGCCCGCGCCGTTCGGTCCGATGAGGCCGACGATCTCACCCTGCTTCACGTCGAGCGAGGCGTGATCCACGGCTTTGAGGCCGCCGAACGCCTTCGAGATGTCGCGCACCTCAAGCACGTGCCGGTCCTCGGCGGAACAGGCCCATCAGCCCATTGGGCAGGCGGGCGACGATCAGGATCAGCATGATGCCGTAGACGATGAGGCTGAGAGGCTGGACGTTCTTCAGTGCCGGCACGACGCTGGCCAGCCACCGCGTGGCCTCGTTGATACCCATCAGGGTGAACGAGCCGATCAGCGGACCGAAGATGGTGCCGGCACCGCCCACCATGCTGACCAATAGCATCTCGACCGATTTGTCGACGCCGAAGGCGATGGACGGATCGATGTAGAGATACTTCTGCGCATAGAAGGTGCCGCCGGCGGCGCACATTGCGCCGGAAAGCGTCAGTACCTTCACCTTTTCGGCAAAGACGTCGATGCCCAGCGCCCGCGCCGCATCCTCGTTCTCGCGAATGGCGACCAGGCGTGCGCCGAAGCGGCTGCGCGTCAGGTGCCAGGCGATGGCCACCGAGACGAAGCAGAGCAGTAGCGCGAGGTAGTAGATCCAGATCGGGTCCTTGAACTGGAAGTTGATTGGCCTCTGGTCGGCCTTGATCAGCATGCCGAGCCCGCCCTTGGTGAAGGGAACCGAGTTGGCGAGGATGCGGAAGACCTCGGCGAAGGCCAGGGTGATCAGCGCAAAGTAGGAGCCGCGCAGTCCGGCGCGGAAGGAAAGCACAGCGATCATCCAGCCAACGACGCCGCCCATCGCCGTGGCAACAGGCCAGGCGAGCCAGGGATTCCAACCGTAGGTCACCTGCAGGATCGTCGAGGTGTAGGCGCCGGTGCCGAAGAAGACGACATGACCGAACGAAGTCTGGCCCGCGAAGCCGCCGGCGATGTTCCACGACTGGCCGATGAAGGCGGTGAAGAACACCAGCATGCCGATGTTCACCAGATAGTTCGGCACCAGCAGCGGATAGACGATGGCTGCCCCTAGGCCGACGGCGCAGAGCAGCGCAGCGCGGCTCACGCCTTGCTCCCGAACAGGCCGGTGGGTTTCAGCAACAGGATCAGGATGAAGATCAGCGAGATGCCGATCTGGCCCAGTTGTTCGCCGAGGAACAAACCGCCCAGCGATTCGGTAACGCCGATCACAAGGCCGCCGACCGCCGCACCCACGAAGCTGCCCATGCCGCCCAGCACGACGATGGTAAAGGCGACGAGCACGAAGGCATGCCCCGAGGACGGCGTAACGTAATAGGTCGGCATCAGCAGGCAAGCCGCCGCGCCGAGACAGGCGATGCCGATGCCGTAGGAGACGGCGAAGACCGTCTCGACGTCGATGCCGACCAGCCGTGCGCCCTGCCGCTCCTTGGCAACAGCGCGGATCGCCTTGCCGGTGTCGCTGAGGGTCATGTAGAGCGCGAGGGCTGCGCAGAGGATCAGCGAGGCGACGAAGGAAATGATCTTAGGCAGTGGCAGGAAGGCCGCACCCAGCTCGACGAACGTACCGGCATAGGGAACATCGATCGTCTGCGTGTTGCCGCCGAAGAAGAGGAGGGCAGCATTGTCGAACACGATCGAGAGGCCGAGCGTGATCAGCAGGATGTTCTCGTCGCGGCCGTGATTGTAGCGGCCGATGAGCAGACGATAGAGGACGAAACCGAAGGCAAAGGAGCCAGCAATCACCAGCGGCAGCGCGGCATAAGGATCGATGCCAGCCAGCCGCCACAGCCAGAAGACGGCGTACATGGCCAGCATCAGCAGGCTGCCATGTGCGAAGTTGATGATGTGCAACACGCCGTAGATCAGCGTAAGGCCGACCGCCACCAGTACATAAATGCCGCCGGCCAGCAGCCCGTTCAGGACGCCGGCGAGGAGAAATGCGGGATCGAGCACGCCGGCTGCGCGCCCGCTCTCAGCCGAATTTCGGCTTGGGGAACACCGCCTTGGCCGACGCGAATTCCTCGGGCGCAATCACCTCGATATCGCCCTTGAGCGACTGCATGACGGCCGGCCGGCCGCCCTGGTTCTGGCCGTTCACGAACTTGGTCGGACCGTAGGGCAACAGGTCTGCCTTGTAGGTCGAGGCGGCGAGCGCCGCGGTGAGCTTCTCCTTGTCGGCCGAGCCTGCATGTTCGAGCGCATCGGCCAGCAGCATGACGTTGGAATAGGTGAGATAGACCTCGAAGGTGAAGAGCGCGCCCGCGGCTTCGACGCGCTTCTTCAGCTCCTGCGCCTTGGCACTCTTGGGATTGAACCAGTGATTGACGTCCATCATGTACTGCGAGACGTCGGGCATATCCTTGACGAACTTGTAATTGAAGCCGCCGCCCAGGATCGAATAGAAGCCCGAGACATTGACCTTCTGCTGGAAGAGCGTGCGCGCCAGCAGCATGTATTCGTTGCCGTAGTTCGACATCATGACGACGTCCGGCGCCATGGACCGGATGCGCAGCGCGATGTTGTCGAAGTTGCGTGTCGGGTTGTCGTGCGCGATCAGCTCCTTCGCCGTGATCCCGACCGACGGCAGCTTGCCGGCCAGCAGCTTGGCCGTGCCCGTGCCGAACTCGCCGGATTCGTGGACGATCACCGCGGCCTTGGCGACGTCGTTGGCGGCCTTGTTCAGCGCACCAAGCGAGGCGATACCGTCGTCGACGCAGACGCCGAAGCCGGGCTTCAGGCGAAACACATTCTTCAAGCCGCGATTCACGATCAGATCCGAGGCGCCGACATCGATCAGGAATGGCGTGTTGTATTTGGCGGCGGCCTGGCTGGCGGCGATGCCGACCGGGCTCTGGAAGCAGCCGATATAGGCCGCGACGCCTTGCTCGTTCATCTTCTCGACTTCGCTCACACCCACTTCGACCTTGGACTGGCTGTCGCCCAGCAACGCCTCGAGCTTGGCGCCGCCCATCGACTTGATGCCGCCCGCCTTGTTCACGTCCTCGACGGCCATGGTGCCGCCCAACCGGCTCTGCTGGCCGTTATAGGCGACGAACCCCGTCACCGGGTGGATCATGCCAACCTTTACGGAGGCCGCCTGTGCGCCGCCGATCAAGGGAAAGCCTAGGGAGCCGGCAGCCGCTGCGGCCGTCCCGGCCACGAAGCCTCGACGCGAAATCCGAACGCTCACGTGCTTTTTCATCGCGAAGCCTCTTCTTGGTTCCCTGATGTGAACGCTACGACAGCGACTGCCAGGGAGCAATCGCGATGCCAACTCAGGATTGCAGGACAGAGCGCAGGTCACTCACGCCGTCGAGGGTCAGTACCTTCTGCCGTACCGCGTCGGCTGCCTCATGCGACCACACGCGCGCCGTGAGTGAGAAGTATTTGGTCGTGAGCTCTTCACGCGAATAGGGATCCTGGTCGTCGCCACGGTTGGCCTCGACCGCGGCCGAGAGCGTACGGCCGTCGCGCAGCCTGAGATCGACCCTGGCCGGCCGGACTTGTGGCAAGCGCGAGGTCATCGCCTTGTCCTCGGTCACGAAGACCCGCTTGGCGAGCGCCTGCACGCGCTCGTCGCGCAAGGCGTCCCAAGTGAAGTTCTCGACGGCGGAAGAGCCGCGCGCCAGCCGCGTTGCAACGGCGAAGGGCACGGAGAACTTGGCGCCTAGCGTGTTGCGCGGCGCCTGGTCGTCGAGTTCGGCGGCATAGAGATAGCTCGCGACATCGACGCGCTCGACGGCCTCGGGCGCAACCGGCTCGTGCGCGAGCAGCAGGTCGAGCGCGTCGAGCGCGCCATGATTGTAGCGGCAGCAGGAATGGAGCTTGAAATAGTTGTGGTCGATCTGCCAGTCGTGGCCGAGCCCGTCGATCATCTTCGCCGTGTCGAAGGTTTCCGATACGACCCGGCCGAACACGCTCGACAACCCGTCGCGTTCGCCAACGAACCCTGCCTCGATCAGGTCGATCGCCATCAGCGCCATGCGGTTCGAGATGCCGGCATAGGCGTTTCGTACCGTGCCGCCCTCCAGCATGGTGCGCTTGGAGCTGGCGAGGGTCAGCGAGGAGGCGACGTTGATCGTCTCGCGGATCTGGGCAGCATCGTAGCCCAGCAGTTTGGCCACGGCGGTTGCGGCACCCACGGTGCCCCAGGTACCGTGCGGATGCATGTCGGGCCGGAGCGCCGCGGCGATGCCGATGCGCGCACCGATCTCGTAGCCCAGGACCAAGGCTTCCATCACGGCCTTGCCCGACAGGCCCTTGATCTCGGCCAGCGCCCACACCGCGGGCAGGGCATGGATGGCGGGATGGCCCTTGGCGAAGCGATTGCCTTCGTCCATTTCGAGGAAGGTGCCGGCGGTGCCGTTCAGGAAGGCGGCCGCGGCGGACACGGCCTTCTTGTCCGTGCCGATCACCGAGGCCTCGCCCGCCGGGCTGACCGCGAGCTTGGCCGTCAGCGCCTGCATCTCCGGTTCCGCCGAGCCGCCGGCAATCGCGCCAATCGTGTCGAGCATCACATAGGAGGTCTGTTCGACCGTCGCCGGCCTCAGGGACTCCAGGCGGAAGTCGGCGACGAAGGTTGCAAGGGTGTCGAGCCAAAAGGCGGTCACGGCATCAGCCCATCATCGTGTCGA
>CALROF020000064.1:0-27632 GCA_943369775.1 Reyranella massiliensis 521
ATCGTCATGGGTCACTATGGCTGGGCGCCGCCCGGCGCCTCGCGGTTGGTGATCGGACATGAGTCGCTCGGCCGCGTCCTTGTCGCACCAGAAGGCAGCGGCTTCTCCACGGGCGACCTGGTGGTCGGCATCGTCCGTCGGCCCGATCCCGTGCCTTGTCCTGCCTGCGGTGCCGGCGAATGGGACATGTGCCGGAACGGACTCTACACCGAGCGCGGCATTAAGGCCGTCGACGGATACGGAGCGCAACGCTTCCTGCTGGAACCTGCCTATGCCGTGAAGGTGGCACCGTCGCTCGGAGCGCTCGGCGTACTCCTCGAGCCGGCGAGCGTGCTCGCCAAAGCATGGGACCATATCGACCGGATCGGCCGACGCACGGCGAGTTGGAAGCCGCGGACCGTGCTCGTCACCGGCGCCGGCCCCGTCGGATTGCTGGCCGCTCTCATGGCGCACCAGCGCGGCCTGCAGACGCATGTGCTCGATCGCGCCGACAGGCCTCTCAAGACCGACCTGGTCCGCGCGCTCGGCGGCGTCTACCACGCTGACAAGCTGCCGCCGGACCTGCAGGTCGACATCGTCATCGAATGCACGGCCTCGTCACCGTTGATTCTGGACGCGCTGTGCCGGTCGGGCGGCAACGGCATCGTCTGCCTCACCGGCGTATCGAGTAGCGGGCGCACTGTTCCAGTTGACGTCGGCGCCTTCAATCGCACCGTGGTCCTGCAGAACGACGTTGTGTTCGGTTCGGTCAACGCCAACCGGCGACACTACGAGATGGGCGCGACGGCGCTTGCTGCCGCCGATCCCGCCTGGCTGGCCCTCCTCATCACGCGGCGCGTGCCGCTCGCTCGTTGGCCTGAGGCGTTTGAGCGCCATGACGGCGACATCAAGGTCATCCTGCAGTTCGTTCCCGATCCGACATGAGCGCATCTCTCGAAAGCTACGGGCTGATTGGCGATTGCCAGACAGCAGCCCTTGTCGGCATCGACGGCTCGATCGACTGGCTGTGCTGGCCGAGGTTCGATTCCGAAGCCTGCTTTGCTGCGTTGCTCGGCACCCCCTCCAACGGACGCTGGCAGATCGGACCTCAGTGCGTGGAACAGTCCGTGTCGCGGTGTTATCGCCCCGGAACACTGATTCTGGAAACACGCTTCGACACGCCATCCGGCTCGGTCCTGCTCACGGATTTCATGCTGCCGCGCGGCAGCGCGTCGGACCTCATCCGCATCGTAAAAGGCGTGTCAGGCGAGGTGCCCATGAGCATGGAGCTGGTGCTGCGCTTCAACTACGGCGCCACGATCCCCTGGGTCAGCCGAATGAAAGATGGAACGCTTCGGGCAATCGCTGGACCCGACATGGTCGTCCTGCGCACGCCCGCTCCAGTCCATGGCGAGGATTTCCGGACGGTCGGCGCCTTCACGATTACCGAAGGGCAAACCGTTCCATTCACGTTGAGCTATGGCCCCTCCCATTTACCGGCGCCGCCGCCGGTCGATGCGGCGAAGGCGCTGCACGATTGCGAGAAATTCTGGTGCGACTGGATCGAGCGCGCCAATACAGCCGGTCCGCACGCAGACGCAATCCAGCGCTCGCTGATCACCTTGAAGGCGCTGACCTACGCCCCGAGCGGTGGCATCGTGGCGGCTCCGACGACATCACTGCCCGAAGAGGTCGGTGGCTCCCGCAACTGGGACTACCGATTCTGTTGGATTCGGGATTCCACCCTCACCCTCCTCGCCTTGATGAATGCCGGCCTCTACGACGAGGCATCGGCTTGGCGCGACTGGTTGCAGCGCGCCGTCGCCGGCAGCCCTGCGAACATGCAGATCATGTACGGCATCCTCGGCGAACGGCGGCTCACCGAATGGCACGTCGACTGGCTGCCGGGTTACCTCGACTCCAAACCCGTGCGGGTCGGTAACGCGGCGCACCAGCAATTCCAGCTCGATGTCTATGGCGAGCTGATGGACACCTTCGAGCAGGCACGTGAGGGCGGACTGAGCGCGAAGGAAAGCGGATGGGACCTGCAACTGGCGCTGACCGAGCATGTCGCGCGGTGCTGGACGGAGCCGGACTACGGCATTTGGGAGACCCGTGGTCCGCGCGAGCACTTCACTTTCTCCAAGGTGATGGCCTGGGTGACTTTCGATCGGGCGATCAAGGCGGTCGAGCACCATGGCCTGCCCGGTTCCGTCGACGAGTGGCGCATCCTCCGTGCCCGCGTCCATGACCAGGTCTGCGAGCAGGGCTTCGATCCACAGCGGAACAGCTTTCGATCCGCCTATGGCAAGACAACCCTGGATGCCAGTCTGTTGCTTTTGGCGCAGGTCGGCTTCGTCGCGCCGACCGATCCACGATACGTCGGCACCGTCGAGGCGATCGAGCAGGACCTTCTGGTCGACGGATTCGTCCGCCGCTACGACACCGAAAGCACCAACGACGGACTCGAGCCTGGAGAAGGCGTTTTTCTCGCCTGCAGTTTCTGGCTGGCCGATGCCTATATCGCCATCGGACGGCGCTCGGATGCGGAGGCGCTATTCGACCGGCTGCTGGCGTTGCGCAACGACCTCGGGCTGCTTGCGGAGGAGTACGACACCGAGCGTCGGCAGCAGATCGGCAATTATCCGCAGGCTTTTTCCCACGTCGCGCTGATCAACACCGCCTTCAACCTGACGCGCGCCACCCATCCGGCGGAGCAGCGCGCCAAGGGCGACGTCTCCGATGTTCACGCCCCCCGACCGCCGGGACCGCCGAAGCGGCCCCCCGGATCGAACGGTCGCGCCATGCCGGACGCGAACGCAGCAACGGTCAGGCGTCGAGCGCCTTCCTCAGGAGCTCGTTGACGACCTTGGGATTGGCCTTGCCGCCCGTCGCCTTCATCACCTGGCCGACGAACCAGCCGAACATGCTGGGCTTGGCCTTGTAGGCGGCGACGTTGTCGGGATTGGCTTCGATCACCGCCTTGATGGCTGCTTCGATAGGGCCGGTGTCGGTGACCTGCTTGAGGCCACGTTCTTCCACCAGCACTGCCGGATCCTTGCCCGTCTTCTCCATGGCGATGAACAGATCCTTGGCGATACGGCCAGAGATCGTGCCATCGGCCTGAAGGTCGAGAAGCTTGCCGAGATGAGCCGCACTGATCGGCGAGTCGCCGATCCCGACGCCGCGCCGGTTCAGCATGGCGAAGAAGTCGCCCGTCACCAGCTTGACGGCTTCCTTGCCGTCGCGGCCCTTGGCCACCGTCTCGAAGAACTCCGCCGTCTCCTTCTCTGCCACCAGCACGCCGGCATCGTACGGCGTGAGGCTGTAGTCCTTGGTGAAGCGTGCCTTCCTGGCGTCCGGCAGCTCGGGCAGGCTCGCCTTGATGGAGTCCACGAACTCCTGCTTCAGATTGAGCGGCAGCAGGTCGGGATCGGGGAAGTAGCGATAGTCTTGCGCATCTTCTTTGGAGCGCAACGAACGAGTCTCGCCGCGGCCCGGGTCGAACAGGCGGGTTTCCTGCACGATCTGGCCGCCGCCTTCGATAACCTCGATCTGGCGCCGCGCTTCGTATTCGATGGCCTGCTTCACGAAGCGGATCGAGTTCACGTTCTTGATCTCGCAGCGCGTGCCGAGCTCGCCGCCGGGCCTGCGCACGGAGACATTGACGTCGCAGCGCATGGAGCCCTCGTCCATGTTGCCGTCGCAGGTGCCGAGATAGCGCACGATCGAGCGCAGCTTCGTCAGATAGGCAGCCGCCTCGTCGGAGTTGCGCATGTCGGGCTTGCTGACGATTTCCATCAGCGCCACGCCGCAGCGGTTCAGATCGACATAGGTCTGGCTCGGATGCTGGTCGTGCAGGCTCTTGCCGGCGTCCTGCTCGAGATGCAGGCGCTCGATGCCGATCGTGCGGATCTTGCCGTCAGGCAAGTCGATCTCGACCACGCCCTCGCCGACGATCGGGTCCTTGTACTGGGAAATCTGATAGCCCGCGGGCTGGTCGGCATAGAAGTAGTTCTTGCGGTCGAACACCGAATGCAGATTGATCTTGGCATTCAGCCCCAGGCCGGTGCGGACCGCCAGCTCCACGCAACGCTCGTTGATCACGGGCAGCATGCCGGGCATGGCGGCATCGACCAGCGACACCTGCGTGTTGGGATCGGCGCCGAACGTGGTCGGGGCGCCGGAAAAGAGCTTGGCGTCGGAGATCACCTGGGCGTGGACTTCCAGCCCGAGGACGATTTCCCACTCGCCGGATTCAGTTTTGATCAGTGACATAAGGGCTAAATAGGCACTTGCGTCGTACCTGTCCATGCTTAGGCTCCGGCCCCAACAAAGACAGCTACAGGGAGGTCTAAATGACCATCATCAACCGTCGTTTTCTCATGGTTGGTGCGGCCGCAGCGACGCTCGGCGCACCTGCCCTTGCCAGGGCCCAGAATGCCGGCACCGGCGACTGGCCAAAGGGCCAGATCAAGATCATCGTGCCCTTCCCGCCCGGCGGCTCGACCGATCCGGTGGCCCGCATCATCCAGGCCAAGCTCATCGAGAACACGGGCTGGAACATCATCATCGACAACAAGCCGGGCGGAACCGGCGCCGTGGGCTCGGCAATCGCTGCCAAATCTGCGCCGGACGGCCAGACATGGATGCTGACCTTCGACAGCCACATCCTCAATCCGGCCTTCGCTCCGGGCTTGCCGTACAAGGACTCGGAACTCACCAACGTCATGCTGATCGGGCGCACGCCGCAAGCTCTCGCCGCGCATCCCGACCGGCCCTACAAGACCTTTGCCGAGGTCGTCGCCGACGCCAAGGCCCGGCCAGGCAAGGTCAATGTCGGCGTGCTGGGTGCCAGCCAGGCGCTGGTGCTGATGACCCTCATCAAGAAAGAGAACAACGTCGACCTCAACCTGATCCCCTACAAGGGCGGCGGGCCTCTCACCCAGGATCTACTGGGCGGCGTCACCGACATCGGCATTTCAAGCCTGACTTCGTTCAGCCCGCATATCCGCGCCAACAAGATCCGGCCAATCGGCGTTACCGGCGAGAAGCGGACACCCGCGCTGCCCGAGACGCCGACGCTGATCGAACAGGGCATCAAGGGTTTCCCCTCCTACTCCTGGTGGGGTGTCTATGCGCCGACCGGTACGCCTCGGCCGCTGATCGACCGCATGAATGCCGAGATCAAGAAGGCAGTCCAGGCGCCCGATGTGACCCAGAAGTTCCTCGAGCAGTTCAACATGGAGATCCTGACCAGCTCACCGGAAGAATTCGCGGCTTACCAAAAGAGCGAACAGGAGCGCTGGTTCAAAGTCATCAAGGACAACGACATCAAGGGTGACTGACCCTCTGATCAGGTAACGCGCGCGCCGCGTCAGATCCCCATCAGCGAGAACAGCGCTTTGCTGATCTCGCTGTCGGGTTGGCCGAGGCGGTCATCCTCCTGGAAGTGGTTCGCATTGAACGCAACAGTTCGGCTTGCGAGCCTTCCCATGCCCTGGAGTGCGTCGGCCAAGACGCCCGACTGGCGCTTGAATTCGGGACTGTCCTCGTCGGCCGAGGCAATGGCGATCAAACAGGCGATCTTGTCGAGGTGACGCATCGGACTGGCTGCCGCCTCCTCTTCCGGCGTGATGTGCAGGAACTTACTGCGCGAGGAAAGCCGCACCGGATAGAGATCGTACATGCCGCTCATCAGCAGGGCGCCTTTGATGGCATCGGCAGGCAGCCCGCGCTTGGTCCACTCGGTGATGAGCACACAGCCCGCGAGATGCGCGCCCGACGAATGGCCTGTAAGGAAGACGCGCTTGGGATCGCCGCCGAAGCTCGCGGCGTTGCGAACGGTCCATTCGAGCGCGAGTCGGCAGTTCTCGATCATTTCGGGCAGCCTGATGGTGTTGAGGCTGCCGAAATCCGGCGCCAGATACGCCGCCCCGCGCCCTATCAGGGTCGGGGCTGGAAACGACGCATCGAGCCGGGAATTGCGCGTCCAGGCACCACCATGGATGAAGACGACGACCGGTATGTCTTTCGCGTCCGGCGGCGCAAAAATATCGATGAGGTTCGTTTCGCTCCCGCCGTAGCGTTCCGTCCGTGGCGGCATCTTCCGGCGCACCTCCGCGCTCTTCGCACCGTCTCCTGCCTCCAGCTCGGCCATCTGCGGCGCCCAGAAGGATTGGTCGTAGGCCTTGTCGAGCTGTTCCTGGCTGTATTCCAAAAACACCGACTTCGGTTGCGCAGAGGACGGTGCAACGACGGCGGAACCGATGGTGCTTCCGAGCGCGCCCGTAGTGGCCAAAAGATGTCGTCGCCGCATATTCGGCCACTCCGTGATTCTAGCGTCCGGATCGCAACACGGGGCGCCGCGGCGTGCAACTCACCCCTGAGCAAGTCTGGTCGGCAGCTAGTCCACCAGCTTCTGCAATTCGCCAACGGCGCGAAAGAAGCTGTCGGCCGGCGTTGAGTCCGGATCGATCAGGCGGTGCAGGCGGAAGCCATCCTCCAGGGCCAACAACATGCTGCTGGCCCAGGCGGGATCGCGGACTTCGCCGCCCGCCGTTTCCCGCGTCGTCGCCGTCACGATGTCGGCAACCAGCTTACGGCGCGCGCGCAGGCGCTGGGCCAACTCAGGGCGGCGCTTCTCCGACCGCGCGACGAAGAGGATCAGCTCCATATGCAACAACGGCGCACGGCCTAGGGGATCTTGTCGGCTGCGTTCGGTCGCGCGCAGGGCGGCGACGAAATCGGTGGGATTGAGGTGGCGCTCCAGCAGCCGGCGATGATGCTGGAGCGAGCGCTCGACGTGATCCTCCAGCATGGCGACGATGAGATCGTCCTTGCTCTCGAAGTTCGAGTAGAAGGCGCCACGCGTGAAGCTGGCGGCGGCCGCAATCATCTCGATGCTGGCTGCACCGATGCCGCGTTCCTCGAAGACCTGGGCCGCCGCTTCGAACAGCTTTTCCCGCGTATCGTCCCGGGTCGGACGCGTGCGCACTCTTGACATGCCTCGGAATTTAGCACATTGCAACTCGATACATAACTGTATCGAGTTGCAGCAAAGGTTCCATGACCATGCAAGCCAGCACTCAGACCAGTATCCAGAGCACCCGGCCGACCCTGGCCGACCGTTTCTTCGTCGAAGCCATGTCCCCGGCGTTCCGCGAAGATCCCTACCCCTATTACGAACGCTTCCGTGGCCCCACGCCGTTGCTGCGGGTCGGCGAGACGATCTGGTTTGCGCTTGGTCATGCCGACGTGACGACGATGCTGCGCCATCCGAACCTCTCGACCGACGAATCTCATGCCGCGACCGAAGCCGAGCGCGTCGAGGAAGATCCCAACCGCTCGCGCAGCCTTTTGTTCATGGATCCGCCCGACCATACGCGGCTGCGTGGCCTGGTGGCTCGGGCCTTCACGCCGCGCCGCATCGACGAGCTGCGCGCAACGACCCAGGCGATTGCGACCGAGCTGGTCGACGCCATGGCGGCGAAGACCGGGCCCGTCGATCTCGTGCAGGCTTTCGCCTACCCCCTGCCTGTCCGTGTGATCTGCGCCCTGCTCGGCGTCCCTCCCGAAAACGAGGCGCTGTTCACGAGCTGGTCGCGCGGTGTTGCACGCTCGGTTGATCCCTCGGTGCTACGTACGCCTGAGATAGAAGCCACCATCCAGGAAGCCCGCGCCAGCTTGCGAACCTATCTCGGCGATCTGCTGGCAACGCGTCGCCACACGCCGGGCGACGACCTCGTCTCCGCGCTCGCTGCCGTAGATGCCGATGGCGACCGCATCTCGTCGCGCGAGGTTGTGGCGCTCGTCCAGCTCCTGCTGGTTGCCGGGCACGAAACCACGGTGAACCTGATCGGCAACGGCACGCTGGCGTTGCTGCGCAACCCCGAGCAGCTCGCTTTGCTACGCCGCTCACCCGAACTGGTCGGTCCGGCCGTGGATGAGTTCCTGCGCTTCGACGGGCCGGTGCAGATCACTCAGAGGGTCGTCACCCAGGATATGACCGTCGTCGGATGCCCGGTGAAGCGGGGCGACGAGATCATGCTGGTGCTTGGCGCTGCCAACCGCGACCCCGCGGCCTTTTCCGATCCGCACAAGCTCGACGTCACGCGTGATGCCCGCCGGCATGTCGGCTTCGGCGGCGGCATCCATCATTGCCTGGGCGCCGCACTCGCGCGCATGGAAGGCCAGATCGCCTTCACCACCCTGCTCGACCGCTTCCCGCGCCTCGAGCTGGCCGGCACGCCCGAACGGCGGCCGACCTTCACTTTACGTGGGCTGGAGACTTTGCCCGTCGCTTTCGCTTAAGCGGCCTGCGGGCCGCGAACCAGCTTGCCCGGCAAGGCCCCCGTCGTCTCGCCGTCGCGATAGGTGACGGCGCCCGAGACGATGGTGGCGCGATAGCCGGTGGCGCGCTGCAGCAGGCGCTTGCCGCCGGCTGGCAGGTCCCACTTCATGATCGGCGCTTCGACCCGCAGCCGGTCGAAGTCAATGACGTTGAGATCGGCTTTCTTGCCGACCGCCACGACGCCGCGATCGTTGAGACCGACCGCCTTCGCATTGTCCTGGGTGTGGCGCTTGACCAGCCATGACAGGTCGAGCTTGCCGCTCTTGCGATCACGGCCCCAATGCTGGAGCAGATAGGTCGGATAGGAGCCGTCGGAGATCAGGCCGACATGCGCACCGCCATCGCCCAGCCCGATCAGCGTGTGCGGGCTCTGCATCATCTCGCTGCAGCAATCGAGGTTGAAGGCTGCGAAGTTGGCGAAGGGCGCGAAGATGAAGTTCTTGCCCTCGCCTTCGATCAGGTAATCGTAGACGACCTCGCGCGGATCGCGGTTCTCGCGGCGCGCCTGGGCTCCCAGCGAGCTTTCCTGGGCCGGCTCGTAATCCGGCGGGTCGCCTAGCGGGAACATGCGGTCGAAGTCGGTCAGCCGCGCGGCCATGTCGGAACGCAGCGGCTCGTTGGCCTCTTGCAGGATCTTCGCGCGGAACGCCGGGTCTCGCATGAACGCCAAGCGCTCGGCGACGGTCTTGTGCTGGATCGCCTTGTAGGAAGCGCACATCGAGAACGGGGTGCGGCTGGCCTGCAGGCCCTGCAGCACGCCGATCGGCCGCGGCGCCACCTGCGCTTTGGCGCTATGGCCCTTGGCCGCCAGCCCTTCGACCAGACCGAGCAGCCGCCGCCAACCGTCCGGCCGGGAATGGGCCTGTGCCAGCGAAACGGAGAAAGGCCGGCCCGAGGCGGTGAGCAACCGGTCGAGCATCTCGAACTCGCTCTCCGGGTTGGGCGTGTTGAAGTCGGAAATGAACTCGATGACGCCGCGGCCCGCATCCCTCATGCCGAGCGCGATGCCCAAAAGCTCGGCCTCCGAAGCGCGCAGCGACGGCGTCGGATCGCCCTTCACCGTACGGTGGTTGAGCGTGCGCGAGGTCGAGAAGCCCAGCGCGCCGGCGCGCATGGCTTCTGCCGTCAGCGCCCGCATCTGTTCGACCTCGGCTGGTGTCGCCTCTTCGAGCTTGGCCGCCCGTTCGCCCATCACGAAGACGCGCAGCGCGCCGTGCGGGAGCTGGGCGCCGAGATCCATGTCGCGCGGCCTCGCCTCGAGCGCGTCGAGATACTGGCCAAAGGATTCCCAAGACCAGTTCAGGCCCTCGTCGAGCGCGGCGCCGGGAATATCCTCGACGCCTTCCATCAGCTCGATCAGGCGCTGGCGATCCTCGACCTTCACTGGCGCGAAGCCGACGCCGCAATTGCCCATCACCGCCGTGGTGACGCCATGCCAGCTCGACGGCTGCAGATGCGAATCCCAGGTGGCCTGGCCGTCATAGTGAGTGTGAATGTCGACGAAGCCCGGCGTCACCAGCAGGCCCTTGGCTTCGATCTCCTCCGCACCCTGCCCGCTCACCTTGCCGACGGCAGCGATCTTGCCGCCCTTCACCGCAATATCGGCTTCCTTGATCGCAGCGCCCGTGCCGTCGGCCACGTTGCCGCCGCGTATCACAAGATCGAAATCCGCCATGTTCGTTTCTCCCGGGTTGCCGGGAGTGTACGCCTCTCCGGCTACGGGATCAGCTTGCAGGTTTCGCAATACGAAGATGTGCGACCGCGCTCCGGTCTTGCAGGGTCGCGCATCGAACGCTGCCTACTCCGCAGGCGAATGATGGGCGCGGGCCGCGGATTCGCCGTGCTGAATCAGCTTGCGTCCCGAGAGCTTGCGCAAGCCGACATAGAATACCGGCGTCAGGAACAGGCCGAACACGGTCACGCCGATCATGCCCGCGAACACGGTAATGCCCGTGGCCGAACGCACCTCGGCACCGGCGCCATGCGAGAGCACGAGCGGAACCGTGCCGGCAATGAAGGCGACCGACGTCATCACGATCGGACGCAGGCGCAGGCGGCACGCCTCCAACGCAGCCTCGACGATGCCCTTGCCCTGGAACTCCAGTTCTCGGGCAAACTCGACGATCAGGATCGCGTTCTTGCAGGCCAGCCCCATCAGCACGACCAACCCGACCTGCACGAAGGTGTTGTTGTCGCCACCGAACAGCTTCACGCCGGCCAGCGCCGAAAGTATGCACATCGGCACGATCAGGATCACCGCGAGCGGCAGCACCCAGCTCTCATAGAGCGCCGCGAGCACGAGGAAGGCGAGCAAGATCGCCACCGGGAACACGAACAGGGCGGCATTGCCTTGCGTGGCTTCCTGGAAGCTGAGGTCGGTCCATTCGATGGCGATGCCATTCGGCAGCACCGAACTCGCCAGCCCCTCGATCAGACGCATCGCCTGCGCCGACGACAGTGCGCCTGGTTCAGCCTCACCGATGAAGTCGGCCGCCGGATAGCCGTTGTAGCGCAGCACCGGATCGGGGCCGTAAGCCTCCCGGATCTTCACCATCGAGCCGATCGGCACCATCTCGCCGCGCTCGTTGCGCGTCTTCAGGTTGGCGATGTCCTCGACCGTCTTGCGGAAGTCGCCGTCGGCCTGTGCATAGACGCGCCAGGTGCGTCCGAGCATGTTGAAGTCGTTGACATAGGCCGATCCGAGATAGACCTGCAGGGTGCTGAACAGCTCGGTCAGCGACACGCCCTGCGCCTTCGCTTTGACGCGGTCGACCTCGATATCGAGCTGCGGCACGTTGGACTGATAGCCCGAGAACGGGAAACCCATGCCCGGCGACGACATGACCGCGCCCTGCAAAGCGGCAACTGCTTCCTGCAGCGCTCCATAGCCCAGGCCGGCGCGATCCTCGATGAACAGCGAGTAGCCGGCGCCGGTGCCCATGCCGTCGATCGGCGGCGGCATCATGACGAAGGCCATGCCTTCCTTGATCCCGGAGATCTTCGCCTGGATGTCGTCGGCGATCTCCTTGGCGCTGCGGGTCCGTTCGTTGAACGGCTTCAGGATCGGAAAGGCCACCGCGTAGTTCGGCGTGTTGGTGAACTGGATCGCGTTGAGGCCGGTCATTGCTACCACGTGCCCTACGCCATCGGTGGCGAGCGCAATGTCCCTGAGCTTCTTCATCGCCGCGTCGGTGCGTTCAAGCGAGGCCCCTTCGGGCAGCTTCACGACGGCAATCAGATAGAGCTTGTCCTGAACCGGAATGAAGCCGCGCGGCACGGCATTGAACATCGCACCTGTGCCGACCAGCAGCAGTGCGTAGACCGCGAACACGATGCCGCGGCGCTTCAGAATGCGCGAGATCGAGCTCTGGTAGCTGTCGGAACTGGCCTTGAAGAAACGGTTGAACGGCCGGAACACCCAGCCGAACGCACCTTCGATAACCCGCGACAGCAGGTCCTTCGGCGCACCGTGCGAGCGCAGGAGTTTGGCCGCCAACGCCGGCGACAAGGTGAGCGAGTTGACCGCCGAGATCACCGTCGAGATCGCAATCGTGACGGCGAACTGCTTGTAGAACTGCCCGGTCACGCCGCTCAGGAAGGCCATCGGCACGAACACCGCGCACAGCACCAGCGCGATCGCCACGATCGGCCCGGAAACTTCCTTCATCGCCTGGTGTGCCGCATCGAGTGGCGAGAGGCCCTCCTCGATGTTGCGCTCGACATTCTCGACCACGACGATCGCGTCGTCGACGACGATACCGATGGCGAGAACCAGGCCGAACAAAGACAGCGTATTGATCGAAAAGCCCAGCAGATAGAGCACGGCGAAGGTGCCGACGACCGATACCGGGACCGCAATCAGCGGAATGATCGAGGCCCGCCACGTCTGCAGGAAGAGGATCACCACGAGCACGACAAGGATGATGGCTTCCAGCAGCGTGTTCACGACCGAACGGATAGAATCGCGCACGAAGATCGTACTGTCGTAGTCCGACCGATAGCTGACGCCGGGTGGGAATCGCTTGGCCAGCTCGTCCATCTTCGCGATGACCCCATCGCGCGCCGATAGTGCATTGGCGCCGGGCGCCTGGAAGACGCCGATGATCCCGGACGGATAGTCGTCGAGCTGACCGCGCAGGGTGTAGTCGTTGGCCCCCAGCTCGATCCTGGCCACATCCGCCAGGCGTACGACCTCGCCGTTTGCGCCGGTCTTGAGAATGACCTCGCCGAACTCCTCGGGTGTGCGCAATCGACCTTGCGCGTTGATCGAGATCAGGAAATCGCTACCGCTGGCAATCGGCTCGGCGCCGAGTTGGCCAGCCGACACCTGCAGGTTCTGCTCCCTCACCGCGCGCAGGACGTCACCGGCGGTCATGCCGCGCGAGGCAACCTTGTGCGGGTCGAGCCAGATGCGCATCGCATAGTCGCCGCCACCGAACAGTTGCACCTGGCCGACGCCGGGCAGGCGCGCCAGCTCGTCCTTGACCTTGGTGTTGATGTAATTGCGCAGATAGAGCGGATCATATCTGCCGTCCGAGATCAGCGTGATCAGTGTCAGGAAGCTCGGCGACTGCTTCTGCGTCGTCACGCCGAGGCTTACCGTTTCGGCCGGCAGGCGCGACAGAGCCTGATTGACCCTGTTCTGGACATCGACCTGGGCCAGCCGAGGATCGGTGCCGGGGCGGAAGGTGATGGTCATCTGCAGCACGCCGTCGGAGCCCGCCACCGACTTCATGTACATCATGTTCTCGGCGCCGTTGATCTGCTCCTCGAGCGGCGCGGCCACCGTCTCAGCGATGACTTTCGGATTGGCACCGGGATAGGTCGCGCGCACGACCACGGTCGGCGGCACCACGTCGGGGTATTCGCTGATTGGCAGCAACGGGATCGCGATCAGGCCGGCGACGAAGATCACGATCGACAGGACCGCCGCAAAGATCGGGCGGTCGATAAAGAATTTCGAGAAATCCATGACGGGCGCTCAGTTGCCTCCGACCTTGGTATCTACCGTCGCCGGCTTCACCATGGGCACTTCGTTCGGCTTGACCGGCATGCCGGGCGCAAAAATCTTCTGCAGCCCGGCGACAATCACCTTGTCGCTGGGCTCGAGACCCGACTGCACCACGCGCAAGCCGTCGATTGCACCGCCGAGCACGATGTTCTTGCGCATGGCCTTGCTTTCGGGACCAAGCACGTAGACGTACTTGCGGTCCTGATCGGTCATCACCGCCTTCTCGTCGATCAGCATGGCCCTGAACTCGCCACTGCCCTCGAGTTGGACACGTGCATACATGCCCGGCACGAAGACACGGTCCGGATTGGGCACCACGGCGCGCATGGTGATCGTGCCGGTCGTGGAATCGACCTGATTGTTGATGAAGTTCACCTTGCCGCTATGCGGATGGCCCTGGTCGCCGGCCAAGCCTACTCGCACCGGATTGGCAGAAGCGGTGCGCTCGCCCTTGCGGGCCATGTCGCCGTAGCGCTGGAAGGTCTGCTCGTCGGGCTGGAAATAGACGTAGACCGGATCCTGCGACACGACGCTGGTCAACACGGTCTGGTCGGCCTGGATCAGGTTGCCTTGCGTCAGCATCGTGCGGCTGACCTTGCCGGAGATTGGCGAGCGCACCTCGGTGTAGTCGAGGTTGAGCTTGGCCGTTTCCAGCGCCGCTTCGGCAGCACCCACTTCAGCATTGGCCTGGGCCAGCGACGTGCTGTTCCTGTCGAACTCGTTGCGCGAGATCGCGCCGGTCTTGATCAACTGCTGCGAACGCTGGTCCAGTATGTCCGCAAGCCGGGCTGTGGCCTTGGCACGTTCGAGTTGCGCGGCGGCGCTATCGAGAGCCGCCTTGTAAGGACGCCGATCGATGACGAACAGCAGGTCGCCCTCCTTGACCTCGTCGCCTTCCTTGAAGGCGACGCGGCTGAGGTAACCGCTCACGCGCGCGCGAATCTCGACGGCTTCGATCGCTGCGATCCGTCCGGTGAACTGATCCCACTGCCGCACCGGCTTCGACACGACACTCGCGACATCGACCTCGGGAGGCGGTGGCGCCTGCCCGGCGGCAGGTCCGGACGCTGCAACGACGATAGTGGCCGCAACGGCGGCAAAGGCTGAAAACCCAAACCGCGCAAATGCGGGCATGGGGCGGCGAAACGACATGGCCGTCCTCATCAAGAATGCTGGCTTGCCAATTTTGGAGATGACGTCGACTTTATTGTTAACCAATTGGTTTAGTCAACTTCTAACATCGATTTGGAAGGGAGGTCTGCCCAGAGGAAGGCCCGGACAGGCTGTGAGCGAAGTGGGCATTTCAAATGCCAGCGTCAAGCTTCTGGCGAACATCACAGGTGAAGAACTTCTCGAATGCCCTGCATTTCACAATGGCGATTCGACTCATTCTCCCTCGCCAACGTCGGGAAATTAGGTCACGTGCACCGTCACGACGTTGCGTACACTTGGGCCGCGTTGACTACGTCACCCGCGCGTAACCAGCGATGATGTAACTGTCAGCAGTGCTAGCAATACGCGCAGCATCGTTCACGCATGCGCGTGGTGCCTTCGACGGCACATAGCATGTTGGCGTTTTCGCCTGATCCGCCTCAATCGGCCAAACCTGCTACGTTCTTCGCCGGTTCCCACAACTCGATCGGATTGCCTTCGGGGTCGTGGATGCGGCAGAAGCGGCCGACTTCCGAATCCCACTCCGCTCGGGTTTCTACGGCGATACCGTCGGCCTTGAGTTTCGCCATCATCCCGTCGAGGTCGTCGACACGGAAGTTGATCATCCATTGCTGCTCGGCGCGACCGAAATACTCGGTGCCCTGGGCGAAAGGCGCGAACACGGTGCTGCCCGCCTCCTGTGTCCAGACGGATTTCTGGATATCGTCGATGCCCAGATGCTTTTCGTACCAGGCGGCGAGAGCCTGCGGATCGCGCGCTCGAAAGAAGACGCCGCCGATGCCAGTGACCCGCGCCACAGTCAGCGCGACCGCGTGAAGGCGAGCCAGAGCCCGCCGCCGATCAGGAACCCACCGCTGATCCTTTCCAGAATGGCAATGCGGCGTGCCGAGAAGACCCGCCGCGCGCGGCCGGCAGCCAACGCGTAGATGCTGTCGCTGACCACGGCGACCGCCATCGCCGTCACGCCCATGATGAAAATCTGGAGGCCGAAGTCGCGCGCCGGATCGACGAACTGCGGAAAGAACGCCCCGAAGAACAGCAGGGTCTTGGGATTGCTGAGCGCCACCAGAGCGCCCTGCAACAGAAACCCACCACGCGGTGGCGCTGCCTCCCCGCCTCCAAGCTCGCCGCCTGCGCCCCGGATCATCTTCCAGCCCAGCCAGACGAGATAAGCCGCACCCGCGAGGCGTAGCCAGTCGAACCAGTGGCCCATCGCCTCGACCAGCGACGTGAGACCGACGCCCACGATCACCAGCATCACCGCCAGGCCCAGCTGTGTGCCGGCGACGCTCAGCAGGCCTGCCCGCGTGCCGTGCTTCAGGCTGTTGGCAATGGTGAGCGTCACCGTTGGCCCCGGAACCAGAACGAGGACCAGACAGGCAACCAGATACGCAGCGTAGAGTTCAGCCGACATCGCGAACCTCAGCAGCTCATTCGAGAGTGATGTTGTTGTCGCGTACGACCTTACCCCATTTGTCGACTTCCGCCTTCACGAAGGCGGCGTACTTGTCGCTCGCCTCCCCGCCCGGCTCAGCGCCCTGCTGGAACCAGATGTTCTTGATGTCGGGTGCCTCGAACACCTTGGCCGTTTCGCTCTGGAGCTTCGCCACGACCTCGCGTGGCGTTCCCGCCGGCGCCCACAATCCGTACCAGGACAGCGACTCGAAGTCGGGCACACCGCCTTCGGCAGCAGTGGGAATATCGGGAAACGCTGGCGAGCGCGTACGGGCGAACACTGCCAGCGCGCACCGTGCCGCTGCGAATGTGGCCGGCCGCGCTGCCCAATCCTTCGAACACCGCACTGACTTCGCCGTTGATCAACGCCGCGGTCGCCGGGCCCGAGCCCTTGTAAGGGACATGCACCATCTGGGCGCCGGTCCGCGCATTGAAGATCTCGCCCGCAAGATGGCGCGTGGTGCCAAGGCCTGAGGAACCGTAGTCAACCTTGCCGGGGTTGGCCTTGCAGTAGGCAATGAACTCGGGAAGCGTCTTGGCCGGTACCTTGGGATTCACGACCAGCACGTCGGGTACATAGGCCATGCCGGTGACCGGGATCAGGTCCTTGTCGAGATCATAGGACAGCTTCTTGTAGGCACTGACCGCCACCGTGTGATGCACGGCACCGACCAGGAACGTGTAGCCGTCAGGCTGCGCCCGCGCGACGACGGCTGCGCCCACAGTGCCACCGGCGCCCGCGCGGTTGTCGATGATCACTTGCTGGCCGATCTGTTGCGCCAGCTTCGCCGCAAACGGCCGCGCGAACGTATCGGTGCCGCCGCCGGGTGCGAACGGCACCACGAGCGTGACGGTTTTGGCCGGCCACGCCTGCGCACTAGCCGTCGCCATAGGCAAAGCAGCCGACAGGCCGGCGGCCAGCAACGTGCGGCGCTTCACATCCTTATTGTTATGCATGTTCGCTATCCTCCCTTTTCAGGAGGATAGCGCCCGCGGCGCGCTACTCCAGCGCTAGTAGCCGGTTGCCCGCCCGGAGAAAGCGGCCGCCTTTTCGAGAGCGGCCGCAGCGCGCAGCATCGTCACCTCGTCGAAGGCGCGGCCGATGAGCTGCAGGCCGAGCGGCAGGCCGTCCTTGTCCTGGCCCGCGGGCACCGAGATGCCCGGCAGCCCCGCCATTGAGGCGGGAATTGTGAACATGTCGTTGAGGTACATGGTCACCGGATCATCCATCTTGTCGCCCGCCGCGAAGGCCGCCGTCGGCGCGGTCGGCGTCAGCAGCACGTCACACTTCTCGAAGGCCTGCTTGAAGTCGCGGGCGATCAGGGCGCGGACCTGCTGCGCCTTCCTATAATAGGCGTCGTAGTAGCCGGCCGACAGCACGTAGGTGCCGATCAGGATGCGGCGGCGCGTTTCCTTGCCGAAGCCGGCGCCACGCGTGTTCTGGTACATCTCGCTCAGGTCATTGCCCGGCACGCGCAGGCCAAAGCGGACACCGTCGTAGCGCGCCAGGTTCGAGGAGCACTCCGCCGGCGCCACGATGTAGTAGGCCGGCAGCGCGTACTTGGTGTGCGGCAGCGAGACCTCGACCGGCTCGGCACCCGCCGCCTTCAACATCTCGATGCCCTTGGACCACAGCGCGACGATCTCTTCCGAGGTGCCGTCGACGCGATATTCCTTCGGAATGCCGACCTTAAGCCCCTTCACGTTGGGATCGCGCGCCGCGGCGGCGAAATCCGGTACCGGCAGCGGTGCAGAGGTCGAATCCTTCGGGTCGTGACCCGACATGGCCTGCAGCATCAGCGCTGTATCCTCGACGGTGCGCGCAAACGGGCCGGGCTGATCGAGGGAGCTGGCGAATGCCACGACGCCCCAGCGCGAGCAGCGGCCGTAGGTCGGCTTCAGGCCGACGATGCCACAGAAAGCCGCCGGCTGGCGGATCGAGCCGCCGGTATCCGTGCCCGTGCTGCCTGGCACCATGTAGGCCGCGACGGCCGCAGCAGAACCGCCGGAGGAACCGCCCGGCACGAGCTTGCGGTTGTCGCCCTTGCGCTTCCACGGATTCTCGACGCCACCGAAATGGCTGGTCATGTTCGAGGAGCCCATCGCGAACTCGTCGAGGTTCGTCTTGCCGACCATGACCGCACCCGACTTCCAGAGGTTGGACGTCACGGTGCTTTCGTAAGTCGGCACGAAGCCCTTGAGGATGTTCGACGCGGCCGTCGTCTGCACACCCTCGGTGCAGAAGAGATCCTTGATCGCCAGCGGTACGCCTTCGAGCAGCCCCGCCTCGCCCTTGGCACGGCGCGCGTCGGAGGCCTTGGCCATCTCACGCGCCTTCTCGGGCGTCTCGGTGATGAATGCGTTGAGCGCGCGATGCTCGTCGAGCTTCTTCAGGTGCGCGTCAGCCACCTCGACGGCGCTGGCCTCCTTCTTGGCGAGCGTGGCGGCGAGCTGGGCAATCGTGAGATCGGTGAGAGCAGCCATCGTCTACTCCACCACTTTCGGCACGGTGAAGAAGCCGCCGGCGTTCTTGTCCGACGGGTCGATATAGACCGCCCCACCCGGCGCGTTGGCCAGGACCTTGGCCGCGATGCCGCCGTCGGTCACCTTGTCTTCACGCATCGGCAGGGTCACGTCCGAGACCGACGACAACGGCTCGACATTATTGGTGTCGACCTCGTTCAACTGCTCGATCCAGGCAAGAATGCCCGAGAGCTCACCGGCGAGCGGCGCCAGTTCTTCGTCGGGAACTTTTAGACGGGCGAGTCGCGCAATGCGCGCCACCGTGTCCTTGTCGAGCGACATGACAGCACTCCGAAACCACGTTTTCGGCGCGGTTGGTAGCCGTTTTGGCCTGTCCTAGCAACCAATTGGCTACTTTCGACCAGGCCCTCAGGAGGCAGCCTGAGCCGCGTTGCTGGTCTCTGCGTCGCGTCGTGCCGCCACTGCCTCGATCTCGGCCCGCACTTCGGGCCGCTGGGCGAGAAGCTGGTTGAAGTCCTTGCGGTAGAGAACGAGCAGATGGCAGTAGCCGTTGGCCACGACGTCGGCATTGCGCGGCTGCGAGCTGAGCAAGCCCATTTCGCCGAAGAAGTCGCCCTCCTTCAACGTCACCGTCACGGTGCGGGTATGTACGGTGACCTCGCCCGCGGCCACGAAATACATGGCATTGGGCGGGCCACCGACCGCGACGATCTTCTCGCTGGGCAGCGCCACCAGGGCGCGCAGGCGTTTGCTCACCTCGACGATGGCTTCGCGGTCGAGCGCGGCGAACAGCGACACGCGGCCGATCATGTTGGCCAGTTCGAGGCCGAGGTCGAGCGGCGGCCGCTGGCTGATGGCGCCGCGCCGGCTGGACAGCTGTTCCCTGAGATCGTCGTAAACTTCGCGGCTGATGATACCCTCGCGCAGGCGGCGGGCATATTCCGCCGACTCGAAGCGGATGGCGGCGCGTTCGAGCTGGCGCGCCTGCACCGACTCGGCATAGCCCGGATACTGCAGCGACAAGGCCCGCAGCGCGCTGTCGACGGCTTTCTGGCGTTTGCCGATCACTTCGGCCAAGGCCGCTTCGGCATCGGGCCCCAGCAGGTCCGACACCGACGTCACGTTGAAGGCCGACAGTTCACCCAACACGCTGGCCGAGACCATAAGCAGCTCGAACCGGTCGGCCAAGCGCTCGGTCAGCATCTGCCCCAGACCAAAGCGGCGGTGCAGCCACAAGGCCATGTGAAAGCCGCGGTCGGGATGGGAGACTTCCTCGACCCATTCCTCGTAGCCCTCGGCGCCCTTGTCGCGCACCGTATCGATCAACCGGTCAGCTCGTGCCGCAAGTACGGCCACCATGCGACGCGACAGGATCTGCTGCTCGAACAGTTCGAGGTAGAGCTCCTTCTCGCGGGTCGAGAGCGTCACCAGTCCGATCCTCACCCGCTCCGCCAGCGGCAGCGCCAGATCGTCAGGCACCGCTTCGATCTCGGCTTCTCCAGCCGAGGCCGGATCGACGGCGATGCTGCCGGTGCGCTCGTTCTGCTGGCGCATGATCTGCTGCAGGTGATGGGCGACATTGACGCGGCACAGCGCCAGCACGCGATCGCGCATCGCCAGTTCGAGCAGGCTGAGCTTGTCCAGGCCCAGCGCATGCATCACCAGGCCGAGCGTCGTGGCGTTTACGAACAGGGTGAAGAGAACGAACAGCACCGCCGAGAGTGCGATAAAGTCGCGAACATGTTGGGGAAGGCGTTCGTCGCCCGCTGCGACCATGGCCAGGACGATCGTCACGGCGCCGCGCAGCCCACCCCAGACCAGGATCGCCTTGTAACGTTTGTTGACCGGCTGGACGAGCTTGGTGGCTTCCAGCACAGGCAGCATGCCGAACACGACGAGCGCGCGCGCCGTGAAGGCGCCGATGGCCACAGCCAACACGGCCCAGACATAAAGCCAGGTGATCTTCAGCAGCACGTTGGCCGCCAGCATCGAGGCCAACACGAAGATGAGGCAGTTCGCCCAGAATTCGAGCTGCGCCCAGATTTGCCGCAAGGCTGCCCATTGCCGGGGGTGGAGATGGGTCGGCCCGTAGGCTGCCACCGTAAGCGCCGCCATCACCACCGACACGACGCCCGAGACATGCAGGTAGCGGTCGGCGAGGACGAAGCAGAGATAGGTGAGACTCACCGTCACCGAGGCGATCGCGGCGTCCGATTCCCCCAGTCGCGGCAGGATCGCCACGGCCGCGCGAGCCATCGCGAAGCCGAATACCAGGCCACCCACAAACTCGCGTAGGAAGACGCCGAGGGCGCTCGTCGGATCGCCTTCCGCGACGACGGCGGCAGGATCGGCGACGGACCGCGACGCCAGGATGCCGATGAACAGGCCGAAGGCTGCAATGGCGACGGCGTCGTTCAGGAGTGATTCACCCTCGGCCAGGATCGAAAGCCGCTTCGGCGCACCGACATCGCGGAAGATGCCGATGACAGCCGCCGGATCGGTGGTCGAGACCACGGCGCCCAGCAACAGGCAGACCACGATGTCCATCCCGGTCGCAAAATGCACAACGCCTGCAACGCACGCTATGCAGACCAGCACGGCCACGATGGCCAGAAGAAGCACCGCATGGACCTCATCCATCAAGCGACGCACATCGATGGTCAGGCCGGCAGTGAAGAGCAGCGGCGGTAGAAACAGGGGCAGGAAGACATCGGTGCCGACTTCGAGCTTGTCGAGGCCCACGAAGGCAGCCCCCAGTGCGCCGAGCTTGATGTCACTCGCGATAATCCAGGAGCCGAGAAAACCCAGGCCCATGCCGGCGATGGCCAGCAGCACGGTGTGCGGCAACCTGAAGCGCTCGGCCAGCGGCACCAGGATGCTGACCACCATCAGCACCATAGCGATCGCCAACAAGGCATAATGCGTGTCGGTCACTGCGCCAATCACCTGCTACAGGTTCCGCCCGTCGACCCGGGCCGGTGCACGCCTTATAACCTCTGCGATGGCCCGACTGGCAATCCTGATTCACGGTATGTGGGGGACTTCCGACGTCTGGCGGAACTGGCAGACGTTTCTCGAGGCCCGCGGTTGGCAGACACTTGCTCCGTCACTGCGCCACCACGAGGCGCTGCCCGAGCGGCCGCCAGCGGCGCTGGGCGCGACCAGCCTGTGCGACTACGTGGCCGATCTCGAAACTGTCATCCGGAGCCTGCCGGAGAAGCCGGTGGTCATCGGCCACTCGATGGGCGGCCTCGTGGCCCTTCTTCTCTGCGCCAAGGGTCTCGCCAAGGCAGGCGTGTTGCTGACCCCTGCCCCACCCTCCGGCGTGTTTCCCATCAGATTGTCGAACCTCATGGCCTTCGCTCGCATCCAGACGCGATGGGCCTGGTGGCGCAAGCCACACCGCGCGACCCTCGGCGAAGCGCAGGCCTACACCTTCAATACGACCGATCCGACCGAAGGCGCGGCAACGCACGCAACCTTCGTCCATGAGTCCGGGCGCGCGCTGTTCGAGATCGCCCTGCCCTGGCTCGACGGCACCAAGGCAGCCCATGTCGATCCGCGGCGCGTCACCGTGCCCCTGCTGTTCGTCGCCGCCAAGCAGGACAAGCTCGTGCCGCCGGATGTCGTCCGTCGCACGGCAAAGCGCTATGCGCATGTGTCGGAATATCTCGAGTACGACAATCAGGGCCACTGGGTCCTCGGCCAGCCCGGCTGGGAACGAGTTGCCGAGCAGGCAGAAGCCTGGCTCACCGCCAAAGCAGGTTAGTTTCATGTCCATCGTCGAATTTCCCGAGCTCAAGGCTCTGCTGGTGCGCGACGGGCGCTTGATGGCGCTCGATGTCGGCAGCAAGACCATCGGCATCGCCACGTCGGACGCGCTGCGCATGCTGGCAACGCCGCTCACGACGCTGAAGCGCGGCAAGCTCGCCGTCGATCTCGCCGCGTTGGGCGAGCTCACAGCCAAGCATCAGATCAAGGCACTGGCGGTCGGCCTGCCGCTCAACATGGATGGCACCGAAGGTCCGCGTTGCCAGTCGGTCCGCCAGTTCGTCGCCAACATTGCCAACCATGGTTCGCCTGCGCTTGCGGCTCTGCCGGTCGTGATGCAGGACGAACGCCTGAGCACCGCGGCCGTAACTCGCGGCATGATCGACGACTACGACATGACCCGCGCCAAACGGGCGGAACGCGTCGATGCGGCCGCTGCGGCTTGGATCCTGGAGAGCGCGCTGGCGCGATTGCGCTAGGGACAGAGAGGCGGCGCAGCCGGCCGCGGCGGAACATCGGCATCGAGCGACCGCAGGAAGGCCACGAGGTCGGCGCTCTGGTCCGGTGACAGAGCAAGTGGGCGCACGAGCGGCACGCCATCGCTGTGCAGCCGGTCGGGATTTACTTCCGAATAATGCTTCACCACGTCTTCGAGCGTCGCGACGCTGCCGTTGTGCATATATGGCCCGCCGCGACCGACTTGCCGCAGGCCGGGCACGCGGAACTCGCCGAAGTTGTTGTGCAGACGCTGGACATGCCGCGTACGGCGCGCCGCCTTGCCTGTCGTGTCGTCGTTGAACTTGCCGAGGAGGTTGAAGGGGCTCGCCGCAAGCCGCTCCAGTCCCCCCAGTCGCCCGCTGTCGACTTCGCCCGGCCGCACGAAGAAAGGAACGCCGACATCGCCGAATTCGCCGTTGGTGAAGCGCGGCCCAAAATGACAGGCGTTGCAGCTGGCATCACCGATGAACAGCCGCAGCCCGCGCTGGGCCGACAGTGGATAACGAGCTGCCGCATCACGATCGCCTGTCAGCAGCGCATCTCGAAAGGCATCGAACAGCGTGCGCGGGCTGACGAAGGTCGCTTGAAAGGCCGCCAACGCCTTGGCTGCATCGACCAGCAGGATCTCGTCGTCGCGCCCTGGAGTTTCACCAAAAGCCTTCTCGTAGCCACAGGCAAAGGCGCGATCGTCACGCAGCAACGCGCCGACGCGCTCGATGCCGCCGTTCATCTCGCGGGCGTCGAGCAGCGGCCGGATGCTCTGCGCCCAGAGCGAGTCGCCAGCGCCGTCCCAGCCGAACCAATGGCTGTAGCCGACATTCCAGAGGGACGGCGTGCGACGATCGAGTTCGACCATACCTTGTGCCTTGGCCAGACCGTCGCTCCAGTCGCGACCCGCCTGATGGCAGGTGGCACAGCTCATCTTTCCATCGCCGGAGAGTCGAGGCTCGTTGAAGAGATGTTCGCCGAGGAGGATTCCGGCGGGCGTACCGGACACGCGGTTCGACGGATCGCGCACGGGCGGCGGCGGCCAGGGACCATGCCGGCCGATGCTCCTCACCTCGTCTTCCGTCCAGTCGAGCAGCGATTGCGCCGAGGCCCCCGCCGCGGTCGCCGCCAGCACCAAGGCCAGCAGCAGTCTGATCACTTGAGGATGATGTCGTGCGACAGCCGCTCGCTCTCTTCGCCGGCGCGCACGTCGAATGAGATCTCCCACCGTCCGGGCATATGGAACACAAGACCTTCGGCGCGGTAGCGGCCGTCCGGGAAAGCGACGATAGCGGCCTTGTAGTTCATGCTGTGCTTGTGCTCAGGCATCTGAGCCTCGACGGCAATCAGCTCCGCCGGATCGCCGCCCTTGGTGCAGACGTTCAGGACCAGGGCGAAGGGCTCGCCGACCTCGACGCGCATCGGATCAGGGCGGAAGGCAATCATGTAGTGGTCGGAGAAGACCACCCAGCCGGTGCCGCGGCCGAGATCGAGCGGGCAATCCGCCAAGGCCGGTGTCGCCAGCATCAACGCCGTGAGGGCAATGAGCAGCCGCTTCATCGCTTCCCACCCGAGAGTTCACCGCCAAACAGGCGGTCGCCGTTCTCGTAGGCAATCTTGCGGGCAACATCGGGCGGCAGGTCGGCCAGCCACTGGCGTGCCCAGCGCGCATGCTCGATCACGTAATGCCAGCGTTCCGGCGTGAATGTGTCGGTGCCCAGCACGAAGCGATCCGGAAACTCGAGGAAAGTCTCGCGCCAGCCCGGCGCTACCTTGCCGTTCGAGGCGTGCGAGGTCAGGAAGGCAAGATCGCACCACAGCGTCGGATAGGTACGCAGCATCTCGCGCACCTTCTCCGGTCGCTCGAATCCCGAATGCGCCCAGAGCACGCGCGCCTTGGGGTCCTGCTGGAAGTGGCGCACCACGGCGTCGGCATCGGAATGCGAATGCAGGTAGAGGCCGTATTGCTTGGCGAGCTCTACGATGCGCCGCATGTTCGGCAGATCGGCATCGGCGCCGTAAATGTGGAACTCGCCGATCGCCATGTACTTGCGCTTCGACAGGAGATCTTCAACGAACGGGATCACCGTCGGATCCTTGGCCCAGGTCGAGATCTCGCCGCGCGAGCGATAGGGGCGCAGTTCGGGCACGATGATGCCGGGCGCCACGTCCTGCAGCATCTTGGTGCCCTCGTTGTTCGAGCTCGACACCATGGCGCGCTTGACGCCCGCCTTTTTCAGGATTTCGACGACCTGGGCGGGAGGCACCACGGTCCAGGCATCGTGGCTGTAGTGCATGTGCGCATCGAAGATCGGCAGCTCATCGGCCTTGGCAGATGTGACTCCGAGAGCAGCAAGCAGCGACAGCAGGACCAGAAAGCGATGCATGTGGTTTCTTTCAGCCTCGCGGCTTGCGTCCGCCCGACTTGGGAGGACAGGCATAATTGAAGCTAATCGAGATGCGCTCGCCGGAGAAGCGCGCCGGCGGCACCTCGTGACGCAGCCAGCTCTCGAACAGCAGCAGATCGCCATCTTTCGCCGGCACGTTGACGAAGGGCCGCAAACTCTCAGGCGCGTCCGCCCGCCGTGGCGGTGCGGCCATGTGATGGGCCAGGCGCGGGTCCTCGAACTTCAGGGCCCCCGCCCCTTTTGGCACCGAAACATAGTAGGTGCCGCTGATGAACGAGGTCGGATGGAGGTGCATGGAGTGCACGGTGCCGGCAGGCATCAAGTTTGCCCAACAATCGGTCATCACCAGGTCACGGCCGGAAAGGTCGTAATGCAGGTCGCGTGCGTAGGCCTTTACGTGGCGGTCGATCCGCTTGCGCAACTTGTCGAACAGGGAAGTGACGAGGTGCAGCCGGTCGAGCGAGCCGTAGGAGGTGTAGCCGCCGAGATAATGCCGCGCCGACCAGCGCCGCCCCGCCTCGTCGGAGAGGCTGAGGGACTGGCATTCGTCGGCCAGGTCCTGATTGAAACGCCGCCAACTGCCGTCGATCAACGAAGCGCGGTAAACAAGTGTCGGAAATAGGGCACGGATCGCCATAGCGTGATTATCGGTGAACCGGGCGTCTCGTGCTATGCTTTCGCATGCTTACGACCGAGCAGATCGAAGCCTATCGTCGCGACGGCTATCTGGTGATCCCCCGCCTGATCCGAGGCGAACAGCTCGCGCACCTGCGGGCGCTGACCGACCAGATCGTAGCCGATGCCCGGGGCGTTGCCGCCAGCGACGACCTCTACGACCTCGAACCCAGCCACAGCGCCACGCTGCCGCGGGTTCGCCGGCTGAAGCCCGCCATCTTCAAGCGCTACGCCTTCTTCCACGCGCTGGCGCGCGATCCCGCCATCACGTCGGTATTGAGCCAGCTTCTCGGGCCGGCTATCCGCCAGCACGGCGGCAAGCTCAATATGAAGTCCGCCGGGTATGGCTCGCCGGTCGAATGGCACCAGGATTGGGCCTTCTATCCTCACACCAACGACGACGTGCTGGCGACCGGGATCTATCTCGACGATTGCGGGGAGAGCAACGGCCCGCTGATGGTCCTGCCCGGCACGCATCACGGCCCCGTCCACGACCATCACGCCGATGGCCGTTTCTGCGGCGCGATGAATCCCGCAGCGTGCGACCTCGATTTCGGCAAGGCCGTGCCGCTGATGGGACCCGCGGGCTCGATGACCATCCATCACGTCCGGCTGGTCCATGGTTCGGCCCTCAACCATTCCAACAGCCAGCGCCGCCTGTTGCTGCACGAGTATGCCGCCGCCGACGCCTGGCCATTGATGGGCGTGGCCGATTTCGACGAGTTCAACAGCCGCATGGTGCTGGGCGATCCGACCATCGAGCCACGCGTGCGCCCGGCGCCGATACGCATGCCCCTGCCCCCGGCCGATCATCAGGGATCCATCTACGAGAACCAGCGCGGATCGGGGCGCCGGTTCTTCGAAACCTATGAGGAGCGTGGTCGCATTGCCAACTAAGCTCTTGGGACTGTTCGCTCTTGTCGTCGCGACGCTGCTCTCCGTCGCGGAGCAAAGCGCGTGGGCTGCCGAAGACCTCAAGATCGGCGGCAATCGCGGAACCATGGAGTTCGCCATCGGCGATTCGCGTATCTTCCGCACCACCGGTGGCTTCCAGACCTGGCAGGGCAATGTCCAGGTGAACGATGCGGACATGCCGAAAAGCGCCGTCCAGGTTACCGTCGACACCCACAGCCTGAAGATGATGGATCGGCAGCAGGCCGACATGCTGAAGGACTCGGATTTCTTCGACGTCGATCGCTTCCCGCAGATGACGTTCCGGTCGGAGAAGGTCGAACGGACGGGCGCGGAAACCCTCAAGATCGATGGCTTCCTCACCCTTCGCGGCGTCACCCGGCCGATGACCCTCAATGTCACCGTGTCGGACCGCAAGCCCAACGCCGCTCCTGGCGCGCCTTATGCCCGCGTCCGCGCCAAGGGAACGATCAAGCGGTCCGATTTCGGCATGACCAAGTACGTCGATCTGGTGGGCGACAACGTCGAGATTTCGATCACCACCGATGCCTGGCGCTGAGGGCCGACGCCAGGGTCATCACCCCGGCGCCAAAGCCTTTCACTGGATCACCGCATTGGCCGTATTAGGCCTGTTGGGCGTCGGCTTGTGGATGACGGGCCTGCCGCTCGGGCTGCTGAAGTTCAAAGTCTATGGCTGGCACAAATGGATCGGTCTTACGGTCCTGGTACTCACGGTGGCGCGGCTATGGTGGCGGTGGCGTCACCCGCCGCCGGCCCTGCCCGGCGCCTTGCCGACCTGGGAGCGCAGCGCCGCCCATGCTGCGCATTGGGCCCTCTTCTTCCTGTTGCTCGCCATGCCGATCAGCGGCTGGCTGATGAACTCCGCTGCCGGCGTCGGGCTCTACTGGTTCGGCTACGTGCCGAT
>CALROF020000065.1:0-27632 GCA_943369775.1 Reyranella massiliensis 521
CGTTGGCCGCGGACCCGAGCGGGCCGGTCATGGCCGACAGGAAGCGATCGACCCCAGGCTGCTGTTGCCGCAGGAAGTCGAGCGCTGCATCGGCAGAAAGGAACTCGACGACGTGATCGAGCTTGAGGGCGCCGGCAGCGGGCGGTGACGGCAGGGTGCTGCGGATGTGATCGCGCACCAGCGTCGGTGGCTGTGTCGTCAGGTTGCCGGAGAAAGCGGCCTTGGCCTGGCGGGGCGGCTGACCGATGACACTGAGACGGGCATCGGCGCGGATCACCCGGCGATTGGCAATCAGCGCGAGCTGCGAGGCCGACCACAGCACCGAGACGAAGCGCTGGGTCTGGGCGTCGACGGTGCCGCCTAGCGCGGCGGCAGTCAGGTCGACCAGGCGGGTGATGAGTGTGTTCCAGTAGGTTGCGTTTGCCGGTGTGCCGTCGAACGGCTCCGCAGGAAATGCCTGCAGGTGACTCGCGAGGGAGCGACGGGCCGAAAGTGTGCGATCCCACTGGGCCTGCGAGAGGGTCGCCACCCAGGTTCGCAGCGTCGCTTCGAGCGCCGAGAAACCGGCGTCCGTCAGGCCTTTCAGCAGGAAGCGCTGGCCTTCCTCCAGGGCGACCTGCGCACAGCGCAGGGCCACGTCCTGGGCGCCTGCCGCCGTCGCCGCCGGCGCATTCAAAGCGAGGTATTCGCCCAGTTCGTAGGACGTACGCAGCACCATCTTGAAGAGCGGACGCGCCGCGTCGAGCAGCACCCTCGGCACCACACCGTCAGATGGCAGGTTATCCTTGAGTTCGTCGCATGCCTTTTCGACCAACACGTCGACGGAGCGCGCGACGAACCGGCTGAAATCAGCAATCTCCATCGCGGCGAACACGCGGAAACCAGCGCCGGCCTTCAGCCCGACGCCGGCGCCGGCCACGATGTTGAAGCCCGGCTTGATGTTCTTCGCCGGCTGGGCAATGGCGGTGCCAGTGACGACGAGTTGGGCGTAGGCCTGTGCGGTCAGAGCGGCCTTGGCGTAGACGCCGGCCTTGATGTTGACCTCCGACAGGAACACCCGCAGCAGGTCTATCGGCAGGCCGCGCATCTGCTGATCGCGTTCCCCCAATTCAAGGAAGTCGCCGATCTTCAGGCCAAGGCTGACCTGGACTGCTGCTGCCAACTCGGCGATCGCCTGCAGGCGGACGGCAAAGCCGATCTCCTGGAACAGGTTCATGGGCGCCTGGATCTGTGCCGTTACCGATGCGGACGCACTGGCCTGGCCCGAAACTTCTGCACTCAGGAACTTGCCGACGCTGGCATCGACACTGGCGAGCGCCTGGATGCCAAGGTCGAGATTGAGACCACGTCGGACCTGGGCTCCCGCGGCTATCGAGACCTGGGCGTTGCCACTGGCCTGCGCCCAATCCGTGGCGACCGTTCCGCCAGCGGCGAAGACATCCTGATCCAGTCGTGCTGTCGGCATCCTCGTCCCCCGGCTCCCCGCGCCAATGACGGACATTGGGCGCGGGTCGAGCCTAGCGACTCTGGATCACAGACAATAGGCCGCTATCAGGTCCACGAGGTATGCGGGCCCGTTCATTCCCCAAAGGACGAACGAGATTGCGGTCGCGGCCACGACGAGGCTGGCGGAAGCCCAGAGCAGCAGGGCCTGCCAGCTCATGCTCATGCCGGCTGCGGTGCGGCCATGGCAGGCCGCGTCAGCCGCTCCTCGACGATCGGGTAGTGCAGGGCGGCTGAAACCAGCCCGAGCGCAATCGAAATCCACCACATCAGGTCGTAGTTGCCCTGCAGGTCGAAGATGCGACCGCCGCCCCAGCCACCGAAGAAGCTGCCGACCTGATGGCCGAAGAAGACGATGCCGTTCAGCATGGTGAGATGCACCGGGCCGAAGATGTAGCCGACCAGCGACGTGGTGAGCGGCACGGTGCCCAGCCACAGGAAGCCCAGCGCGCCGGCGAAGATCAGGACCGAAGCCGCCGACAGCGGTGCCAGCACGAAGCCCAGGAAGACCAGCGAGCGCAGCAGGTAAAGCAGCGACAGCAGGTTCTTGCGCTTGTACTTGGCGCCCATCGAGCTCCACAGGATGGCGCCGGCAATGTTGAACAGGCCGACCATGCCGATCGCCCAGCCTCCCAGTTCCGCGGGCGAGAGCTTCATACCGAACAGCGAGAGGCCGATTCCCTTGTCAGAGACATAGGCCGGCAGATGGCCGCCCACGAAGGCGACGTGGAAGCCGCAGACGAAGTAGCCGATCACCAGCAGAATATAGCTCTTCTGCGCGAAGGCCTCGGAGAGTGCCGCACCCGCGGTCTGGCGGCCGCCGCCGGCCTTCCTGCTGGCTGCGATCTCCTTGCTGTCGTTCAGGCCGGCGGCCAGCAGGATCATCAGCACCGCGACACCGGTCAGTGCCCACATGGTGGGACGCCAGTCGCCGAAATAGTTCTGCAGGACGGCGGCGAGCGGCACGATGAAGAACTGGCCGAACGAGCCGCCGGCGGAGCAGATGCCGACCGCAAGCGCGGCCTTGGCTGGGGGCGCCACGCGCAGGATCACGCCCAGTACCGGTCCGAAGCTCGCGGCCGAGAGGCCGACGCCGACCAGGATATTGCCGAGGATCAGCATGAACCCGTCATGCATGACCGCCGTTACCACCATGCCCGCCACGTAAAGGACGCCGCCGCCGGCGATTGTCGGCGCCGATCCGAAGCGGTCGCAGAGCCGGCCGGCGAAGGGCGCTACCGCGCCCATCAGCAACATCGAAAACGCGGTGCCAAAGGAGAAGAGTTCGCGACCGACATTCAATTCGGCCGAGACGGGTTTGAGGAAGATGCCGAAGCTCTGGCGGACGCCGAGCCCGATGGTGAGGACGAGGAAGCCGCACCAGACGGCGGTCCAATAGGAGCGAGAGGTCATGGCGGGCAAAGTGAGGCGGGCCGGCCGGGCTGGCAAGATGTTCGCCGGCATCCCTTCCATAGAATTACTTCATGCCGTCACAAGCCACGATGTGGCAGAACATAGCCATGGCGCGAGTGCGGTTCCTGTGCAGCCTGGCAGCATTTCTGTTCGTTTTGGCAGAGAGCGCTGTCGCGGCACCACGTCTGGAACGGGAGCGCTGCACCTTCAAGCCGCCACGCGGTGACAGGGTCGAATGCTTCCTGCTGATCGTCCCGGAGAATCGCGAGCAGCCGCAGGGCCGTGAGGTCAGGCTGAAGGTTGCGGTCCTCAAGGCCAAGCGCACGGCCGGTGTCGAGCCGCTGGTCTATCTTTCGGGCGGTCCGGGCGATGCGCCGCTGGTTGCCTCGACTCCCGGCGCCGATGCGTTGGCCGAAGGCGACTGGTGGAACGAGACCGCTGTGATCCGCCGCAAGCGCGACGTGATCATCCTGAGCCAGCGCGGCGCCGGCGGCTCGACGCCAAATCTAGACTGCTTCGACAGCCGCATGACCGAACCGGCCAAGGCGCGCCGCCGCGCCGTCACCGAACAGCAGGAAAAGGAAATACTGGCGCGCTGCCGGACCAATATCGATCGTCGCAAGATCGACCTCAGCATGTACAACACGCCGGTGCTGGCCGATGACGTGGCCGATCTGGCGACGGCGATGGGGCTCGGCCGCATCAACATCTACGGCGTCTCCTATGGCACGCGCTGGGGTCTCGAGGTGATGCGCCGGCATCCCAATCTGGTACGTGCCGCCGTGCTCGACGGTGTCTACCCGCCGCAGATCAACGGCGAGCAGAACGAGCCCGCGATCGTGCGCCGCGCCTTTGAGCAGCTCTATGCTGATTGTACCGCCGATGCGCTCTGCCGCGAGCGGCATCCCGATCTGCGCGCCACGGTCGAGGGCGTGATCGAGGCGGCCGATCGCAAACCCATAGATCTCACGCTCGCGCTGGAAGATGGCCCCCAGTCCATACAGCTCGACGGCACCAAGCTCCTGATGGTGCTGTTGAACATGATGCGCGAGGGCGAGGCTGCCTCCATTCCTGAAACGGCGGCGGCCGTGAAGCGGGGCGATCTTCGTCTGGTGCGTCTCTTCGCTGAGGATCTCGAAAGTAACGACGGCGGCCTGCTCGAGCAGAACGCGCAGCAGTTCGACGGGCTCTACAACAGCATCGAATGCCGGGAGACCTGGCCGACGGTCGATCGTGCTGCGCGCCGCAACGCGATCGAAGAGAACGGCATCTATGGCCTGAATGCCAAGGCCAGCAAGTCGCCGACCTTCTGCCCGGCATGGCGGGTGGCGGCCGCACCGGCGGCCGATCGCCAGCCGGTGAAGTCCGCCGTGCCGATGTTGCTGCTGAGCGGCGCCTTCGACTGGCTGACGCCGCCCCTCTGGGCGCGCGAGGCCGCGAAGACGCTGTCGGCGTCGCGCAATGTCATATTCCGTGCCCAGGGTCATGGCGTCGTCGTTCAGGATCCGTGCGCCGCGCGTCTGCGCGATACCTTCATCGAGGATCCCGATCCGAAGAAGGCATTGCCCTGCCGTGCCGACACGCCGCCGAATTTCACCGCCGCCTGGGAACGCGCGCGCAACATGCCTTGAGAGTGGAGGAAGAGAACAAATGAACCGAGTACTTGCCCATACCGGCGTCAAATACCCCATCGTGCAGGCGCCGATGGGCTGGATCGCGCGCAGCCAGCTCGCGTCGGCGGTCTCCAATGCCGGCGGTCTCGGCATCATCGAGACCTCCAGCGGCGAGGTCGATGCCTGCCTTGCCGAGATCGAGAAGATGAAGCAGCTCACCGATAAGCCGTTCGGCGTGAACCTGCCGCTGCTCTTCATCCGCGAACCGCGGATCGTCGATCTCGTGGCAAAAAGTGGCGTGAAGTTCGTCAGCACCTCGGCCGGCTCGCCCGCCAAGCTGTTGCCGACGCTGAAGGCTGCGGGCCTTACCGTCTATCACGTCGTGCCCAACCTTTCTTCGGCGCTGAAGGCAGTCGAGGCCGGCGTCGACGGGCTGATCGTCGAAGGCGGCGAGGGCGGTGGCTTCAAGAACCCCGACGATGTTTCCACTCTGGTCCTGCTGCAGGCGGTGCGGGAGAAGACCGACGTGCCGATGATCGCCGCGGGTGGTATCTGCGACGGCCGCGGCATGGCGGCCGCTTTTGCGCTGGGTGCCGAAGGCATCCAGATGGGGACGCGGTTCGTCAGTGCGGCCGAGAGCCCGGTGCACCACAACTACAAGCAGGCCATCGTCGATGCCGACGATACCGGCACAGTGATGTTGAACCGCAAGTCGACGCCCTGCGTGCGCGCCCTGAAGACCGAGCGCGCCAAGGAGATCGACCGCGCCGGCTCTTTCGATCGCGCGATCTTCGGCAATGTGAAGGACGTCTATTTCGGCGGCGACATGGAAGCCTCGCTGGCGCTTGCGGGCCAGACGGTCGGCCTGATCCACGAGGTGCTGCCGGTGGCCGAGATCATCGGCCGTACGGTCGATGGCTTCCACGCCATCCGCCGCCAGCAGGGCGAACGTTCGCAGGCAGGTGGCTTCTAGAGCGCGCTCGTTTCGGGCGGCAGGCGCTCGATGAGAATCGCGCGCCTCACCGCATCGGCAGGGGGTACATCAGACCACCGTCGCGCCACAGTGCGTTCTGACCGCGTGCCAGCTTGAGCATCGAGCGGGCGCCGAGATTGCGCTCGAAGCTCTCGCCGTAGTTGCCAACCTGCAGGATGACGTTGAACGCCCAATCCTCGTCCAGGCCGAGCGCCTTGCCGTTGCCGGGAGTCACACCGAGGAGATGCCGCACGTCGGGATCGTTCGACCGGCGCTCGCTCTGCACATTGTCGCGGCGGAGGTCCAGATCCTCGGCCGCGAGCATCGCCTGGAAGGTCCAGCGTACGATGTTGGCCCACTGCTCATCGCCGCGACGCACGTAAGGTCCGAGCGGTTCTCGCGAGATCATCTGCGGCAGGATCGAGTAATCGGCTGTCTTGTTGCGCACGACCAGTGCCGATGCGAGCGCCGATGCGTCGAGTGTCGCGGCCATGCATCGACTGGCGAAGAAGGCGTCCAGCATGGTGTCGTTGGTGTCGAAGCTCACGAGCTCGATCCGGTTGCGCCGCGCCCGGAACCAGGCCGTGGCGTTGTCCTCGTGCGTCGTGCCGCGCACCGTGCAGACCTTGCTACCGCTCACCTGCGAGAGGTTCTGGATTGCGAGCTTGTTCGGCACGACGAAGGCCTGACCGTCGTAGAAATTGACCGATACCGCCTCCACTCCATCGGCCAGTCGGCGCAGTGTGACCGTCGAGTTTCGGACCAGCAGGTCGATCCTGCCATCGGCCAGTTCCTTGAAGCGTTGCTGCGCCGTGAGCGGGGTATAGGTCACCTTGGTGGCGTCGCCCAGCGTCGCGGCGGCGACCGCCTTGCACAGATCGACGTCGAAGCCGGCCCAGCCGACGGGTTCACTCTGCCAGGAGAAGCCGCGCAACTGACCGTTGATGCCGCAGTTGAGTGTGCCCCGCTGTTTCACCATTTCGAGCGTCGATTGTGCCGCCGCGGACGACGCCATGGAAATGGCCATCGGTGCCGCCAGAACCGCAAGGCCGTGCAAGATTTTGCGGAACATCATCGTTCCCCATCTGCAACTAATGGTGGCAGAACCGATCTCGTACGCAAATACGTCACAAGCCGCCCCTCAGACGCCACCCGCCCTCTACTTCAGCAATTCCGGTGCAATCAGGCGGGGAAGGAAGAGGGCGATGTCGGGCCAGACGATCATTGCCGCCAGTACCACGATCATTGGTACCAGCATGATCATCGTGTCCTTGAGTGCATAGCGCAGTGGCACACCGGCGACGGCGCAGGAGATCATGAGGCAGAGGCCGTAGGGCGGTGTCACCAGGCCGAAGGCCAGCGACACGATCGAGACGATCGCGAAGTGGACCGGGTCCATGCTGACCGACTTGGCGAGCGGCTCCAGCACCGTGCCGACGATGATGATCGCCGGGATAGCGTCGAGGAAGCAGCCCACGACCAGGAACACGAAGGCGATGAAGAAGCCGACGCCGATCGGTCCCAGGCCCCAGCTCGTAACGTTGGCCAGCAGCTCCTGCGGGATGCGGTAGTAGGCCAGCAGCCAGCCGAAGGCCGAGGCCGTTCCGATGCAGAACAGTGCCACCGAAGCGAGCTTGCCGGTGTCGACCAGCGCCCGGTAGAGCTCCTTCGCTCCCATCTCGCGGTAGACCACGATCGAGAGCACCGCCGAGTAGAGCACGGCGACGCAGGCCGATTCGGTCGCCGTGAACCAGCCCAGCAGGATGCCGCCGACGATGATGACGGGAGTCATCAGTGCGGGGATCGACACCCAGATCGAGCAGAGGAGCTGGCGGAACGACGAACGCGGATAGGTCGGATAGCCCCGCTTGACGGCGTAGACGTGCACCGTGGCCATCTGGGCGCCGGCGATCAGCAGGCCGGGTACGACGCCGGCAAGATAGAGCGCGCCGATCGAGGTCGAGATGATGCCACCCCAGACGATCATCAGAATCGATGGCGGAATGATCACGGCCAGCACAGCCGAGACGGCGGTGATGGCGATCGAGAAGGAGAGGTCGTAGCCCTCCCGGGTCTGTGCATCGATGAAGATCTTGCTCTGGCTCGCGGCATCCGCGGTCGAGGAGCCCGAGATGCCGGCGAAGAACACCGAGAGCACGACATTGATCTGCGCCAACGAACCAGGCCAGCTTCCGACAATGGAGCGCGACAGCGCCACCAGCCTGTCGGTGATGCCACCGACGCTCATCAGGTTGGCCGTCAGCAGGAAGAACGGCACGGCGAGCAGGATGAAGGAGTTGTAGGCGTTGAAGGTTTCCTGCGCGAGCATCATCGTCCCGAGCCGGGGCTCCAGGTAGAAGAGCGGCAGGCAGGCGAGTCCGAGCGCGAAGGCCACGGGCACGCGCATCACCAGCAGCACGAAGAAGACGCCGAACAGGATCGAGGCGGCCTCGCCGGCCGAGAACAGGGCGCCGCTCATGGGACGCTCCAGCCGAACAGGATGCGGACCTCGTCATAGAACTGCTCACCCAGGAAGACGAGCCAGGTGACGCCGGCGACCGGCCAGGCGATGTGGATCATCCAGAGCGGCAGGTCCGCGAGCTCGGACGTGCGGTACCAGGCGAAGCGCGTGAACTCGATGCCGCCCACCACGAAGACCAGCGCCAGTGCCAGAATGCCGAGCCGGGCGGCGATGCGAACTGCCGCCTCGCTGCGTCGGGAGAGTGTTGGCCAGACGTCGACCTCGAAGTGTGAGGCTTCGCGCACGCCGATCATGGCGCCGATCATGATCATCCAGATGAACAGGAAGCGCGCCATCTCCTCTGTCCAGATATAGGGCGGGATCAGGTCGGTGTAGCGCGACACCATCTGCAGGGTGACGGGCACGACGATGACGGCGACGGAGAAGGCGAGTAGGCCGGTCAGGAATTGGGCATAGCCGGCCGTGAACCGGCGCCAGAGGCTGCGCGGTTGAGCTTCAGAGGAGGGCATCGGGAATCCGGTCAGGAGAATACGCCCGGTGGGGAGCCGGGAAAGAGCGCAGCGGAGAAGTTGCTCCGCTGCGCGTATTCGTTGGGTCGACCCATCAGTTGGTGGCGACGATCTGGCTGAAGATGCCGTCGACGCCGATCTCCTTGGCGTAGGTCGCCATCACCGGGTCGACCAGCTTCTTCATTTCGGCGCGATCCTTGAAGGGGATGCGCTTCAGCTTGCCGGCTTTCTCGAGTGCGACGAGCTTCTGCTCGTCTTCCGAGCTCTCCACCTGGCGGCCATAGGCGCCGGCTTCCTTGCCCGCCTTCAGGACCGCTTCCTGCAGGTCCTTCGGCAGGGTCTTGAAGGTCTTGCCGGAGAAGCAGATCGGCCGGATCGTGATGGCATGCTCGGTCATCGCGAGATTGGGCGCCACTTCGTAGAACTTCATGGTCTCGACGCCAGCCGCCTCATTCTCGCCGGCCGAGATCACGTTGTTCTGGATGGCGTTGTAGACCTCGTTGTAGGCGATGACCGTCGGGGACATGCCTGCCGCGGCGAAGGTCTTGGACCAGATCGGCGCGCCCTGGACGCGGACCTTCAAGCCCCTGATCTCCGCCAGGTTCGAGACCGGCTTGTTGACGAAGATGTTGCGCACGCCGCCGCCGGCATAGCCGATCAGCATGACGTCGGCCTTCTGCGCGATCTCGTCGGCCACTGGCTTTAGCAGGTCGGCATCGAGCACCTTGTTCCATTGCGCGAGGTCACGGAACAGGAAGGGCGCGTCGATGAACGGTGCCGCCTTGGAGAAGGTCGACATGTGGGCTGGCGAGACGATGCCGTAGTCCACCGCTTTGCCCTGCGCCATGTACTCGAAATACTGCTTCTCGAGGCCGAGCGAAGAGTTGCGGTGCAGGGTGAAGTTGATCGGCTTGCCGTAGTACTTCTTCACCAGCTCTTCGAACTTGAGCAGCGTCTTGTTGAAGGCGTGATCGTCGTTGAACTGCACCGCGCCGTTCAGGGTCAGCGGCGCCTGCGCGCTCGCCGAACGGATGAATGGAGTAGCGATCGTCGCGACGGCAAGGCCGCCGACCAAGTGTCTGCGCTTCATCGTCTTTCCTCCGGGGCCCTGTTGTGTGGTTCTGCGACCGGGACCTGCACGGACTATGCATGGGAATGGCGGCGGATGCGACAAAGTTGTCAGACAACATGCGAGAACCGTGGGGAGCCCGTGAAACTGGTTCTTGCTTCCGACCGCATGCAGGCGTTACGCTTGATTAGTTAATACACAAATTTTTAGTTAAATGTCTCTCGACGTTCCCTCCTCGGCGCTGTTTGCGCCCAAGCTGGTCACCGTGCTGCGGGAAGGCTACGGGCTCGCGGCTTTTCGGGCCGACGCCATCGCGGGACTGACCGTCGCGATCGTGGCGCTGCCCCTCTCGATGGCGATTGCCATCGCCTCGGGTACGGGACCGGAGCGCGGGCTTTTCACCGCCATCGTCGGCGGCTTTCTGATTTCAGCGCTGGGCGGCAGCCGCTTCCAGGTCGGCGGCCCGGCGGGCGCCTTCATCGTGCTGGTTGCGGCCTGCGTCGAACGGCACGGCGTCGACGGCATGCTGCTGGCGACCTTGCTGGCCGGTGTCTTCCTCACGGCAGCCGGAGCCCTGCGGCTCGGCACCTTCATCAAGTTCATCCCCTATCCAGTGACGGTCGGTTTCACCTCGGGCATCGCAGTCATCATCTTTGCGAGCCAGCTCAAGGACCTCCTGGGCCTCACTCTCGACGGCAAGGAACCCGGACCGTTCGTCGCCAAGCTCGAAGCGCTGGCGCCGACCCTCGATACGATCAATCCGGCTGCCGTTGCGCTTGCGGCGGGGGTTATCGGCTTGATCCTGGGGCTGAAGCGGCTGCGTCCGCATTGGCCCGGCATGCTGATCGCCGTCGCCGTGACTTCGGTCGTGGCAGGACTGTTCGCCCTGCCGGTCGAAACGATCGGCAGCCGCTTCGGCGGCATTCCCTCGATGCTGCCGGCGCCACGTCTGCCCGACATGTCCTGGACGAAGATCGAAGCCATCCTGCCCGACGCGGTGGCCTTCGCATTGCTGGGGGCCATCGAATCGCTGCTCTCAGCCGTCGTTGCGGATGGCATGACCGGTCGCCGTCATCGCTCGAACTGCGAACTGGTGGCTCAGGGTATCGCCAATATCGGTGCGGCCTTGTTCGGTGGCATCTGCGCAACCGGCACCATCGCGCGTACGGCCACCAACGTTCGCGCCGGCGCGCGCAGCCCGGTTGCCGGCATGCTGCACTCGGCCTTTCTGCTCGGCTTTATGCTGCTGGCCGCGCCGCTGGCGGCCTACATCCCGCTCGCTGCTTTGGCGGGCGTGCTGGCCATGGTCGCGTGGAACATGGCGGAGAAACACGAGTTCGCCACCTTGCTGCGCTCGTCACGTGGCGATGCGACCGTCCTGCTGGCGACCTTCCTTCTCACCGTGTTCCGCGATCTGACCGAGGGCATTGTCGTGGGGTTTGCCCTGGGCTCGGCACTGTTCATCTATCGCATGTCGACGGCCTCGGGCGTGGAAGAGCGCGTGCCCCTGGTGCCGCCGGATCGCGCCGACGCCGCGGACCCACGCACTCCCTACGATCCGGCACTGGCGACGGACCGCGATGTCGTCGTCTATCGTCTTTCGGGTGCCTTCTTCTTCGGCACGGCATCGACGGTTGGTGCCGTGCTCGACCGCATTGCCGACGAGCGCAAAGCCTTCGTGATCGACGTCTCGGCCGTGCCGTTCGTTGATTCGACTGCCGCCAACGTCATTGCCGGCATCGGCCGCAAGGCAAGCCGTCACGGTATTCGCGTCTTCGTTACGGGAGCCACTCCTGTCGTGCGTCACGCGTTGCTGCGGGCGGGGGCCCGCCGGCCGCACGTTCGCTACCTGCCGCGGATAGAAGATGCTGTACGGGAGGCACATACCGCCGCCGAGCAGGCATGATTGTTGCCTGAAATATCGCGACAGGATCGCGATAGGGATGCATCGTCACGCTCCATGAAACTCCTGCTGTCTGCCTTTGCACACCGAACCTGGGCCGCCCGCATTTGCGAAGCCGTGCCGGCCGATACTCTCTCCTTCGTCACGGCCGAGGATGCCCTGGCGTCGGACAAGCCCTGCGAGGCCGACATTGCGTTCATGACACGCGAAGTCACGGGCAGTTCGAGCAAGAACAACGAGTCGCCGGAGTTGCGCGGTTTCCAGGCCGTGTTGCGCAAGTCACCGCAGCTCAAATGGCTGCAGATCCATCCCGCTGGCGCGGAGCGGCCGATTTACCGCGAGCTGCGCGAGCGTGGTGTCAAAGTGACGACGGCCTCTGGGGCCACGGCGGTGACCGTGTCGCACAGCGTCCTAGGGGCACTGGTCGCGCTCAATCGGCGCTTTCCCCTGCTGGCGGATGCCCAGCGTCGACATGCCTGGGAGCCGCGGCTGGGCGAGCGGTCGCCGCGTGACCTCAAGGGGCAGTGCGCCGTGATCGTGGGCTTGGGGCCCATCGGCCGGAACATTGCGGTCCTCCTCAAGGTCCTGGGCCTGAAGGTGATCGGTGCGCGTCGCAGCGCCGAACCCGTGGCGCCATGCGATCGTACCGTTTCCTATGGCGATCTTCCCGGCGTGCTGCCGCAGGCGGATTGGCTGATCCTGTGCTGCCCGGCCTCGCCCCTCACGCGTGGCATTGCCAATGCGACGGCCTTCGCGGCCATGCCCAAAGGCAGCCATCTCATCAATGTCTCGCGCGGCGAGATCGCCGTGGAGCGGGACATCATTGCCGCCCTGCAGAGCGGACATTTTACTGGGGCTTATCTCGACGTGTTCGAGCACGAGCCGCTGGATCCGGCCTCGCCGCTCTGGGACATGCCCAACGTCCTCGTCTCACCGCACACCGCGAGTCATTCACTGGGGCAGAACGAGGCCATCTTCGAGATCTTCCTCGAAAACCTCGTGCGGTTTCGCGAGGGGCAAAAACTGCGTAACGACGTCGACGACATCGGCTGAAGTCGCACCGGGCTGCGTCACGTCTTCGCTTCACGGCAGGCGCCGAGCCGCCCAGAATGCGGCATGGCTGACCTCGTTTCGATATCGGACTCCGCGCTCAGCGCGCAGATCGCCGCCACAGGTGCGGAGCTTCAAAGACTACAGGATCGTGACGGTTCCGACCTGTTGTGGAATGGCGATCCCGCCGTGTGGGCGGGCCGCGCGCCTCTGCTGTTTCCGCTGGTCGGCGAGACGAAGGACAAGAAGATCAAGGTCGACGGGCGGATCTACGACATCCCGCGTCACGGTTTTGCCCGCACTTCGCGCTTCACGCTGGTAACGGCGGAGAAGGCGCATTGCATCTGGCGGCTTGAGGCCAGCGAGGCGACGCGCCGGCAATATCCATTCGAGTTTCGCCTCGATGTCATCTACCGAATCGAAGGCGGCGCCTTGCGCATGGCGGCCGAGGTGACGAACCGAGGCGATACGGCCATGCCGGCCTCGTTCGGCTTCCATCCGGCGTTGCGCTGGCCGCTGCCGTCCGGTGCGCCGCGCGAGGCACACGAAATCGTCTTCGAGCACGATGAGCCCGCCCCAGTGCGCCGGCTCGTCAACAACCTGCTGAGCCCCGTGCTGCATCCGACACCTGTCCAGGGCCGGAAGCTCGCCTTGCGCGATGAGCTGTTCCGCGACGATGCGCTGATCTTCGACGGGCTGGAAAGCCGCAGTCTGGTCTATGGTGCGCCGGGCCACCGCTCCCTCCGCGTGAGCTTTCCGGACATGCCTCACCTCGGCATCTGGACCAAGCCTGGCGCGGGCTATGTCTGCATCGAGCCCTGGCAGGGCTATGCCAGTCCCGACACGTTCGACGGTGAACTCACAGACAAGCCGGGCATGATCTCGATCGAGCCGGGGTCAACGACGCGCTTCGAGATGTCGATCGCGCCGGAGGGTTGACAACTGCCTAACAATAGTTGAACAGATATTCAAATGTATGAGTATCTGGGCCACGCCGTCGGACGTGCGACAATTCAGGTCTCCTGTCGTGTTGACGGAACGCTGCTCCTCGCGTTCACTCCGCGCCGTGAACAATAGCGTGCCCTCGCTTGTCATCATGATGCAGCCCGCAGCCTTGCTGCGGCTTGTCTGCGCTTTGATGGTGGCATTGGTCACGGTGTTTCATGTTTGTGGCACCGCCTCGGCCCGCGAGATCGGGCCCGTTGCAGTCGTTCTCGATGTCGCTGGCGATGATGGTTCGACCGGCGATATCGGTATGACCGTCGAGAAGTGCCATTTCTGCTCCGTCGTGCCGCTGCTGGGGATGGCATCGGCGACCGTGCTGCCGCATACGCCTCATCTCGTTCCGGTGGCCGTCATGGCAGGCCTTCTGCCGTTTTCCCCACACGCAGACTCTCCACCCCCTCGAACCCTGACCTAGTCGTTCCTCTCCTTGCCGCCTTTTGAAAGGGCGGCACGTCGAACACTGGTCTTTGGGTTTCGTCGATGACAATTCGTGCCGTCTGGGCGCTTCTTGCGGCGTGCGCCGTCGCATGGTCGTGGCCTGCTCTGGGTCAAAATCAGGGTCAGGGCCAAAAGGCCACCGGTCCGCTGACCCTGCAGCAAGCCCTGCAACGCGCCGCCAACGCCAATCCGCGCATCGCCGTTGCGGATCGGAACATCGGCATGGCCGATGGTCGGCGCGAGCAGGCGAACGCCCTGCCGAATCCCACGGTCGGCGTCGAAGTCGACAATTTCGGTCAGGGTCAGAGCAGTTTCACCGGCACGCCCGAGATGACCCTGATGCTGAGCCAGCTCATTGAGCTGGGCGGCAAGCGTGGCGCGCGCGTACAGGCGGCGATGGGCGACTACGACGCCTCCCGCTGGGAGCGCGAAGCGGCGCGCCTCGAACTCCTCTCGGAGACGACGATTGCTTTCGTCGAGGCCTTGTCGGTGCAGCGCCGCATCCAGCTCCTCGAACGGCAGGCCGGCGCCCTGGAGAAACTGGTGCCCTTGATGCAGCGGCGGGTCGAGGCCGGCGCCTCCTCGCCCTCCGAAGTCTCGCGCACCCAGGCGGCCGTCGGCCTCGTGCGGTTCGAGCGCGAGCGCGGGCGAACCGCGCTGGCCGTGGCGCGGCGGGACCTTGCTGCCCTCATGAGCTTGGACCAGCCGAACTTTGCCACTGTCGCCGGCGATTACGGTCGTCTCGTCAAGCCGGCGCCACTCGACACGCTCATCCGCGCCATCGAGGATAATCCGCAGCTCATGCGCTGGTCGGCGATACGTGCCCAGCGCGACGGTGAATTGCTGTCGGCGCGCCTGAAGCCTCTGCCCGACATCACGGCCAGCGTGGCATGGCGGCACTACACCGAGACCAACGACAACGGTGTCCGCTTCGGTGTCTCGATCCCAATCAACGTGATCGATCGTAACAAAGGCGCCATCCGCGAAGCCCAGGAATCGGTGCAGAAGACCGGCGCCGAACGCGCCGTCAACCGCCTCTTGCTGATCGCGATCATCGGCAAGGCGCACGACACCGCCAACGGCACGCTGCAGCAGCTCGACCTGCTGCGGAAGACCATCCTTCCGGCGGCGCGCGCCTCGCTGAAGACGATCGAGGAAGGCTACGGCCAGGGCCGCTTCACCCTGCTCGAAATTCTCGATGCCTACCGCACCGTCGCCGATGCCGAGCTGCTGGAGCACGAGGCACTGGCGAGCTTCCACACATCAATCGCGACCATCGAAGGGTTGATCGGCAGCCCGGCAAACCAGGGGAGACCGCGATGATGAAGGCCCTGAGAGTTCTTCTAGTTGCTGTGGTTTGCGTCGCGGCCCTGGGGGCGTCGGCCTACTACGTCTTCGGTGCGAAGTTCGGTCAGGCCGCCAAGCCTCTCACGGCCAAGGGCCACGGTGAGAAGGGCCATGGGCAGGACGAGAAAGGTCACGGGCACGACGAGGAGGGCGTGAAGCTCACCGACGCGCAGGTCGCGGCCGCCGGCATCGAGCTTCTCCAGGCGGGTCCGCGCGAGCTGCGTGAGGTCCTGAGGCTGAACGGCATCATTCAGCCCAACCAGGAGGCGCTGGTGAAGGTGACGCCGCGTTTCCCCGGCGTCGTGCGCAGCATGCGCAAGCGGCTGGGCGACAAGGTGAAAAAGGACGAGGTGCTGGCCACTGTCGAAAGCAACCAGAGCCTCACGACCTACGAACTGAAGGCCCCGATCGACGGCACGATCATCGACCGCGACGGTACGCTGGGCGAGTTCGCCTCGGAAGCCCGACCGCTCTTCACCATCGCCGATCTCTCGACCATGTGGATCGACTTCGCCGTCTATCGTCGCGACTTCTCGCGCGTGCGGGTAGGCGATCCCGTCGCCATCGACGTCGAGGATGGCGGTTCGACGATCGAGTCCAAGATCGACTACGTCTCGCCGCTAGGCACCAGCGATACGCAGTCGTCGGTCGCGCGAGCGGTCGTGTCCAACGATGGCCGGCTGCGGCCGGGCATGTTCGTCGATGGCCGTGTCGTGCTTTCCGCCAAGCCGGTCGACGTCGCCATCAAGTCGAGTGCGATCCAGACGCTCGAAGGCAAGACCGTGGTCTTCGTCCGCGAGGGCGACACGTTCGCCGCCCGCGAGGTCGAGCTGGGGGGACGCGACGCCGACTGGGTCGAAGTCAAATTCGGCCTGATGGCGGGCGACACCTACGCTGCGAAGAACAGCTTCGTGATCAAGGCCGAGATCGGCAAGGGCAGCGCGTCCCATGAGCATTGAGCCCATGAATACTGAGCCCGCGAGCCTGGGAGCAGGGCGATGATCGACCGTATCCTTGCCTTCTCGATCCAGAACCGCTGGCTGGTCATCATCGCAGCCATCGCGGTGGGTGCGCTCGGTGCCTGGAACTTCACGCGCCTGCCGATCGACGCCGTGCCGGACATCACCAACGTCCAGGTGCAGGTCAATTCGCTGGCGCCGGGCTACTCGCCGCTCGAAGTCGAGCAGCGCATCACCTTTCCGCTGGAAACGGCGATGGGCGGCCTGCCGAAGCTCGAATACACGCGCTCCCTGTCGCGTTATGGCCTCAGCCAGGTGACGGTCGTCTTCAAAGACGGCACCGATATCTACTTCGCCCGGCAGCTCGTGAACGAGCGTATCCAGCAGGCCAAGGAGCAGTTGCCGCCTGGCACGGAGACCTCGATGGGTCCGGTCTCGACCGGCCTGGGCGAGATCTACATGTACGCCGTCGAATCCAAGCCGGATGCGAAGAAGCCCGACGGCGAGCCCTTTACGGCGACCGACCTGCGCACGATCCAGGACTGGATCATCAAGCCCCAGCTTCGCACGGTGCCGGGCATCGTCGAGGTCAACACCATCGGCGGCTATGAGAAGCAGTTTCACGTGCTGCCCGATCCCGCGAAGCTGATGGCCTACAAGCTCACCTTCCGCGACATGATGGCGGCGCTGGTGACGCACAACGCCAATGTCGGTGCGGGCTATATCGAGCGCAACGGCGAGCAGTATCTGGTGCGCACGCCGGGCCAGGTGAGCAACCTCGAGGAAATCCGCAACATCGTCGTCGGCTCGCGCGGTGGCGTGCCGATCAGCGTCGGCGATATCGCCGAGGTCAAGGAAGGCACGGACCTCCGGACCGGCGCGGCGACTCTCGACGGCAGGGAAGCCGTGATCGGCACCACGATGCTGCTGATCGGCGACAACAGCCGCACGGCCGCGCAGCGCGTGGCCGCCAAACTGGAAGAGATTGGCCGGTCATTGCCCGATGGTGTGGTGGCGCGCGCGCTCTACGACCGCACCAAGCTCGTCGACGCGACCATCTGGACGGTCGAGAAGAACCTGCTCGAAGGCGCCCTGCTGGTCGTCGTCGTGCTGTTCCTGATCCTGGGCAACTTCCGCGCCGCTTTCGTGACGGCCTGCGTCATTCCCCTGTCGATGCTCTTCACCATCACCGGCATGGTCGAGAACAGGATCAGCGCCAACCTGATGAGCCTCGGCGCCATCGACTTCGGCATCATCGTCGACGGCGCGGTGATCGTGGTCGAAAACTGCCTGCGGCTTCTGGCCGAGGAGCAACATCGCCGCGGCCGCATCCTGACGCGAACGGAACGGTTCGCCACGATCCTGGCCGGCGCAAAGGAAGTCATCCGGCCCAGCCTGTTCGGCACGCTGATCATCGGCGTCGTCTATCTGCCCATCCTCACCCTGACCGGCGTGGAGGGGAAGATGTTCACGCCGATGGCGATCACGGTGCTGATGGCGCTGCTGGGCGCGGCGATCCTCTCCATGACCCTGGTCCCGGCCGCCGTCGCCCTGCTGGTGACCGGTCGCGTCTCGGAGAAGGAGAACTTCTTCATGCGCGGTGCGCTCCGGCTGTACGCGCCGGTGCTCGAACAGGCGATCCGCCTGCGTTACGTGATCGTGGGCCTCGCCGCCCTGCTGGTGGTGGTGAGTGGCGTTGCGGCCTCGCGCATGGGCGGCGAGTTCATTCCCTCGCTCGACGAGGGCGATATCGCGATGCATGCGATGCGCATTCCCGGCACCAGCCTCAGCCAGTCGGTGCAGATGCAGGAAGCGCTGGAGAAGGCGATCCTGGAGTTTCCGGAGGTCAAGGAAGTGGCGGCCAAGATCGGTACGGCCGAGGTCGCCACCGACCCGATGCCGCCCAACGTGGCCGACAATTTCATTCTGTTGAAGCCGCGCGACCAGTGGCCGGACCCCAAGCGGTCGAAGGCTGATTTGGTCACAGCCATCGAGAAGCGGGTCGAGCAGATCCCCGGCAACAACTACGAGTTCACGCAGCCGATCCAGATGCGCTTCAACGAGCTGATCTCGGGCGTGCGCAGCGATCTCGGCGTGAAGATCTTCGGCGACGATCTCGACACGCTCCTGTCCATTGCCAACAAAGTGCAGGCTGTCGTGCAGAGTGTGCCGGGCGCGGCCGACACGAAGACCGAGCAGGTCACCGGCCTGCCGGTGCTGACGGTGAAGCCCAATCGCGCGGCCCTGGCGCGGTACGGCATCAGCCTCGCCGAGCTGCAGGAAGTGGTGGAGATCGCGGTTGGCGGCAAGGATGCCGGCCTGATCTTCGAGGGCGACCGGCGCTTCAACATCGTGATGCGCCTGCCCGAGCATATGCGCGTCGATATGGACGCGCTGGCGTCGCTGCCCATTCCCGTGCCGCCGCAGCCGGCGGGCACGGCGGGCGATCCTGGCCGCCGGCCGATTACCCAGACCGGGCTGGTCGCGGCAGCGCCTTACGTGCCGCTGTCGGCCGTGGCCGAGATCGAGACCGCGCCCGGCCCCAACCAGATCAGCCGCGAGAACGGCAAGCGCCGCGTCGTCGTCTCGGCCAATGTACGCGACCGCGATCTCGGCTCCTTCGTGGCCGAGGTGCAGCGGCAGGTCGCCGAGCAGGTGAAGATGCCGGCCGGCTACTGGATCGGCTGGGGTGGTCAGTTCGAGCAGCTCGTCGCGGCCTCGCAGCGGCTGGCGATCGTGGTGCCGGTGGCCCTGCTGCTGATCTTCGTGCTGCTCTGCATGAGCCTGAACTCGATCAGCGATGCCGCCCTGGTCTTCACCGGCGTGCCGCTGGCGCTGACCGGCGGTGTCGCGGCCCTCGCCCTGCGCGACATCCCGCTCTCGATCAGTGCCGGCGTCGGCTTCATCGCCTTGAGTGGCGTTGCCGTGCTGAACGGGCTGGTGATCATTTCCTTCATCCAGCGGCTGCGCGCCGACGGCCTGTCGGTCGGCGACGCGATACGTCAGGGCGCCATGAAACGCCTGCGCCCGGTGCTGATGACGGCTTTGGTCGCCTCGCTCGGCTTCGTACCCATGGCGATCGCCACGGGACCGGGAGCGGAGGTACAGCGGCCGCTCGCCACCGTGGTCATCGGCGGCATCATCTCGTCCACGATCCTGACGCTCGTGGTCCTGCCCGCGCTCTACGCGCTCTTCAACCGTGACAAGAAAACCCAACGAGGAGAGAAGAATGAGGAGACTTTTGCTGACGGTGCCGTTCCTGCTGTGGACGGGCATGGCGTTCGCCCAACATCAGCATAACCACGCCAACACGAAGGGGCCCAACGGCGGCAAGATGCAGGACGTGGCCGGCATCCATGCCGAGCTGGTCGTCAACGACCGGACGGTCACCATCTATGCCTTCGGCGAGGACAGCAAGCCGCTCAACACCAAGGGCTATACGGGCTCGGTGCTGATCGTCTCCGGCGGCAATCGCGAGACGGTGCAGCTTACCACGACGGGCGAGACGGCGTTGAAGGGCGAGGCCAAGAGCCGTCTGGCGCCCGACGCCGCCATCACGCTCGTCATCAAGACGGATGCCGGAAAGTCGGGTCAGGTGAAGTTCTGACGCGGTGGGAGGCTGCGAGCGCCAGGTGTGAGGTGGGACGCCTGGCGCTCGCGGTTATCAGCAGGCGGTCTTTCCATCGAAGTCATGTGTAGCGAAGGAGGAGTCCGCTGATGAAAGCGTTGTTGCTTCTCACGGCGATGATGATGTGGGGCGGGATGTCCGGCGCCCAGCAATACGACGTCGTGCCGGGGCCCCATGCCGGCAAGATGCAGGAGGTCGCCGGCGTCCAGGTCGAATTGTTCCTGAGCGAAACCGGTGTAAGGGTTTGTGTCTATGATGCCAGCGACGTTCCGCTGAACGTCGAGGGATATACCGGATATGTCGAGATCGTCTCGGGCGGTGAACGTCAGACGATCACGCTGACGCCTGCCGACAGGGTCACGCTTGCGGGCCAGGGCAAAGGACTGCTGGCGCCCTATTCGGTGCTGACGCTCTTTCTCACGACGCCGAAGGGCGAGTCCGGCAAGGTGAGTTTCTGATCGGCTCGTTGGGAACCGCTACGTCCCCTCGTGGCAGCGTCAACGCTTTGCGGCGAGGCTCCTGAACAATGCGTCGCTGCGGTCGTCGGCCGGAAAGAAGCACTCGATGCGGACTTCCTGGAGGGTGACGTCCTGCGGTGTGCCGAGCGTCGCGATGGTCGTGAAGACCGACAGCGACTTGCCGCCGACGATGAAGTCGAGCGTCAGGACCGGTGGCGGCCGTTCCTCGAAGCGCAGCTTGCGGAACGATGCCGGCACGTCCGGATAGGCCATGACCTCCTCGATGAAGGCGAGCGCCTTGGGCTCGCCGCCATCGGCCAGGATCTCGGCGTAGGTCGTCGACACCAGATAGCGTGCGACCTCTTCCCAATTGGCGAGCTTGGGACGCAGCCCCTTGGGGTCGAGCAGGTTGCGCAGCAGGTTGGGCTGCTTGCCGGGTGGCGGTGGCGGCGGCGGGCCTTCGCTCAGGAAGACGGTGAAGGCGTGGGCCGCCTCGTTGGCATCGAGCAGGTTCCACAGCCGGTCGATGACCACGGCAGGGTAGGGTTCCTGCTGCTTCAGCATGCGGTCGATCGCCTGACGCACCGGCGCAAGCTCGGGGGCAGTGAGATTGCTCTCGCGATAGGCCGGCGCGAATCCCGCTGCCAACAACATGGCGTTGCGTTGGCGAAGCGGCACGTCGAGGGCGGTCGAGAGCTGGACCACCATCTCGCGACTGGGCCGTGCCCGGCCAGATTCGAGGAAGCTGACATGGCGCTGCGAGACGCCGGACTGCAGCGCGAGCGAGAGCTGGCTGGCGCCTCGGCGGCGTCGCCAGGCGCGCAGCATCGGGCCGAACATGTCGGGCTGGGAAGCCGTCCGGGCGGTGCCGTCGGCGGCGGGGCTGGAAGCGGAAAGGGTGCGCATCATAGGGCGGAACCTACCATCCGGCCGTCGCCCCGCCGATTACCTCCTGGATAATTGAGAGAAGGGTGGTCCGGTGCGATCTCCAGGGTGTCCGAAACCCAAAGGAGGACAACGTGAACGTTTCATCCGACCGCCTTCTGCGCCGCACCCTGTGGGGCAACGCTGCCTTTTCCGTGATCTCGGGGGCGGTGCTGGCAGCTTTCGCCGGTCCGTTCGCCAAGATCGCCACGCATAGGCCGGTCGAGGTCCTGGGCCTCGATCTCGCGATGGTGCTGGAACTGCTCGGCCTCGGCATCGTGGCCTTCGGAGCACTCTGCGGCTGGGCCGCGTCGCGGCCGAATCTGCCGCTGGGGCTGATCCGGTTCGTCTTCGCGGCCGACATTGCCTGGGTCGTCGTGAGCGCCCTGGTGCTGGCACTGCCGGCGACGTGGACCACGGCCGGCATCGCGGGCATCGTCGTCGTGGCGCTGATCGTGGCCGATCTCGCCATTCTGGAATATCTCGGCCTGCGCCGCCTCGGTTCGGCTGCCCACTAACGGAGTAGACAATGGACAAGCTTCAGCTCCTGAACGATCACCAACTGCCCTTCGCCAAGGTGCTGGGGCTGAAGTTCACCGCCGCGAGCGAGACGGGCGTGAAGGCCGAGATGGTCGTCAAGCCCGAGCTCTGCACGCGGCCGGACATCCTGCACGGTGGAGCGGTCATGGCCTTCGCCGACACGCTGGGCGCTGCCGCCACCGTGCTGAACCTGCCGGAAGGCAAAGGCACGACGACCATCGAGAGCAAGACCAACTTCGTGGGGCCGGCGCCGGTCGGCACCACCGTGGTCGGCGAGACGACGCCGATCCATCGCGGCCGCCGCACGATGGTCTGGCAGACGCGCATCACCACCGCAGAAGGCAAGCTGGTCGCCGTCGTGACGCAAACACAGATGGTGTTGTAAACACCGTGCATGGCACGGATTCACATCGTCGGCGCCTCCGGTTCGGGCACGACGACTCTCGGGGCGGCTCTCGCGGCACGCCTCGACCATCCTCACATCGATTCTGACACGATCTTCTGGAAACCGACCGATCCGCCTTTCACGACGCGGCGGTCGGTCGAAGGGCGCGCTGCCTTGATGGCGGAGCTGTTGCCCGCGTCGGGTCAGTGGGTGTTCTCGGGTTCGGCTGTGGGTTGGGCCGGCCCGATCGAACCTTTCTACGATCTCATCGTCTTCCTGAAGCTCGATCCGTCCGTCCGTATGGAACGCATAAGGCGGCGCGAAGGGACGCGGTATGGCGCGCGCATTCTACCGGGCGGCGACATGGCGGAGGCTAGTGCCGCCTTTCTCGACTGGGCCGCCGCCTACGACACTGCGGGGCTGGAGCAGCGCAGTCTTTTGAAACACGAGGAGTGGCTTGCAACCCAGACGGCACCCGTGCTGCGCCTCGATTCGGCGAGGCCGCTCGACGAGCTGACATCAGACGTGCTGGCGCGGCACGAGCTGTCAGCACGGGAATAAAGGCCTGTAGGGCAGCAACGCTCTAGCTTCCCCGTGTCGGTGCTGCGACGACTTCCGTTTCCAAGGGATTCACTGTAACAGTCCGTCTCGAAGAGCATTGGCGCATCGAGATAGACTTTGCCTAAGTAAATACCGGTCTCAGTTCTGCTTTACCCGTATGCCCGAGAGCGAAAGCCGCGGGCGGATGACCATGTCCATGGGGTGGCGGCAAGAGACCGGTTTGGCATTGTTCCAATGTGCCCCGCGCAGCGTCGCTGCGTCCGCTCTTCAGCCGCCCGAAACACCGCCACGCCGCGCCCGAAAGGGATTTCTCACGCTCCATCTTGGTGGACTTCCGACCGGAAGACCAAGACGGTATGTGCGCAACACTTCGAGTTCGATGGACTATCACTCCTAAGATCGCTCCTCAGCCTTGGCTCACCTGCAGCAGATGCGGGAAGCTGAGGGCCTTTCAAACCAGTTGCAAAATCAGGCTCAACGCCAATGGTCGCAAGCTCGACGCGTGGCTGATCTACAAATGTGTCGTCTGCGAAAAGACCTGGAACCGGCCGATCTTCGAACGCCGGAACGTTGGCGAGATCGGTTCTGCGGAACTTGAAGCGCTGCAGTCCAATGATCCGCAGTGGATTCGGGCAGAGGCTTTCAATCTCGACGCGTTGAGGCGCAGGTCGCAACGCATCGACGAATTCCCGGAGATCGAGATCCACAAGCACGTACTCGCCGAATCGCCTGCTTGGACAAAAGTGGAAATCGAAGTGATGGTCCCCTTGCCCACCAACGTGCGCCTTGATCGACTATTGGCACTGGAGCTGGGGCTTTCGCGCCCCAAGCTGCGTGCGCTCTACGATGCCGGCGCCCTCCAAGTAAGTGGAAATCGATCCGATGTTCTTGGTCGCCGCGTCAAGAGCGGCGTCGTGGTCATCGTCGATCTCGTAACTTTGTCAGGTAGCATCGAGGCTTGGCGGCAGGCCTTGGCAGGATCGATACAATAGCGGTGGCGGCGGCGAGAATGCGTCCGCTTCTTCCGCCCACGACAGTGCCGCCACCTCCCTCGCTGTGCGGGGGAGGTGGGCTACTTCATCAACGCCGGCACGAAGGCCTGCAGCGCCGCATCGGCATCGGCAGCGGTCTGCTGATGGGCCTGGGACCAGTCGACCCTGATCTTGATGAAGTTCTCGCGGAAGCCGGTCAGCAGCAGCTTGCTGAAGACCCGCTGGTTGCCTTGCGTGACGCCGCTGTAGGTCACGCACCGGAAGGAGATTGCCCCATAGGTGCATGTCGACGGCACCGAAGGTTTCTGAAACTGGGTGTAGCCGGCAAACTTGAACTGCTGTTCGGCGGAGGTGACTTCGTTGTTGAACTGGCCCGTTACTGTCGGATTCTCGCTGCCGCCGGGAATGCGCCGGCCGAGATCGAACACCTGCACGCTGATGATCAGGCGTTTGGGCGTCGAATAGTAGTAGGCGATGCCTTGGCCGGGATTGTTGGCAGGCGGTGCCGCGTAGTTGACCGAGCGGTCGAACGTGGCGCCCCCCACGGTCGCGGGAAACGACAGCTTGGTGTTGCCATGAGTAGAAGGGGCGGTGGATTGTGTCTGCGCCGATGCGAGTCCCGCCGTCGCAACGGACAGTGCCGCGGCGGCGAGAGACGTCATCAGGAGCCTAGACATCGAGATTTGCCACCTTGAGCGCGTTCTCCTGGATGAACTCACGACGCGGCTCGACGACATCGCCCATCAGGGTCGAGAAGATCTCGTCCGCTTCGTCGGCGTGGTTGATCCTGACCTGCAGCAATGTGCGCGCCTCGGGGTCGAGCGTGGTTTCCCAGAGCTGATCGGGGTTCATCTCGCCCAGCCCCTTGTAGCGCTGGATCGTGACGCCTTTGCGGCCTGCTTCCAGAACGGCGGCGAACAGTTCGGTAGGCGAGGAGATGGTCGTCTCCTTGTCCTTCATGACGAAGGTACCGGGCCGCACATAGACGGCCTGCAATTCGTCGGCTAGCGCATCGAGCTTGCGGGCTTCGGCGCTCCTCGTCAGCGGTCCATCGATCACGTGGCGTTCGGTGACGCCGCGCAGCCGGCGCGTGAAGGCGAGTCCGCCATCGGGCATCGGCTCGCCTGTCCAGCCGCGCTCCAGCGGCGGACTGACGACGTCGAGGCGGCGAGCGATGTAGTCGGCGGCCTGCTTGCCGAGCGTGGCGTCGGCCAGCACGTCGGGCTTCAGTGCGCCGGCGATGGCCGCCTGCTCGATCACGGCCTGGCTGGTGACGCGGCGCGACAGCGCCAGCGGCTTCACGAGGTTCGTGACGGAGCGGGCGATGTCTACGGTGCGGCGCAGATCGTCGCTGGCCTGGACGCTGCCGCTGCCCAGCTTCAGCGTGGCACCTTCGAGACCGGTTCGGATCAGGTGGTCGTCGAGTGCGCGCTCGTCCTTGAGGTAGATCGCCGACTTGCCCTTGGCCGCTTTGAACAGCGGCGGCTGGGCGATGTAGAGATGGCCCGCATCGATCATGGAGCGCATCTGGCGATAGAAGAACGTCATCAGCAGCGTGCGGATATGGGAGCCGTCGACGTCGGCGTCCGTCATGATGATGATCTTGTGGTAGCGCAGCTTCGACAGGTCGAAATCGTCGTGGCCGATGCCGGTGCCCAGCGCCGTGATCAACGTGCCGATTTCGGCCGAGGACAGCATCTTGTCGAAGCGCGCGCGCTCGACGTTCAGGATCTTGCCGCGCAACGGCAGGATCGCCTGGTTGGCGCGATTGCGGCCCTGTTTGGCCGATCCGCCGGCCGAATCACCCTCGACGATGAAGAGTTCTGAGAGCGCAGGGTCGCGCTCCTGGCAGTCCGCCAGCTTGCCGGGCAACGAGCTGACGTCGAGTGCGCCCTTGCGCCGGGTGAGTTCACGGGCCTTGCGCGCGGCTTCGCGCGCCGCGGCTGCCTCGACCACTTTGGTCAGAATCTTCTTCGCTTCGGATGGATGCTCCTCGAACCACTGGCCGAGTTTGTCGCTGACCACCGATTCGACCACCGGCCGCACTTCGGAGGAGACCAGCTTGTCCTTGGTCTGCGAGGAGAACTTCGGATCCGGCACCTTGACCGACAGCACGCAGGTCAGGCCCTCGCGCATGTCGTCGCCGGTCAGGCTCACCTTCTCCTTCTTGGAGATGCCACCCTCGTCGGCGTACTTGTTCAGCGTGCGGGTCAACGCGCCACGGAAGCCCGCGAGATGCGTGCCGCCGTCGCGCTGCGGGATGTTGTTGGTGAAGCACAGCATCGTCTCGTGATAGCTGTCGTTCCACTGCATCGCGACTTCGACGGTGATGCCGTCCTTCTCGCCGCGGATCGACACCGGCGGGTCGTGCAGCACCGCCTTGTTGCGGTCGAGATACTTGGCGAAGGCTTCGACGCCGCCCTCGAAGAACAGCTCCGAGATCTTGGGTTCCGCGCTGCGCTCGTCGGTCAGGACGATCCGTACGCCGGAGTTCAGGAAGGCGAGTTCGCGCAGCCGGTGTTCCAGTGTCGCAAAGTCGAAATCGGTCTTGGTGAAGATTTCGGTCGAGGGCAGGAAGGTCACTTCGGTGCCGCGCTTGCCTTCTGGCGCGTCACCCATGAGCTGCAGGTCCTTCTCGGCGTCGCCGCCACGGAACCGCATGTAATAGGCCTTGCCGGCGCGCCAGATGCGCAAGTCGAGATACTCCGACAGCGCGTTGACGACGGCAGCGCCGACGCCATGCAGGCCGCCCGAGACCTTGTAGCTGTTGTTGTTGAACTTTCCGCCCGCATGAAGCTGGGTGAAGATGACGCTGGCCGCCGAAATGCCCTCTTCCTTGTGGATGTCGACCGGCACGCCGCGGCCGTTGTCGCTCACCGTCACCGAGCCGTCGCCGTGCAGGGTGACGCCGACCTTGTCGCAGTAGCCCGCCAGCGCCTCGTCGATCGCGTTGTCGACGATTTCGTAGACCATGTGGTGCAGGCCGCTGCCATCGTCGGTGTCGCCGATGTACATGCCCGGCCGCTTGCGCACGGCTTCCAGGCCGCGCAGCACGGTGATGGAATCCGCATCGTAGGCGTCTGTTCCGGGGGAACCGGCATCCTGCGCTACTACGTCTTTGTCGCTCATGGTCCTGGCTTTCGCGAAAGAGGGTCAGACCGCCGCGATCGATCCGTCAGCGACGCGCAAGATCTGCGCGCGGCCGGCGAGCGGCGCAAAAAGTTCGGCATCGGTGCCCGTCATCCAGCTCTGGACGCCAAGCGCCACCACCTCGTCGAACAGCGCCACCCGGCGCTCTGCATCGAGATGGGCCGCGATTTCATCGAGCAGGAGCAGCGGCGGCCGACTGCGCGACAGCGCCACCAGCCGCGCATGCGCCAGCGCGATCGAGACGAGGACCGCCTTCTGCTGGCCCGTCGAGCCTTCGGCAGCCGGCAAATCGAGGTCGAGATGGCGCACCGCGAGGTCGCTGCGATGAGGCCCACAGGATGTGGTGCCGGCATCGGCATCACGCAAGCGAGAGGCCGCCAGTTCGCCACGCAGCCGGTCTTCGGCGTCGAGGGCCGCCATTGCGGCCAGCCAGCCGTCGACCTCGCCGGCCATGGCCAGCGAGGCGCGCGGGAAGGGGCCCACGCCCAGCCGGGCGGCGGCATCCAGGCGCTGCACCGTATCGGCACGGGCAGCCGCCAGCGCCACGCCGTGACGGGCCATGGTGTCTTCCAGGGCCGTGAACCAATGCGGGTCGCGATTGCCTTCGCCCAGCAGGCGGGCGCGCTGGCGTAATGCATTCTCGTAGGCTGCCACGTCGCCGGCATGCTCGGGATGCAACGCCGTCACCAGCCGATCGAGGAAGCGCCGGCGCTCGCTCGCCGGGCCGGTG
>CALROF020000066.1:0-27003 GCA_943369775.1 Reyranella massiliensis 521
ACCCTGCTGACGATCGGGTTGGCACTGGCGGGACTGGTTGCTTTCTTCAAGCTGCCGGTCTCGCCGCTGCCCAAGGTCGACTTTCCGACCATCTCGGTGTCCGCCAACCTGCCCGGCGCCTCGCCGGAGACGGTGGCAACCAGCGTGACCACGCCACTGGAGCGGCGGCTGGGCGCCATTGCCGGCATCTCCGAGATCACCTCGTCGAGCACGGTCGGTAATTCGCGCATCATCCTGCAGTTCGATCTGTCGCGTGACATCGATGGCGCGGCGCGCGACGTGCAGGCGGCCATCAATGCCGCGCGCGCCGACATGCCGACCGACCTGCGCAGCAATCCGCAGTATCGAAAGATCAATCCCGCCGACGCGCCGGTCATGGTGATCGCGCTGACGTCGAACACGCTGGGCCAGGGCCGCCTGTACGACGCCGCTTCCAATATCCTGCAGCAGAAGATCAGCCAGGTGAACGGGGTAGGGCAGGTCCAACTCGGTGGCAGCTCCCTGCCGGCAGTGCGGGTCGAGATCAACCCGACGGCACTGAACAAATACGCCATCGGCCTGGAGAGCGTGCGCGCGGCAATCGCGGCCGCTAACGCCAATTCGCCCAAGGGCGCAATCGAGCATGGCGATCGCCGTTACCAGATCTATTCCAACGATCAGGCGACCACCGCAGAACAGTATCGCTCGCTGATCATCGCCTGGCGCAACGGCGCGCCTGTCCGGCTGTCGGACGTGGCCGAGGTGATCGATTCGACCGAGGACATTCGCAACGAGGGGCAGGCCAACGGCAAGCGTTCGGTGCTGGTGATCATCTACAAGCAGCCCAACGCGAACATCATCGAGACGGTCGACGCGATCAAGGAACTGCTGCCCGAGCTCCAGGCAGCGATGCCCAACGACGTCGACCTCGACGTCGTGGCGGACCGCACTACCACGATCCGGGCTGCGCTCAAGGAAGTGGGCTCGGCCCTGGTGATCGGCGTCATCTTGGTGGTGCTGGTCACCTTCGCCTTCCTGCGCTCGGCGCGGGCCGGTTTCGTCGCGGCCGTCACCGTGCCGGTGTCGCTGATCGCCACCTTCGGCGGCATGTATCTGCTGGGGTACAGCCTCAACAACCTGTCGCTGATGGCGATGACCATCGCGGCGGGCTTCGTGGTCGACGATGCGATCATCGTCCTGGAGAACGTCTCGCGGCACATCGAAGAGGGGATGTCGCGGATCGAGGCCGCCCTCAAGGGTGCCCGAGAGGTTGGCTTCACCGTCGTGTCGATGAGCCTGTCGCTGATTGCAGTGTTCATTCCGATCCTGCTGATGGGTGGCATCGTCGGCCGCCTGTTCCGCGAATTTGCCGTCACCCTGTCGGTGGCCATCATCATTTCCATGGTCGTGTCGCTCACCACGACACCGATGATGTGCGCCTACGTGCTGCGCCAGCCGCAGCAGGATCGGCCGCCGGGCTGGTTCTTCCGCGTGAGCGAGCGGGCCTTCGCGCTGCTGCAGACCCTCTACGGCCGCAGCCTGGGCCTGGTGCTACGCCATCCGCTGATCACCATCCTGGTCTTCCTGGGCACCGTACTGCTCAACATCCATCTCTACGTCAGCATCCCCAAGGGCTTCTTTCCGCAACAGGATACCGGGCGCATCGTCGGGGGCATTCGCGCCGACCAGAGCATCTCCTTCCAGGCGATGCGGCGGAAGTTCCGCCAGTTCATCGAGATCGTGCGGTCCGATCCGGCGATCGAGAGCGTTGCGGGCTTCACCGGTGGCTTCCAGACCAACTCGGGGTTCATGTTCGCGACCCTGAAGCCGCTGAGCGAGCGCGACGTCTCGGCCGACCAGGTGATCGCGCGGCTTCGACCAAAGCTCGCCCAGGTGCCGGGCGCGATGCTGTTTCTGCAGTCGGTGCAGGATATCCGGGTCGGCGGTCGGCAGAGCAATGCGCTGTATCAGTTCACGCTGCAGGCCGATTCGCTACCCGACCTCTATACCTGGGGACCGAAGCTGACCGAGGCGCTGCAGAAGGACACGTCCGTCATCACCGACGTCGATTCTGACCAGCAACAGCGCGGCCTGCAGATCAACCTCACCATCGACCGCGACGCGGCGAGCCGCCTCGGCGTGTCCACGCGCGGCATCTCGGCGACGCTCTACGACGCCTTTGGCCAACGCCAGGTTTCGACGATCTACAATGCCCTCAACCAGTATCACGTCGTCATGGAAGTGGCGCCGCAATGGTGGGAGAGCCCGGAGACGTTGAAGGACATCTATGTCAGCACGTCGGGTGGAGCGCTGAGTGGGACGCAGACCTCCGGCGGCATTGCCGGTGCTTTGGCGTCGCCGGCCACTGGCGCCAAGGCCACCGCTACGACCGATCCAGCCCAAGCACTGCGCAACGCCCGGACCAACCAGATCGCCGTCGGCGGCCGCAGCGGCGCCTCGACAGGGGCGGCAGTCAGCACCACGGCCGAAACGTTGATCCCGCTGACGCAATTGACCCGTTACGAGTACGGCACCACGCCACTGGCGGTTAATCACCAGAGCATGTTCGTGGCCAGTACGATCTCCTTCAACCTGGCGCCGGGCAAGACCTTGAGCGACGCCGTCGCGTACGTGAACGAAACGATGCGCGAGATCGGCGTGCCAACGACGCTGCACGGGTCGTTCCAGGGCACCGCACGCGCCTTCCAGCAATCGCTGAACAACCAACTGCTGCTGGTGCTGGCAGCGCTTGCTGCGGTCTACATCGTGCTCGGCATCCTCTACGAGAGTTACATCCACCCGATCACCATCCTGTCGACGTTGCCGTCGGCCGGTGTCGGCGCCCTGCTGGCGCTGCAGTTCTCGGGCGTGGAGTTCAGCATCATCGCCATGATCGGCGTCTTGCTGCTGATCGGCATTGTGAAGAAGAACGCCATCATGATGATCGACGTCGCCCTGGAACGGGAGCGTCGCGAGGGATTGGAGCCTGCCGTGGCCATCCACGAAGCGGCCCTGCTGCGCTTCCGTCCCATCCTGATGACGACCATGGCCGCGATTCTGGGCGCGCTTCCGCTGGCGCTGGGATTCGGCGACGGCGCGGAGTTGCGCCGGCCGCTCGGCATCTCGATTATCGGCGGCCTTATCGTGAGCCAGATCCTGACCCTCTACACCACGCCTGTTATCTACCTGTACCTTGATCGTTTCCGCCGTCGTGACCGCGACCAGCCAAGCCGTGTCGCGCGTGCACTCGGCGCTTCTGGTGGTCCCACGGGAGCGCCGGCATGAAGCGCATTGCGGCGCTTCTGCCGGCCATCGTCGTTTCGGGTTGTCTTGTCGGGCCGGACTATGTGCGTCCGCCGCCCGCGACCTTGCCGACGCCGGCCTACAAGGAAGCCGAACCGGTCACGGGAGCCGCGGCGGTCTTCCAGCCCGCGCAGCCGCGCGATGGCGTCGATCGCGGTCCGTGGTGGCAGACTTATGGCGATCCGACCCTGGACAACCTGGCGGCGCAAATCGATGTGTCGAACCAGAATCTGAAGGTGTTCGAGGCCAACTATCGGCGCGCTCGCGCGCTGGTCCGGCAGGACCAGTCGGCTCTCTTCCCGACGATCAGCGGCACGGGCTCGGCACAGCAGGTCGGCACGGGTGGCCTGCGCGGATCAACCGGGTCGACGACGACCGTCACGCGTGCCGACTCCAGTCAGGGTCAGTTCGGGACAGGCGCCACGCTCGCCTGGGAGATCGACGTTTGGGGCAACCTGCGGCGCCAGATCGAAAGCGATTCGGCCGCGGCGCAGGCCAGCGACGCCGATCTCGCCAATGCCCGGCTCTCGGCGCAGACCGACCTCGCGACGAACTACTTCGGGCTGCGTATCTCCGACGACCGCAAGCGGCTCTATGAAGAGACTGTCGCGGCCTATGCCCGCTCCATGCAGATCGTGCAGAACCAAGTCGATGCCGGCATCGTCTCGCGCGTCGACCTGGCGCAGGCGCAGGCGCAGTACGAGCAGACGCGTGCTCAGCTCATAAACGAGGGCATTAACCGCGCGCTGCTCGAGCATGCAATCGCCCTGCTGGTTGGCCGGGCGCCGTCCGAGATCGGCATCGAACCGGCCCGTACGCAACTCACCGTGCCCACGGTCGAGGCCGGCGTACCGTCGACCCTTCTCGAACGGCGTCCCGACATTGCCGGCGCGGAGCGTCGGATGGCCTCCGCCAATGCGCAGATTGGCGTCGCACAGGGCGCCTTCTATCCGCAGATCTCGCTGGGTGCCTCGATCAGCTTCCTGGCCGGTGGGTTGGGCTCGCTGCTGCAGCTTGGCAATGCCGTCTGGTCGGTCGGCCCGCAGCTTGCCGGGACTCTTCTGGATGGTGGCGCGCTCTCCGCGCAGCTTCAGGGTGCGCGGGCGAACTACGACGCCACCGTGGCGACCTATCGTCTGACCATTCTGACCGCCTTCCAGCAGGTCGAAGACGCACTCGCGCAACAGCGCATCCTGGTGCTCCAGGAAAGGGTCCAGCGGGCCGCTGTCGCCGCTGCCCGCGAGGCCGAGCGTCTGTCGCTCAACCAGTATCGCGTCGGCACCGTGCCCTATACGACCGTGGTGCAGACACAGGCCACGGCGCTCGCGGCGGAGCAGACATTGCTCACCATTCGCCTCAATCGCCTCGTCGCCAGCGCCAACCTGGTGAAAGCATTGGGCGGCGGATGGCAGCAGGCCGATCTGCCGGACGTGACGCCGATCGGTGGCCTCAAGCAGGTGAATCCCGCGCCGCCGGCTCTGCCGACACCGCCGCCTCAGCCGGCGCCGCCGCAGGTTGCCCCGACCGTTTCGGTGACGCGCTAGGACTCGACAATCGCCGGGGAGAAGGATTTTCTTCTTCCGTCGCGGCCTGCACGCCGGACCTGCCGATCGCGCGTATTGCTTTGGCAGTCATTGCCTTTGACCAAGACACGAGCGGCAACGACGTTTGCCGTTCATCGCAAACAGCGAGGCCAGACAATGACCAACTCCCGCCATCCCGAGACTCTGTCGCTGCACGCCGGTTGGCGCGCCGACCCCGTGACCGGTTCAGTCGCGGTGCCGATCCATCAGACCACGTCGTTTCAGTTCCGCGATACCGAGCATGCCTCGAACCTGTTTGCGTTGAAGGAGCTCGGCAACATCTACACGCGCATCGGCAATCCGACGGTCGACGTGCTCGAACAGCGCATTGCTGCCCTCGAAGGTGGAGCTGCGGCGCTGGCGGTGGGTTCGGGCCAGGCGGCCTCGGCCTTTGCGCTGCAGAACCTGGCGCGGGCCGGCGACAATGTCGTGAGCTCGACCGATCTCTACGGCGGCACGTGGAATCTCTTTGCCCACACGCTCAAGGATCAGGGCATCGAAGTGCGCTTCGTCGATCCGGCTGATCCGCAGGCTTTCGCGCGCGCCACCGACGACCGCACGCGCGCCTACTATGCCGAGACGCTACCCAATCCCAAGCTCACCGTTTTCCCGATCAGGGAAGTGGCGGATATCGGCCGCCCCCTGGGCATTCCACTGATCGTCGACAATACGGCCGCGCCGATCCTCACGCGTCCGCTCGATCACGGCGCGGCGGTCGTCGTCTATTCCGGCACCAAGTACCTCGGCGGCCATGGCAACTCGATCGCGGGCCTGATCGTCGATGGCGGTAACTTCGACTGGGCCGCCCATCCCAAGCGCCAACCGGCCCTCAACACCCCCGATCCCAGCTATCACGGCGCCGTCTGGGTCGAGGCCGTGAAGCCGATCGGGCCGGTCGCCTACATCATCAAGGCGCGCACGACCCTGCTGCGCGATCTCGGCGCGCCGCTGGCGCCGTTCAATGCCTTCCTGATCCTGCAAGGCATCGAGACCGTTGCCTTGCGCATGGAGCGTCACGTCAAGAATGCGCAGGCGGTGGCCGATTTCCTGGTCAAGCGTCCGGAGGTCGCGAAGGTCATTCACCCCTCGCAACAGAAGGGCGAGGCGCGGCGGCGTGCCGATACCTATCTGAAGGGTGGTTATGGCGGTCTGGTCGGCTTCGAGCTGGCGGCGGGCCGTGAGGCCGGCCGGCGCTTCATCGATTCGCTGAAGCTGCTCTATCACGTCGCCAACATCGGCGACTCTCGCAGCCTCGCCATCCATCCCGCCTCGACGACGCACTCGCAGCTCTCCGCCGAGGAGCAGCTCGCGACCGGTGTTTCGGACGGCTATGTGCGGTTGTCCGTCGGCATCGAGCATATCGACGATATCCTCGCCGATCTCTCGCAGGCGCTCGATGCGGCCGGCAAGCTGAAGCAGGCCGCGTAACGCGAGACTCAGGTCCTCGCGACCAGAAACTGCTCTGCGCTCGACGGACGGAGGCCGTCGGTCCTGCCGGCGAAGTAACGCTCGGCAAGGTCGGCAGCCGACACGTGCTGGACCTCCCTGAAGCCCGCTTCGCGGGCCAGGGCCAGCATCTCCGTCGGGCTGAAGAAACTGATGAAGGGCGTGCCGGCTGCCTGCGCGCTCTCTTGCGCTGCCTGACGTTGGGCACGCTCTTCGGAATCGACGAACTCCAGCGGCAGCATGAACGTCATGGCCAGTGTGGAGCCTCGGACGAGCGCCGCGGTCCGGCGTAGCGTCGTCATCACGGCATCTTTGCTGAGGTACATGGTGACGCCGCTGGAGGCGACAATCGTGGGCCGATCCGAATCAAAGCCTGCGGACGCAAGCTTCTCCCACCACGACCACCCTGTCTCGAAGTCGACCGGTACGAGCCGCAGATAGTCGGGAATACCGAATCCGGTCTCGATCAGTCGTTTCTGCTTCCACGCCTGCACACCGGGCTGGTCGACCTCGAATGTTCGCAGGCGGGAGGCGATCTCCGGTCGGCGTTGGACGAAGGTGTCCAGGCCAGCGCCGAGAATGAGATACTGGCCGACACCTCGGCCCAATTGCTCGATGACGAGATCTTCGATGAAGCGCGCCCGGGCGACGATCGAGGCGCGGGCGCGGCTCGTGGTCTTTGCATCCATGTCCGGACGCTGGCGCCAATCGTCGTTCGGGGCGGCGAGCAGCAACCCAACCTCGTCTTCGAGCACGTGCGGCAGCGGATCGACCTGGGCGTGCAGCGCCCGCCACAGGGCAACTCTGAGGGCCGTCTCGTCTGGAGCTGCGATTTGCTCGTCCGGCATGACGCACTCCCCATTCACGTCGATCAGGGAGTGCAATCAATACCGCGTCGCCGTTGGCTTGGAAAAGCCCGCCGCTTCGGTCGTGCCGTGACGCCTTAGCTGGGGGCGGTCCACTCCACGACATGGTCGGCGCGGTCCGGGCGCGCCATCGGCGGCAAGGTTGTGGCTGGCGTACCGACGGTGACGAAGCCGATCAGATGCGACGGCGCCTCGAAGCCCAACAGGGCATTCACGGCAGGGTCGTAGACGTTCGCGCCAGTCACCCACATGCCGCCGTAGCCTAGCAGATGGATGGCGTTCAGCATGTTCATGGCGGCAGCGCCGGCGGAAAGCACCTGCTCGATCTCGGGGATGTTGCCGTTCTTTACGATGGCGCCAACGGCGATCAGCATCGGGATGCGCCGTACCCAGGCGCGGTAGCGTTCGCCGAGGGCGGCACCATTCGCCGGGTCGCGTCTGGTGGCGGCTTCGGCCAGGCGCTCACCGAAGGCGAGGCGGGCGTCGCCGCGGATGACGACGAAACGCCAGGGCCGCAACTTTCCATGGTCGGGCGCACGCAAGCCGGCATCGAGGATCAGGTCGAGGTCGGCGCCTTCCGGCGCCGGCTCCTGCAATGGTCCCACCGAGCGGCGGGCCAGCAATTGGTCGAGGGTGAGCCGTTGCACATCGCGGCTCTCGGGGAAGGCGGGAGCAGTATCGGGCATGGCCGAACTGTATCTGTATTGCGAACGATTGTCATTTGCATATCGGCGATACCCAGGGCTCCTAGCTCTATAATCGGGCCATGGCGGAAACCCCGACCCGCAAGATCATCCATGTCGACATGGACGCCTTCTATGCGTCCGTGGAGCAGCGTGACGACCCGGCGTTGCGCGGCCAGCCGGTCGCAGTTGGCGGTCGCCAGCGCGGCGTCGTCATGGCCGCGAGCTACGAGGCGCGAAAGTTCGGCGTGCGTTCGGCCATGCCGTCGGTGACGGCCAAGCGGATGTGTCCCGAGCTGGTCTTCGTGAAGCCACGCTTCGACGTCTACAAGGAAGTGTCGCGCCAGATCCGCGAGATCTTCCTCGACTACACGCCGCTGGTGGAGCCGCTCTCACTCGACGAGGCCTATCTCGACGTGACGACGAACCTCAAGGGCATGCCGCTTGCCTCCGATATCGCCCGCGAGATCCGCGCCCGCATCCTTGAACGCACCGGCCTCACCGCGTCAGCCGGTATCTCCTACAACAAGTTCCTGGCCAAGCTCGCGTCGGACCATCGCAAACCCAACGGCCAGACGACGATCCCGCCCGAGAAAGGGCCGTCTTTCGTCGAGGGCCTGGCGGTGGCGAAATTCCATGGCGTCGGGCCGAAGACGGCGGAGAAGATGAACCGGCTCGGCATCCATACCGGCGCCGATCTCAAGGCGCAGTCGCTCGAATTTCTCGAACAGTATTTCGGACGCTCCGGCACTTACTACTACGCCATCGCGCGCGGGCACGACGAACGCCGGGTCGTGCCCAATCGGCCGCGCAAGTCGGTGGGCTCGGAGACGACGTTCATGGAGGATCTCGACCGACCGCAGGCGGTCGAGGAGGGCGTGGCCTCGGTGCTGGACGATGTGTGGTCCTATTGCGAACGAACCGGCATCGTCGGTCGCACGGTGACCGTGAAGATCAAGTATGCCGACTTCCAGATCGTGACGCGCAGCCGCACGCTTTCCGAATCGGTCGGTACGCGCGACATGTTGGAGCGCACGAGCCGCGAACTGGTGCGTTCGATCTTCCCGCTGGAGAAGAAGGTTCGCTTGCTGGGCGTCTCGCTTTCCAATCTGCACGAGCGGGAGGAACCCAAGGTGCCGCCGCAGATGACCCTCGCGCTCTAGCGATAGAGCGGAGCGAGCGTGGAGAGGGCGGTCTCCGCCTCGCGGCGGTCGGGAGCTTCGTCGGCATTGCCATAGCCAAACATATCGTTGCGGCCGGTCTCCTGGATGACGATGCCCTCGGGGTGCGGCAGCATGAGCACGTGTCGATAGTAGAGCCCGTAGCGCACCTCCGGCTGCGGCATGAGCCAGGCGATCTGGCCACGCACGGGCACCACCGACTCGTCCCTCCACAACGCCCGCGCGCCGTAACCCGTGCAGTTGACGATCACCGGTTCCTTCAACCGCGCGAGATCGGACGGCGTGTCGAAGGTCATGTCGACGATCTGACCGCCTTCGCGCAGGAAGTCGTCGGTCAGCCGTTGCCCCAGTGCGGCGATATTGAACTGCATGGACGTTCCCACCCGCGCGTAGGCGACGGGAAAGGGATTCTCATTGGTCGTCAGGGTGCGATACGATGGCGTAAGGCCGGCCAGGTGCTGACCGTAGCTTGCGAAGCGGACTTCCTCCGCCGCGGAGGCTGGATCCAGTGCCGGTCGCGGCATTTGCATCGTGTCGTCGGCCAACACATAGCGCTCGCTCATTGCAACCGGTTCGCCCGGCAGGCCGATATAGCTCTGGTAGGTGGCGTAGGAGGTACGCGCCATTTCCTCCCATTGGACCGGAAAGCTTGGCGCCACGCTGTCGGCGGCCGCAATGCGTGAGTCCGGCGACCAGGTGCCCGTCGCGCGCGCTGATCGGGTCTGCGGCAGCCGCTCCTTCGCGTAGATCGTTACGCGGGCGCCGGCGCGGCGCAGCAGGAGGGCCGAGGTGAGGCCAAGCGCACCACAGCCGATCACCGCGACTTCGCGGGTGCCGCCCTCCAGCACCATGCCGGTGGCGATGGTGCTTGAGCCCCAGGCAAGCGACCATCCGCTGCCGCCATGGCCGTAATTGTGGACCACGCGCTTGTCGCCAACCATTTCGACTTCGAGCCGTGGCCCGGCCGCCCGGAAAGGACGCAGGCACACAGTGATGCGGGAAACGCGGCTCATCTGCAGGCGCGCCGGTGGCAAGGACGGAGCGCCGGACCGGGTGCCGACCGCGCATCCCGCGAGACCCAATGCTCCCAGGCTTCCGAGGCCCATGATGACAGCCCGTCGACTGCTTCTCGCCGCCTCGGTCATGCAAACCTCGCTGGGAGCCTGTGGCGGGCGATTCTAGCGGCTACGCCGTCGCCGTACCACGCGATATGCTGATGCGATGATCGACAAGCTCGAGTTCCTGCTGGCGCTGGCACGGGAGCAGAATTTCAGCAGGGCCGCAGAACAATGCGGCGTTACACAGCCGACATTCTCGGCGGCGATCAAGCAACTCGAAGATACGTTGGGTGTGATGCTGGTGCAGCGCACCTCGCGCTTCATCGGCTTCACGACCGAGGGCGAGCGTGTGCTCGACTGGGCGCGCGGCATCGTGGCCGACGCGCGCGCCATGCGACAGGACCTGCAAACATTGAAGAAGGGGCTGACCGGCCGGTTGCGGATCGCGGCAATCCCGACCGCGTTGGCGATGGTCTCGGCACTCACGACGCCGTTCCGTGCCAAGCATCCCAATGTGACGTTCACCATCCTGTCGCGGACCTCCATCGAGATCCTGTCGATGGTCGAGAATCTCGAAGTCGATGCCGGCCTCACCTACATCGACAACGAGCCGCTGGGGCGCATGCGCACCGTGCCGCTCTATCTCGAGCAGTACCGGTTGCTGACGTCGGAGAGCAGCCCGCTCGGCGATCGCGATCAGGTGACCTGGGCGGAGGTGGCGGGCATCCCGCTCTGCCTGCTGACGCCGGACATGCAGAACCGCCGCATCATCGACCGCCTGCTCGGCAGTTCAGGCGGTCGGGCTGAACCGACCCTGGAGTCGAATTCGATGATCGTCCTGTTTTCGCACGTGCGAACCGGCCGCTGGGCGACCGTGATGCCGGAGAAGCTGGCCGATACGCTGGGGCTGACCGACCACCTGCGCGCCATCCCCATCACCGAGCCTACCGCGGTGCACCAAGTCGGCCTGGTCGTCCCCCCAAGGGAACCAATGACCCCGCTTTCGGCTGCACTGGTGGCAGAAGCGACCCAGCTCGCCAGGGTTCTTACGCCAGCACGATAGCAATTCGCCGGATAATACGATTTCGACCATAGAAATGTTCTATCGCAGCACCGGAAAGCCCTATTGAGAGTGCGGTGACGAAGACGGATCATCGCGTGTGAAAAAAGAGCCGACGCCAAGCCGGCCGTAAGACATGGGATGGGAGTCGATCAATGCCGGGGGCATGGAACGAAGGTCGGGCCAGCGAAATCATCCGGCGGCACGAGGGCCGGGAAGGGCCATTGCTGCCGATCCTGCATGACGTGCAGGCTGAGTTCGGCTGCATTCCCACGCCTGCCATTCCCCAGATCGCCGAGGCCCTAAACCTGACGCGGGCCGAAGTGCATGGCGTCGTTTCCTTCTATCACGACTTCCGCGAAGCTCCGGCAGGACGCCATGTGCTGAAGCTCTGCCGCGCCGAGGCCTGTCAGTCGATGCAAGGCGAGGCTCTGGCCGAACAGGTGTTGCGCCACTTCGGCGTGGCGTGGGGCGGCACGACACCTGACGGTCATCTCACTGTCGAAGCAACCTACTGCTTGGGCCTCTGCGCCTGTGCGCCGTCGGCGCTGCTTGATGGCGAGCCGCGCGGCCGGCTGACGACGGATTCGATTGCGGCGCTCGCCGAGGAGATCGGACGATGAGCGCATTGCGCATCTTCGTCCCTTGCGATGCTGCGGCGCGCGCTGTTGGCGCCGACGGAGTCGCTACTGCCATTCGCAGCGAGGCGGCTCGGCACGGTGTCGAGGTCGAGATCGTCCGTACCGGCTCGCGTGGTCTCTTCTGGCTGGAGCCGATGGTCGAGATCGCGACACCCTCGGGCCGCATCGCGTTTGGCTGCGTTACGCCCAACGATGTGCCGGGACTGTTCTCGGGCTACAGCCGGTTCGCGGCCAGTCACCCGCTCTGCGTGGGACGGCCCGAAGAAATCCCCTTCCTCAAGCGCCAGACCCGCATCACCTTCGCGCGCTGCGGCATCGTCGATCCGCTGTCGCTCGACGACTATCGCGCACACGGTGGCCTGCGTGGACTGGAGCGGGCGCGAAACCTGGGCGCAGCCGGCACCGTGGCCGAAGTGACCAAGTCCGGCCTGCGTGGCCGCGGCGGTGCGGGCTTCCCGACCGGCATCAAGTGGAAGACCGTCGCCGACGCGCCTGCCGACCGCAAATACATCGTCTGCAACGCCGACGAGGGCGATTCCGGGACCTATGCCGACCGCATGCTCCTGGAAGGCGATCCGTTCGTGCTGATCGAAGGCATGATCATCGCCGGTCTCGCGGTCGGTGCGGGCAAGGGCTACGTCTACATCCGCTCCGAATATCCCGATGCCGTCAGGACCTTCTCGAAGGCAGTTGCCATCGCTGAAGCCGCTGGCCTCCTGGGCGCGGCGGCGGGCTTCGAGATCGAGGGGAGGGTCGGCGCTGGCGCCTATGTATGCGGCGAGGAAACCTCGATGCTGGAAAGCCTCGAAGGCAAGCGCGGCCAGGTGCGCGCCAAGCCGCCACTGCCGGCGCACAAGGGCCTGTTCGGTCGGCCCACCGTCATCAACAATCTGATCTCCCTCGCGACCGTGCCAGCGATCCTGGCCGATGGCGCCGAGGCCTATGCGGCGCTGGGCTTGGGCCGGTCGCGTGGCACCATGCCGATCCAGCTCGCCGGCAACGTGAAACAGGGCGGCCTCTTCGAAGCGGCCTTCGGCCTCACCCTTGGCGAGATCGTCGATGAAATTGGCGGTGGCACGGCGAGCGGCCGGCCGGTGCGTGCGGTGCAGGTCGGCGGACCGCTCGGCGCGTACTTCCCGCGCGCCTTGTTCGACACGGCGTTCGACTACGAAGCCTTTACCGTGCTCGATGGATTGATCGGCCATGGCGGTGTCGTGGTTTTCGACGACACGGTCGACATGGCCCGCCAGGCGCGCTTCGCGCTCGAATTCTGCGCCATCGAATCCTGCGGCAAGTGCACGCCCTGTCGCATTGGTTCGACGCGCGGCACGGAGACCATGGACAAGATCATCCGCGGCGAACGGGTTGCCGACAATCTCGCGTTGATCACCGACCTTTGCCAGACGTTGAAGTTCGGCTCGCTCTGCGCGCTGGGCGGCTTCACGCCCTATCCGGTGATGAGCGCCATCAAGCATTTCCCCGAAGATTTCGACCGCCCGCGCCTCGTCGCGGCGGCCGATTAAGAGGCCACGATGTCCCTCGTTCACGAAATCGACTACGGCACGCCGATCAGTCGTGCCGAAGAGACGGTGACCCTCACCATCGACAGCCACGCCGTCACCGTGCCGGCCGGCACGTCGATCATGCGTGCTGCCGTCGAGGCCGGTATCCAGGTGCCCAAGCTCTGTGCCACCGACTCCGTCGAGGCTTTCGGTTCCTGCCGGCTCTGCCTGGTCGAGATCGCCGGTCGTGCCGGCACGCCTGCGTCCTGCACCACGCCGGTGGCGGCAGGCATGGTCGTGTCGACCCAGACCGAGCGGCTGAAGCAGGTCCGGCGCGGTGTGATGGAGCTCTACATCTCCGACCATCCGCTCGACTGCCTGACCTGCGCCGCCAACGGCGATTGCGAGCTGCAGGACATGGCAGGCGCCGTGGGCTTGCGCGAGGTGCGCTACGGCTACGACGGCGAGAACCACACCAAACAGACGAAGGACGAGTCGAACCCGTATTTCACGTTCGATCCGTCCAAGTGCATCGTCTGTTCGCGCTGCGTGCGCGCCTGCGAGGAAGTGCAGGGCACCTTTGCGCTGACCATCCAGGGCCGCGGCTTCGACTCCAAGGTCTCGCCCGGTGCGGCAGCCGATGACTTCCTGAGTTCCGAATGTGTCTCGTGCGGCGCCTGCGTGCAGGCCTGCCCGACTGCGACGCTGTCGGAAAAGAGCGTGATCGACATCGGTATCCCCGAGCATTCTGTCGTCACGACCTGCGCCTATTGTGGTGTCGGCTGCAGCTTCAAGGCCGAGATGCGCGGCGAAGAGCTGGTGCGCATGGTCCCCTACAAGGACGGCAAGGCCAATCGCGGTCATTCCTGCATCAAGGGCCGCTTCGCCTGGGGCTATGCCAATCATCGCGAACGTATCCTTAAGCCGATGGTACGCGAGACCATCGATCAGCCCTGGCGTGAGGTGAGCTGGGACGAGGCGATCGGTCGGGTCGCCTCGGAGTTCAAGCGCCTGCAGGAGAAGCACGGACGCCTGGCGATCGGCGGCATCACCTCCTCACGCTGCACCAACGAGGAGACCTACCTCGTGCAGAAGTTGGTGCGCGGCGGCTTCGGCAACAACAACGTCGATACCTGCGCCCGCGTCTGCCATTCGCCGACCGGCTTTGGCCTCAGGACCGCCTTCGGCACCTCCGCCGGTACGCAGGATTTCGACTCTGTCGAACAATCCGACGTCATCCTGGTGATCGGGGCCAACCCGACCGACGCCCATCCGGTCTTTGCCTCCCGCATGAAGAAGCGGCTGCGTCAGGGCGCGCGGCTGATCGTGATCGATCCGCGGCGCACCGACCTCGTGCGCATGCCGCATGTCGAGGCCGACTATCATCTGCCGCTCCGGCCCGGCACCAATGCGGCGATCCTGAACGCGCTAGCCCATGTCATCGTCACCGAAGGCCTGGTCGACGAAGTCTTCGTGCGCTCCTTCTGCGACCGCGATGCTTTCGAATATTGGGCGGCTTTCGTTGCCGAGGAGCGCAACAGCCCCGAGACGGTCGGCCTGATGGCCGGCGTTTCGCCCGAGGCGATTCGCGGTGCTGCCCGGCTCTATGCCGCCGGCCCCAACAGCGCGATCTACTATGGGCTCGGCGTCACCGAGCACAGCCAAGGCACGACCGCCGTCATGGCCATCGCCAACCTTGCGATGGTGACCGGCAATCTCGGCCGGCCGGGCGTGGGCGTGAATCCGCTGCGTGGCCAGAACAATGTCCAAGGTTCCTGCGACATGGGCTCGTTCCCGCACGAGCTCAGCGGCTATCGTCATATCTCCGACGATGCGACCCGCACCATGTTCGAGAAGATGTGGGGCCGCCCCCTCGACGCCGAGCCCGGCCTGCGCATTCCCAACATGTTCGACGCGGCGATCGACGGCAGCTTCAAGGGCCTCTACGTGCAGGGCGAGGACATCCTGCAGTCCGACCCCAACACCACCCACGTCGCGGCCGCTCTCAAGGCGATGGAATGCGTCGTGGTTCAGGACTTGTTCCTGAACGAGACGGCGAACTACGCGCATGTCTTCCTGCCGGGCTCGACCTTCCTGGAGAAAGACGGGACCTTCACCAACGCCGAGCGCCGCATCAACCGCGTGCGCCGCGTGATGACGCCCAAGAACGGCATGGCCGACTGGGAGATCACTCTGGCGGTCTCCAAGGCCATGGGCTTCGAGATGCCCTATGCGCATCCCTCGGAAATCATGGACGAGATCGCGCGGCTGACGCCAACCTTCGCCGGTGTTTCCTATGCCCTGCTCGACGAAGTGGGATCGGTCCAGTGGCCGTGCAACGAGAAGGCGCCGCTCGGCACGCCGGTCATGCATATTGGCGGCTTCGCACGTGGGCGGGGCAACTTCATGATCACCGAGTATGTGCCGACGGACGAGCGCACCGGACCTCGTTTCCCGCTGCTGCTCACCACCGGCCGCATCCTCTCGCAGTACAATGTCGGCGCCCAGACGCGACGCACCGACAACATCGTGTGGCACGACGCGGACGTGCTGGAGATCCATCCGCACGACGCCGAACAGCGCGGCGTGCACGACGGCGACTGGGTGAAGCTCGACAGCCGCGCCGGCGGCACGACCTTGCGTGCCCAGATCACCGATCGTGTGGCGCCAGGCGTCGTCTACACGACGTTCCATCACCCCGACACGCAGGCCAATGTCGTGACCACGGAGTTCTCCGACTGGGCGACCAACTGCCCCGAGTACAAGGTCACGGCCGTGCAGGTTTCGCCGTCCAACGGCCCCAGCGAGTGGCAGCGTGATTACTCGGCGCAGGCGGATCGCAGCCGACGGATCGCCAAGGTCGCGGCGGAGTAGCAACCATGTCTGCGACAGGGTCGAATGAGCGGCTGGTGACCATGGCCAACCAGATCGGCCAGTTCTTCGTGCCGCAGCGTCAGGGCGATCCGGCTGCGGCCATTGCCGATCATTTGCGGAAGTTCTGGGACCCGCGCATGCGGGCGGCTATCGTCGCGCACCTGGAGGCTGGCGGCGAAGGGCTCGATGGGCCGGTCCGCGAGGCCGTCGGCCGATTGAAGGAAACGAGCCGCCCATGAACATCTTCCTCACCGGCGCCACCGGCTATATCGGCGGCACCGTCGCCCAGCGTCTCCTGCAGGATGGCCACAAGCTGCGCGGTCTGGTGCGCGATGCAGAGAAGGCCAAGCGCCTCGCAGCTCTCAGCATCGAGCCAGTGATGGGCGGCCTCGACGACGCGGCAATCCTCACCGCCGAAGCGCGCCGCGCGGACGCGGTGATCAACACCGCGAACAGCGATCATCGCGGCGCCATCGACGCCCTGATCGAAGGCCTCGCCGGCTCGAACAAGCCGTTCCTGCACACCAGCGGCTCCAGCATCGTCGCCGACGAAGCGCATGGCGACAGCGCGTCGGACCGCATCTACGACGAGGAGACGCCACTCGATCCTGTGCCGGGCAAGGTAGCGCGCGTTGCCATCGACCAGGCGATCCGCGACGCCAGTCACGCAGCGTGCGCTCCGTCGTGCTCTGCAACACCATGATCTATGGCAACGGTCTCGGCCTGGCACGTGACAGTGCGCAAATCCCGGGCCTCGCGGCACGAGCGCGCAAGACGGGCGTCGTGCGCCATGTCGGCCAGGGGATGAACATCTGGTCGAATGTCCATGTCGAGGACATGGCGGACCTCTACAGCCTCGCGCTCGCCAAGGCGCCGGCCGGCGCTTTCTACTTCGTGGAGAACGGCGAAGCGTCCTATCGCGACATTTGCGCCTCGATCGCAAAGCGCCTCGGTCTCGCAAGCCCACAAGCATGGCCCTTCGCCGATGCGGTCAAGGAACTCGGCGAAAGCAGCGCCGCCTACACGTTCGGCTCAAACAGCCGGGTCCGCGGCAAGCGCGCCCGCAGCGAGCTTGGTTGGCAGCCGACGCATAAGTCGGCGACGGCGTGGATCGAAGCGGAGTTGCCGCTCTAGAGCGCGATCTCCGCTGCCATGCGCTTCAGCATGGCTGCATCGGGATAGGCACCGAAGCCTGCCTGCAGATTGTCTTTCATGTGCTCGGGCCTCCCGGTGCCGGGGATCACGCAGGTCACCGCCGGGTTGGCCAGCACGAACTTGAGCAGGAGCTGCGCCCAGCTCGTGACGCCGATCTCGCCCGCCCAATCTGGTAACTTGCGCGGCGAGAGCTTGCGCAGGAGACCGCCGCCGCCGAATGGCTGGTTGACGATCACCGCGATGCCGCGCTCCGCGGCCAGCGGCAGCAGGCGCTGCTCCACCGCCCGGTCGTCGAGCGCGTAGTTCAACTGCACGAAATCCCACTTCTCGGCGCGCATCACGCGCTCCAGCTCGTCATGCGCACTTTGCGTGTAGTGCGTGATGCCGAGATAGCGGATGCGGCCATCCGACTTCCAGGTCTGCAAGGTTGGCAGGTGGGCGCGCCAGTCCACGAGATTGTGGATCTGCATCAGGTCGATTCGGTCGGTGCGCAACAGACGCATCGAGGCCTGCATCTGTGCGATGCCGCTGTCGCGACCGCTGGTCCAGACCTTGGTGGCGATGAAGGCTTTGCTACGGGAGCCGGCTGCAGCGAGCAGGCTGCCGACCACGGCCTCGGCCGCCCCGTACATCGGCGATGTATCGATCACCGAGCCGCCCGCCTCGAACAGGACGCGCAACACTTCGGCGACCGATGCGCGATCCTCGGGCTTGCTGCCGACATCGAAGGTGCGCCACGTGCCGACACCGACGACCGGTAGCAGTTCGCCTGAAGAAGGAATCTTGCGTTTATTCATCTGGACGGATGATTGCGCTGCAGCATAGCGGCCGGCAAGCAAGCTGGTCCCGGTAAGGCTCAGCAGCGCAGAACGGGTCAGCTTCATGATCCTCCTCGCCTGACGACACACGTCATCGATATGTCATTGTCCACTTCGCTTGGCCGTATCACCAGCGTGGAAAAGAGCATCGCCATATTGATGCCGCACGCGAGAGTTCTTCTATCACTCGCCACTGGTTCGACAGCTTCAGCCATTGTCATGACCTGCCGTCGACACCATGTGGGAGTGGCCACAGAGACTTCAGCCCCGACTGAAACCCCAAGGGAGACCGTGCCATGCCCGAACCCTTCGTCGTCGAAATCTGGGGTCAACCTGCGGGCATCGTCCTGAAGGAAGGCAACGCTTTCCGCTTCCATGCTTATGCGCGTCCCTTCTTCCAGCTCGATGGTGCGCAGTTCAGCACTCCGGGTCAGGCGAAGCTTGCCGCAGCGCGGCTTCAGCCGCCGCGCGAAAGTCCTCGCGCGGAGTAGCGTCTTTCACCTTGTCGGTCGAACGGCGTGGCGTTAGTCCGGAATGCTAGCCCCAAGCCGAGACCTGCAAGGAGAATGACACGGTGATCAAGCGCAAACAGCGAATCCCTCTGCGTGACCTCGCGACCCTGAAGCCGGAGGAACGTGAGGCCGTCGAGAAGAATGCGATGAACGGCCAGGTGTTCAACATCTTCAAGGTGTTGGCGCACCACCCCAACCTCACCAAGCGCTGGACGCCGTTCGCCGGCCACATCCTCTCCAAGCAGACACTGCCGTTTCGCGATCGCGAGCTGCTGATCCTGCGCATCGGCTGGTTGAATCAGGCCGAGTACGAATTCGCCCAGCACGAGCTGATCGCCAAGCGCGGCGGCGTGAGCGACGCCGACGTCGCGAACATTAAGGAAGGCCCGAAGGCCAAGGGCTGGAGCGAGCACGAGGCGACGCTGATGCAGCTCGCCGACGATCTCTACGAGAACTCCGTCGCCTCCGACGCGACCTGGGCCACGCTTTCGAAGACCTATTCGACGGAGCAGCTCATGGACGCCGTCTTCACCGTCGGCCAGTACAATCTCGTCTCCTGGGCGCTGAACAGCTTCGGCGTGCCGCTCGACGATTTCCTGCCAGGCGCCCAGAAGAAGTGAGGAAGTAGGGCAGTTCCCCTCAGACGAGGGGAACGCCATCCAGCGTGATGCGGTGCATCAGGCGCCGCTCACCGTGATAGTCGTTGATCGCGAGATGCCAGGTGGCTCGATTGTCCCAAAAGGCAATCGAGCCTTCGCGCCACTGGAAGCGCGTCTGGAACTGCGGCTGCGCGGCGTGCGCGTAGAGATAGTCGAGCAGCGGCTTGCTCTCTTGCGCCGTCCAACCTTCGAAATGCGTCGTGAAGCCCGGATTGACATAGAGCGTCTTGCGCTGCGTCCCGGGGTGCTGGATCACGACCGGATGGATCGCATCCTGGGTCGCGAGTTCGGCATTGCCGATGCGGCCCACGGTATCGCGCGCATACTGTGCCGTTGCGCCGAACACATGCCGGCTCGAATGCACGGCACGCATTCCTTCCAGCGTGCGCTTCAATCCATCGGATAGTGCCTCGTAGGCCAGCGCCATGCTGGCGAACATGGTGTCGCCACCACGCGGCGGGACCTCGCGCGCCAGCAGGACCGAACCCAGCGCCGGCACCTGGTCGTAGCTGTGATCGGTATGCCAGCCGCCGCCGATGTTGCGCTTCTGGTCGGGTTCCTTGCGAACCTCGGCGATCTCGGGGTAGCCCTCCACCGCCTTGAAGAACCGGTTGATGTTGATCGGTGCGATGCTGCCGGCGAAGGCGATGTGTTGCTCGGGCGTCAGCTTCTGGTCGCGGAAGAAGATCACGCCGTGTTCGAAGAGAGCGCCACGGATTTCGTCGGCTTCCGACGGCGACAACGGCTTGGCGAGATCGACGCCCAGGATTTCAGCGCCCACCGCCCCGGATGTCGGGCGCACGTCGAAGTGGGAATTGCGCATTTGCTTTCCTCCGGTGAAATTCTTATAACTAGAACTATAATTCTAGTTTTGATTGTCTGGCAAGTGCGTCCGACGCAAGGGTGAGGTTCCGGGGATGCTGGACGAGCAGCTTATTGCAGAAGCGATGGTGCCGGGCCTGAAGCCGACCCAGCAGCAGCGCAGCCGCGCGCTCGTCGTCAGGCTGATGAACGAGGGGCTGGCGCTCCTGGAGGAGCACGATTTCGACGGCCTCTCGGTCGAGGCGCTGTGTGCGCGCTGCGAGACGACAGTTGGCTCCTTCTATGCCCGCTTCGACAGCAAGGACGCTTTCGTCGACACGCTGCAGCGGCTGGTCGTCGAGGACCGCCGGCGTGAGCTGGCGGCTCGCTACAGCTCGGACCGGATACCGCGCGGCGACCTTGCGCAGCTCCTGAACTGGATCACCAAGGGCGGCATCATCTGGCTGAAGCAGCATCACGGCCTGGTCCGCGCGTCGCTGCGCCGGGCTGGCAGCGATCTCGGAAGCTGGACGCCGATGCGCGAGCTTGGCCGGATACAGGTCGAATACGCCCTGCCGCTCATCGTGGATTTGCTCGGAGGCCGGCCAACCCCTGAGCTCGAACAGCGGATCCGGTTCGCTTTCCAGATCATGTACGGCACCCTGAACAACATGATCCTGATCGATCCAGGGCCGTTCACGCTGCAGGACGCCGCGACGCCGCGCCTGCTGGCGACCGCGATGCACCGTTTGATCGACCCGACAACGCCTTAGCCTGCCACTGTTTCTAGTTTGCGAATGACTCGCAATTGCCGTAGACCAGCCACCAGACCGGTGGAGCATGGGGCGGCAGGATATATCGGCATTGATCGCGAGTTTTCGCGAAAACTACCAGGATCTGCTGCGTTTCCTGACGCGGCGGACGGGTAATGCCGACCGCGCCGCCGACCTGGCGCAGGATACCTACCTGCGACTGGCGACCCTGCGGCCGGCTAATCTCGACATCGAAAACCCGCGGGCCTTCGTCTATCGCGTGGCCGGCAACCTCGCCATCGACACACTGCGTCGCGAAGGCCGCATCGCGACCGATTTTACCTTCCTCGAGGCGGGGGAAGGGGTAGCCGACCCCACACCCTCGCCAGAGGCCAGCGTCTCGGCGCGCGAGCGGCTGCGGCGGCTGGAGTGGGCCTTGGACGAATTGCCGGCCAAGCCGCGCCTCGCCTTGCTGCTGAGCCGCGTCGAGGGCCGGTCCTTTGCCGAGATCGCCCGCCAGCTCGACGTTTCCGAAAGCATGGTCGCGAAATACGTCGCGCAGGCGCTGCGTCATTGCCGCGACGCGCTGCGCCGCAGCGACGAAGAATAAGTGACGCAGCCGCTGTAAATCCGCGCCCCTCAAACGTCTTAGAGACAAGACCTTTTCGCCCAGGCCCTGAATGTCCGATTCAGAACAAAGACCGCCCGTTGCCCTCGCTCCCGCCGTTTCGCGGAGCGACGAGGCGATCGACTGGCTGGTTCGGTTGAGTTCAGGCCGGGCGTCGCCGAAGGACCGCCTGGCTTTTCTGCGCTGGCGCGGACGGTCGGCGCAGCATGAGGCCGCCGCCCGCGAAGCCGAAGAAATCCTGCGCGGCGTCGGCGAAACCCGTCAGGCCGACCGGTTGCGCCGGGGTAGCGAACCCCTGCCGATCCCGTCGGCCTATGCGCGGAGCAGTCGCCGGTTCAGCCGACGCTTCGTCTTTGGCGGGCTTGCGGCGGCCTCGGTTGCGGCCGTCGCGGTCGCCTTGCCGGCGTTCGGGCCGTTCTCCTCGCTCTATGCCGATTATGCGACGTCGGTCGGCGAACATAAGCGTGTCGAGCTGCCCGATGGTTCGGTGGCCCTGCTCAATACCGCAACGGCACTGTCGTTCGATCAGTCCGGCCCGCAGCGCCGCGTCGTACTGCACGATGGCGAGGCGCTGTTCGAGGTCGCGCACGATCCCAACCGACCCTTCATCGTCGTCGCCGGCAATGCGCAGGTGCGTGCCGTCGGCACCGCCTTCACGGTGCGCCGCCACGAGAACTGGGAAAGCGTCATCGTCAGCGAAGGCGTGGTCGAGGTGACCGCCGATGGCATGTTGTCGGTGCGGCTCGAAGCAGGTCAGCGGCTCGATGTCGGCGGCGCCGAAAACCGACAGGTCACTTCCGTCGATATCGATTCGGTCACGGCCTGGCAGCGCGGCAAGCTCATCTTCAATCGTCGTCCGCTGGAGAGCGTCGTCGCGGAGATCCAGCGCTATCGCGCCGGCCGCATCGTGATCGCGAACGATCGGCTGAGGACGATGCTGGTCTCCGGCGTTTTCGATCTCGCCGACTCGGATCTGTTGCTGCAGGCGATCGAAGACACGACCAAGGCGCAGGTCGTCCGTCTGCCGCTTCTCACGATCATTCGCTGAACCTCGGAAATCTCCCAATGGCCGCTGCAAGTCGGAACGTCGTCATTCGTCACAGGAGGGTGTCAAGAATGAGACGCATTCCAACTCTGGAAGGCGCGGGAGTGGGGTCGTGGATACAGAGCGTTGTCGTTTGGTGGCGGAGTGGCACCATGTCCTGCTGATGTCTGCCCTCGCTCTGTCTGCACCGCTTCCGATGGGAATGGGAGCGGTACTCGCCGCGCCGCCTGTCGAGCAGGCCCAGGCAGCGCGCGTGATCGCGTTCAACATTCCGCCGCAGGATCTCGACACGGCGATGACGCGCCTTGCCGATCAAGCGGGCATTCGCCTCCTCGGCACGTCGAGCGATCTCGCCGGCAAGCGGACGAACGGTCTCACCGGCAACTTCACCGTCACGCAGGCGCTCAACACGATGCTGGCTGGATCGGGCGTGGGCTGGCGCTTCAGCGACGCCAACACGGTCCTTCTCGAACGGCTGCCGCAGAGTTCTGGTGCGCTCCAGGTCGATCCCTTGCAGGTTCAGGGCTATTCCGTGCCGCAGCAGGCGATGATCGACAACATCCCGCCGCCTTACGCTGGCGGTCAGGTGGCGACCGGTGGCCAGCTCGGCATTCTCGGCAATCGCGACATCATGGATACGCCGTTCAACCAGACGAGCTTCACGTCGAAGAAGGCGCAGGACCAGCAGGCTCGCTCCGTCCGCGAGGTGCTGATCGACGATCCGTCCGTCCGCTTCTACGTGCCCGATGGCGGGGTCGGTGCCGAACTGATCAACATCCGCGGCTTCAACGTTCAGAACTCGGCCTGGACCTATGGCGGTCTCTTCGGCCTCCTGCCGACCTATTCCGTGATGCCGGAGATGGCCGAGCGCATGGAGGTACTCAAAGGCCCCAGCGCCATGCTGAACGGTATATCGCCCTCGAACGCGATCGGTGGCACGGTCAACGTTGTCCCGAAGCGCGCGGCCGACACGCCGCTTACCCAGCTCACCGCAAGCTACGCGTCGGCCAGCCAGTTCGGCGCCGCGGCCGATATTGGCCGCCGCTTCGGCGAGGACAAGCAGTTCGGCGTACGCTTCAACGGCGTCTTCCGCGCCGGCCAGACCGACATCCAATACAATTCCGACCAACGCATGCTGGGCGTGCTCGGTCTCGACTATCGCGGCGATCGCGTGCGTGCGTCGGTCGACCTCGGATACCAGTACGAGTATGTGGTCGGCGTCGTGCCGTATATCGGCCTGGCGGCAGGGGTACCGCTCCCTTGGGCGCCTAACATTCGCAACAACCCCGGCGCGCAGCCTTGGAGCAACAAGGAGACGAAGGATCTGTTCGGCGCCGTCCGCGCCGAAGTCGACATGCTCGAGACCGTCACGGCCTATGCGTCTCTCGGCTTCCACGACAGCCGCTTCGGGCAGGTCTACGGCACCGACATCGTCACGGTCACGAACGTCAACGGCACTTCCACCGGGACGTCGGCGATCCAGAACTCCTACACGCAGGTCCTGACTGGCGAGGCCGGCGTGCGGGCTCGCGCGACGACTGGCCCGATCAACCATGAGATCGTGGCCAGCGGTTCGTTCTACGAGTCGGCGAATGGTGTCGGCACGGTCTTCGGTCCGGCCTATGCCACGAACATCTACAACACCGCGGTCATCGCCCGGCCGAGCATGGCCAACCCTGCCGCTAACAAGACCGGCACGCAGAGCCTGCAAAGCCTGGCGATCGCCGATACGCTGTCGGCCGCCGACAACCGCATCCAGCTCACCGCCGGCCTGCGCCTGCAGCAGGTCTCGTCGACCAGCTTCAATGCCGTTACCGGTGCCCGCACGACGTCCTACGATCAAAGCGCGCTCAGCCCGTCGGTCGCGCTGGTCTTCAAGCCCTGGCAGAACGTCTCGCTCTACGGCAACTTCATCCAGGGCCTGCAACAAGGCTCGATCGTTCCCGCGACCTTCCGGAACGCCGGCGAGGTCTTCGCCCCCTTCAAGGCGACGCAGTACGAAGTCGGCGTGAAGGTCGACTGGGGCAAGTTCACCACCACGGCGAGCCTGTTCCAGATCACCCAGCCCAGCGTCATCACCAACGTCGCGACCAACACGCAGGAGCTGGCGGGCGAGCAGCGCAACCAGGGGCTCGAGCTCAACGTCTTCGGCGAACCGCTTCCGGGCGTGCGCCTGTTGGCCGGTGCGATGTTCCTCAATGCGCTGCTGACCAAGACGACGGGCGGCGCCACGGACGGCTGGACGGCGCCGTTCTCGCCGGGCCTGCAACTTCGTGCGGCCGGCGAATGGGACCTGCCGTTCCTGCGCGGCTTCTCCGTGAACGGCCGCGTCGTCTACACCAGCTCGCAATACATCGACACGAACCTGCCACGCCGCAGCCTGCCTGACTGGACGCGCTTCGACGTCGGCTTCCGCTACGTCTTCGATACCGACAACAGCCCGACCGGCAATCCCGTCGCGCTGCGGTTCAATATCGAAAATCTCTTCGATGCCAACTATTGGGCCGGCGGATCGGGCGCGACCACGCTCTTCTTCGGCGCTCCCCGCACTTTCCGCCTGTCACTGACGGCGGACTTTTGAGGCAGGCTTGTTAGCGAACACTTCCAAGATCGTCCTTCGACTGCTCGCTGCCATCGGCGGCGGCTATGCCGTTGCCGCGGGACTCGCGTCGCTGACGGCAGTGATCCTGTTCGTGACCGGCGGCCTGCCGCGCAGCGAGGCGGTGATCCTCGCCTCGATGCTGGCCTTCGTGATCTATCTCGTCCTCCTGCTATGGGCGTTCGCTGAGAGATCCCTGTTGAGGCTCTGCCTGATGCTCACCGTCACGGGAGGTGTCTCCTGGGGGGCTGCCATCGGGCTTGTGCGCCTAGCCGGCGGAGGCTGAGGTGGAGCCGACGTTTCGCGCCTCGATGAACTGGCTGCACACGTGGACTGGCGTGGTACTGGGTGGCCTGTTGTTCGCGGTTTTCTGGATGGGCACGCTCTCCGTGTTCGACCGCGAGATCGACCGCTGGATGGCGCCGGCGACACGCCTTGCCCTGCCGGGCGAAAACCTTCCTGCAGAAAAGTTCCGCCCGTCCATCGAGGCCGCGGCGGCTGCCGGATCGGCGATGTGGACGATCGTGTTCCCGGAGGAACGCCAGCCGGTCTATCGCGAGACCTATCGTACCAAGGCCGGCAATGTGCTGCGTTACCTCGATCCGGCCACGGGGGAAGCCTTGCCGGATCCCGGAACATATGCCGGCACGCGCTTCATCTTCCCCTTCCACTACGGACTCCATATCAGGGTCTGGGACATCGGCTACTGGCTGGTCGGTATCGCCGGCATGGCGATGCTCGTGCTCTGCGTTTCCGGCGTGGTGATCCATCGCAAGATCTTCACCGAGTTCTTCGTTTTCAGGTCGGAGAAGAAGCCCCGCCGGCTGATCCTCGACTTGCACAATGTCACCGGCGTGCTCGGGCTGCCGTTTCACTTCATCATCTCGCTTTCGGGCCTGATCATCTTCTTCTCGATCTACTTCCCGTCCGTCTGGCAGCTCCCCTTCGACGGCAAGCGCGAGCAGTTCAATCGCGAGACGTGGGGCACCTACAGCCGGCCAAAGGTGAATCAGGCCGCACCTCTTGCGTCTCTCGACGAGATGGTTGCCGAGGCGCGGCGCCTCTGGGCAGGCGAGGAGCCATTCTACATGCGCGTCACTAACCCTGGTGATGCTGCTGCAATCGTCCAGATCGGCCGGGCCTATCGGGATGTCGTGACCATGCGAGTCGAAATCCTCTACTTCGACGCGCCGAGCGGCGCTCTTCTGAGCCGCTTTGAAACATCGCCTCTGGTGACCGTGCAGCGCTTCGTCTCGGGCCTGCACTTCATTCAGTTCCAGCACTGGACCTTGCGCTGGATCTACTTCGTCCTGGGTCTCGTCGGCTGCGTGCTGATCGCCACAGGCTATCTCTTCTGGCTGGAGTCGCGGCGGCGCAAGCATGCCCAGCTCGGCCTGCGCGGTGTGCCGTTCGTCGAGGGCCTTGCGGTCGGCAGCGTCACCGGCATCGTCGTCGCCACGCTTTGCTTCTTCGTCGTCAACAGACTTCTTCCCATGGATGCGGCGGTGATGGGCACCGGCCGCGCTTCACTCGAAATGTGGGTCTTCTATCTCGTCTGGCTGGCGACCTTTGCGCATGCCTGGCTGCGGCCACGGCGCGCCTGGATCGAGCAGTCCTGGACGATCGCCGTCGTCGCAATCGCCGCCGTCGTGCTGAACTGGATCACCACGGGCGATCATCTCGGACGGAGTCTCACTTATGATTCTCTTGGGGCCGTCGGCGGCATGGACCTTCTGCTGCTGGCCGGCGCGTTAATGGCAGCCTTGACGGCGCTGAAGCTCGAGCATCGCAAGCCGGATCCTGTGCGGGAGCGGCAGCATGCCTGATCGGGCCTCCTTCGATGCTCATGGCTGCTATG
>CALROF020000067.1:0-26613 GCA_943369775.1 Reyranella massiliensis 521
CCTGCCAGCACGATGACAATCGACAGGACGCTGGCGAAAACCGGCCGGTCGATGAAGAACTTGGAGATCACTTCTTCGCCCCGCCTGGCGCTCCACCCGCCGGCGGCGCGGCTGCGGGGACCGGCCGAACCTTGATCCCCGTGCGGACGCGGATGACGCCGTCGGAAACCACTCGCTCGCCGGGCTGGAGGCCACTCTTCACGATCCAGCCGCGCCCAACTTCACGATCGAGCGTGACCGGGCGGGCCGTCGCCACGTCGTCCGCACCGACAACATAGACAATGGCACCCTGCGGGCCCTGCACGATGGCCGTCTGCGGCACCACGATGGCGTTGGGCATCGTGACGCCCACGAGGTTGACCCGCACGAACTGGCCCGGCAGCAGGCCGCTCTTCTCGTTAGGGAACACGGCGCGGACCTGCACCGTGCCGGTGCGCGGATCGACGATGCCCGAGCTGCTGTCGATCTTGCCGTCGATCGGGTGACGGTCGCCGTTGCCGAACTGAAGTTGCACCGTGACATCTTCGGGCTTCAGCGGCTGGGCGCGCTTGTCGTTCACTTCGCGCAGCTCACGCTGCTCGCTGTCGGTGGTGGTGAAATAGACATATGCCGGGTCGAGCTGAGTGATGCGTGTCAGCATCGTCTGCTGCGGCTGAATCAACGTGCCTTCCGGTGGCGAGGCCTCGATGCTGGTGAGGCCCGAGATCGGGGCGCGGATCACCGTATATTCGAGATTGAGCTCGGCGGTCTGTACATCGGCCTTGGCCGAAGCCAGCGCGGCCGTCGCCTGCTCGCGTGCGGCCGTCGCATCTTCCAGGGCCTTCTGTGTCGAGACTTTCTGTGCCGCCAAGCCCTGGATGCGGTGATAATTCTCGGTCGCCTGGGTGAGCGTGGCCTGTGCCTGCGCGACTTGGGCTTTGGCACGCGCAAGGGCCGCCTCGAAGCTGCGCGGATCGATACGGAACAGCACGTCGCCAGCCTTCACCGGCTCGCCGTCGACGAATTCGCGCTTCTGCAACAAGCCGCCAACCTGCGCACGGATCTCGACGACGCGGAAACCGGCCACCCGGCCGGAATAGTGCAGCGGCAACGGCACATCGGCCATCGTCACCTGCACGACGCCAACCTCGGGTGGCGGCGGTGCAGCGGCGACCGGCGGCGCCTTGGCTTCGCGAAAAGCAAACCAGTAGACCGCACCGGCGACGGCGGCGAGCAGCAGGAGGGCCGCCACCATGCGGCCTGCAAAACCACTGCTCTTCATTGTATCGATCCGACGGAGAAGGCCCGCGGCAACACGCTGACGTCGAGCGGCAAGCACCCGATGGTCTCGCCGTCGAGATCGACCAGGGTGTCGCCGTCGGCTTCGAAGTGGAACGAGCGGCCACGGCTCATCCTCACCTGAGGGTGGCGAATGTGCCCGCCGCTGTAGGTCTTCGGCAGGATGCTAAAGAGGACCGCAGATTTCGACACGTCACCCAGTTCCACGAGATCGAGCACACCATCGTCGAAGGTCGCCCCCGGCGCCAGCTTCATGCCGCCACCGCCATTCTCGGTGTTGGCCACCATCGCCGTGAACAGACGCCTCCTGCCCATCTCGACACCGTCTATGGCAACCGCGACATCCCGGTTGCGATAACCAAGGGTAACCATGGGCGTCATCAGGAGGTAGGCGATCTCACCAAACTTCTTCGCCCAGCGCGACTGCGACGTGCGATGACTGATCGACGCGGCGGCGCCGAGCGAAACGATCAGATAGCCGAAGCGCTCCATCGGCCTGCCATCGAGACCCGTACAGCGAACGCGCAGCAGATCGATCGCCTGGCGGCCCGTGGCGACAGCGCAATCATAGGCAAGCTCGGGCCGCGCGAGATGGCCCAACGCGCGGCAAAGTTCGTTGGCCGTTCCCGCCGGCACCGGGCAGAGCACGGTGTCGGGCGCGTTGAGTTTGCCCGACGCATCGAGCAAGCCGTTCAGGGTCTCATTCACGGTGCCATCGCCGCCAACGGCCACGAAGCGGCGCACGCCTTCGGCCAGGGCGGCGCGGGCAAGCGATGTCGCGTGGCCTGGAGCTTCGGTGAAGGACGGCTCGAGTGGACCCAGACGCTTCTCGAGCTCGACCTTGATCGCGGGCCAGCGCCTCCCAGCGCTGCCCTTGTTGGCCATGCGGTTGACGATAACCGCTGTCTTCATTCCGGAAGACTAGGCTAGTGCGTCGTCTATCGCACTCCCCAGGCGGTCCACGATCTCGCCGATCTGATCGGCCGTGACGATGAACGGCGGCGCCAGCAGCACATGATCGCCGCGCTGGCCATCGATCGTGCCACCCATGGGATAGACCATGAGCCCACGCGCCATCGCTGCCTTCTTGACCTTCGCATGGAGCTTGCGTGCTGGATCGAACGGCTCCTTGGTCGAGCGATCCTCGACCAGCTCGACGGCCTGGAACAGGCCGCGGCCCCGAATGTCGCCGACATGCGGATGATTGCCGAAGCGCTCGCCGAGCCGCCGCTGCAGCAGCGCGCCCATCGTCCGCACGTTGGCGAGAAGATTGTCGCGACGGATCGTCTCCTGCACGGCAAGACCCGCGGCGCAGGCCAGCGGATGCGCCATGTACGTGTGGCCATGCTGGAAGAAGCCGCTGCCGCCGGCGAAGGCATCGTAGATGTGTCGCCCGAGCAGCACGGCGCCGATCGGCTCGTAGCCGCCGCCCAGGCCCTTGGCGATGGTCATCAGATCGGGCGAGATGCCCTCCTGCTCGCAGGCATGCAGGGTGCCGGTGCGGCCCATTCCGCACATCACCTCGTCGAGGATCAGCAGGACGCCATGGCGGCCGCAGATCTCGCGGATGCGCTTGAAGTAGCCGGCCACGGGCGGGACCGCGCCGGCCGTGGCGCCGACCACCGTCTCGGCGATGAACGCCATCACCGTTCCCGCGCCGAGTTCGAGGATCTTTGTCTCCAGCGCATCGGCGGCGCGACGGCCATAGTCCTCCTCCGATTCGCCCGGCCGCTGGAAACGGTAGGCAAAGCAAGGGTCGATATGATGCGTCTCGATCAGAAGCGGCGAGAAAGGCGCGCGACGCCATTCGTTGCCACCCGCCGCCAGCGCCCCCAGCGTGTTGCCGTGATAGCTCTGACGGCGCGCGATGACGTGACGACGTTGTTTCTCGCCGCGCTCGGTGAAGTATTGCCGCGCCATCTTGAGCGCCGCTTCGACCGCTTCGGAACCGCCGCTCACCAGATAGACATGGCTCATGCCTTTTGGCGCGTCCGCTATCAGCCGGTCGCCGAGCTTCTCGGCCACGTCGGTGGTGAAGAAGCCGGTATGGGCATAGGCCAGCTTGTCGAGCTGCTCGTGCAGCGCCGCGGTGACGGCGGGATGACCATGGCCGAGACAGGAGACGGCCGCGCCGCCCGAGGCATCGAGGTAGCGCTTGCCCGTTGCATCGACGATCTCGATGCCCGTGCCACCGGCGGCGACAGGCAAAGTGCCGCCGATCTGGCGGTGCAAGATATGGGTCATCGTCTAGGCTCCTTTGGCGCCGCGGCGCGGCAGGTGAACGCCGAATGTCGAGAGCTGTGCTTCGGTGCGCTCCAGCGCTTCGAGCGCCTTGTGACCGCCGCGACCTGCGACCAGCGCCGCAAGGATCTCTGCGACCGCAAGCAGCGGCGTCACGGTATGAAAGAAGGACGGGCTTTCGGTCGGCACGAGAATGACCGCGTTGGCCCGCCGGGCCAGCGGCGAGACCTCGCTGTCCGTCAGCGCCACCAGCGGCACACTCTCCGCAGCGGCGTAGCGCGCCGCTTCGACGGTGGCGCGCGCGTAAGGCTCGACGCTGGCGACCAGCACGACGTCGTCGCGGCCGGCATCGCGGATCGCATCGAGGCCGGTGCCGCCGGCATCGTCCAGCATCACCGTTTTGTCGCCGAGCAGCGACAGCATGTAGTGGAAGTGCCAGGCCGCCGCGTGACAGGCGCGCAAGCCCAGGCAATAGATGCGGCGTGCGCGATGGAGCCGACTTGCGGCATCGGCCAAGCGCTCCAGCGCTTCGGGTTCGGCCAACCGCGCGATCTGGCGCGACAGCGAAAGGGCCATGTCGGCCGCCAGCGCCCGCTCGCCGCGTAGGTTCTGCTGCTGGACCTGCACACCGGCTTTGCCGGCAAAGCCCAGCGTCCCCATGGTTCCGGCGCGTACGGCTCCGGCATAGAGCGCCCGCACCTCGTCGTAGCCTTCGAGGCCGAGACGCTTGGCCAGCCGCGTCATGGTCGCGGCCGGCACGCCCGCCCGACGGGCCTGTTCGCGCATCGACAGCAGGGCCACATCGTCGGGCTTATCGAGAATGTAGCGCGCCGCAGCTTGGAGCTGCGGCGGCATGGCCTCGAAGGCCTCGACGATGCTCGCGTTGAGCGGCCCCGCCGTCATAGTCCGCGCGCCTTCAGCTCAACGCAGCGGGATCGGGTACATCAGCCCGTTCTTGGTCCACAGCGCATTGGCGCCACGGTCGAGCTTGAGCGGGCTGCCCTGGCCGACATTGCGCTCGAAGCTTTCGCCGTAGTTCCCGATCTGCTTGATGATGTTGTAGGCCCAGTTCTCGTCGAGCTGCAGGGCCTTGCCGTTGCCCGGCGTGACGCCCAGCAGGCGCTGCACCGTCGCATCGGTCGACTTGAGCTGTTCGTCGACATTGGCCTTGGTGATGCCGCGCTCCTCGGCTTCGAGCATGGCGAACAGCGACCAGCGCACGACCGCGTTCCAGACATCGTCGCCGCGGCGAACGAACGGTCCCAGCGGCTCCTTGGAGATGAGTTCTGGCAGGGTCATGTAGTCCGCCTGCTTGCCGCGGGTCGCCAGCGCCGACGCGAGCGCGGACGAATCCTGGGTCATGGCATCACAACGCCCGCTGAAGAACGCCTCGTACATGACGTCCTGGCTTTCGAAGACGACCGTCTTGATCTGGAGGTTCCGCGCCCGGAACCAGCTCGCCATGTTGAATTCGTGCGTCGTGCCCTGAGCGACGCAGATCGTGGCACCTGCCAGTTCGGCCAGGCCCTTCACCCCCAGCTTCTTCGACACCATGAAGGCTTGGCCATCGTAGAAATTGATTCCTGAATACTGAATACCGAGTCCAGCATCGCGCTGGAGCGTGATCGTCGAGTTACGCAACAGAACGTCGATCTCGCCGGACTGCAGGGCCAGAAAGCGCTGCTGGGCCGAGAGAGGCACGTACTTGGCCTTGGTCGCATCGCCCAGCACTGCGGCGGCGACGGCGTTGCACATGTCGATGTCGAGACCGGCCCACTTGCCCTGGCTGTCCGGCAGAGAGAAGCCGCCGAGGCCGACATTGACGCCACAAATGATGTGGCCGCGCTTCTTCACTGTTTCCAAAGTCGACTGGGCAAAGGCCGTCGAAGCGACGACGAGCGAGAAGCCGGCTGCGACGCCGGCCACGAGGAGTCGTTTGAGGTCGAGCATCAATTCCCCCACGGAAAGTAACGATCACCACGGGTACTGCTCGGCGCGGCCGTCTGCAACAACTGAATCCTTAGCAATGTATCTGATCCGTTTGGATCATTTTCCCCTAGGAAAACTAAGGCGAAGATGCCTGCATTGAAGGCACATCTTTTGCGAGCGTGACCGGCACGACATAGCGCGCCATCAAACTCGCGCCGCAATTGACAGAGGGCCGGCGGGCAACCACATCTCGCCCTCGCGCCGCAGAATTTTTCGCGGGGGAGTCCAAGCTTGTCACTTCATCGCCGCTTGCTGGCAGCTGCCGGCTTACTCTTCATTGCTTCGTCGGTAGCGCTCGCCCAGGGCGGGCCGCCCGCCATGCCAGTCGGGGTCGCCGAACCGGTGGCGAAGCGTGTCACCCAGTGGGACGAATTCTCCGGCCGCTTCGAGGCGTTGGCCTCGGTCGAGGTGCGGGCCCGTGTCTCGGGCTTCATCGACAAGCTGCACTTCCGCGACGGCCAGATCGTCAAAGCCGGCGACCCGCTCTTCACCATCGACCAGCGGCCGTTCCAGATCGCTGTAGAAAGCGCGCAGGCCGAGGTCGCCCGCACCAAAGCCCAGGTCGATCTGGCCGAGCTGCAGGTCGATCGCGGTGCTTTGCTGATCAAGTCCAAGACCATCACCGACCAGGATTTCGACACCCGCAAGGCCAACCTGAGCATTGCGAGCGCCCAACTGAAGTCGGCCGAAGCGGGCCTCAAGACCGCCGAACTCAACCTCGAATGGACCGAGGTGCGGGCGCCGATCAGCGGTCGCATCTCTGATCGCAAGGTCGATGCCGGTAACCTGATTTCCGGCGGTCAGACCGGCGCCACCCTGCTCGCCACCATCGTCACCCTCGACCCGATCCGCTTCGTGTTCGACATCTCCGAGGCCGACCACCTGCGCTACGCACGTCTCGTGCTGTCGGGCGGACTCGCCTCCTCGCGCGACGGCGACAATCCGGTGCGCATTCGCCTGGCCGACGAGACCGAGTGGACCCGCAAGGGCAAGATGGACTTCGTCGACAATGCGATGACAGCGCGGTCGGGCACGATCCGTGGCCGCGCCCTCGTCGACAACAAGGACCAGCTCCTCACGCCCGGCATCTTCGGCCGCCTGCAGCTCTTCGGCGGCGAGTACGACGCACTCCTGATCCCCGACTCCGCGATCATCTCCGATCAATCGCGCAAGATCGTGTTCACCGTCGGCAAGGACGACGTCGTCCAGGCAAAGCCGGTGACCCTGGGCCCGATCGTCGACGGGCTGCGTGTGATCCGCAAGGGCCTGGAGCCGACCGACCGGGTCGTGCTCGATGGCCTCGCCAATCCGTTTGTGCGGCCCGGAGCGAAGGTCGTCCCGCAGAAGTCCGAGATCGTCGCCAAAGCCGGTTAAGGCCTCCTCCTTCAGAGTCAGCCCATGCGTTTTTCGCACTTCTTCATCGACCGGCCGATCTTTGCCTCCGTGCTGTCGGTCATCATCGTGATCGTGGGCTTCATCGCCCAGCGCGGCCTGCCGGTGGCGGAATATCCCGACATCGCGCCGCCGACGGTCAACATCACCGCGACCTATCCCGGCGCCTCGGCCGAGGTCATCGCGGAAACCGTCGCGACGCCGATCGAACTCGAGGTCAACGGCGTCGACGACATGCTCTACATCGAGTCGCAGTCGACTGGTGACGGACGCCTGTCGATCAATGTCGTGTTCAAGCCCGGCGTCAACATCGACCAAGCCCAGGTGCTGGTGCAGAACCGCGTCGCCGTCGCCCAGCCGCGTCTGCCCGAGGACGTGCAGCGGCTCGGCATCGTCGTGCGCAAGGCTTCGCCCGACCTGATGATGGTCGTGCACATGTCGTCGCCCGACGGCAGCCGCGATCAGCAGTACATCTCCAACTACGCCACGCTCTACGTGAAGGACGTGCTGACCCGCGTCGACGGCGTCGGCAACGTGCTGGTGTTCGGCGGACGCGATTACTCGATGCGCGTCTGGCTGGATCCGGCCCGCGTCGCCGCACGCAACCTGACGGCGGGCGAAGTTGTGCTGGCGCTGCGGGCGGCCAACCTCCAGGTCGCCGCCGGTGCGGTGAACCAGGCGCCGGCGGTGTCGCCGGGCGCCTTCACCTTGTCGGTGCGCACGCTCGGCCGCCTGAGTTCGCCGGACGAATTCGAGAACATCGTGATCCGCGCCGAGCCCGACGGCTCGGTGACGCGCCTGCGCGACATCGCCCGTGTCGAGCTGGGCGCGCAGGACTACACGCAGAACTCCTATCTCGATAACAAGCCTGCGGTGGCACTCGGCATCTTCCAGCGCCCTGGCTCCAATGCGCTCAAGACCTCAGACGCGATCATTGCCGAGATGGATCGGCTCAAGAAGAGCTTCCCGGCCGGCATCGACTATTCGATCGTCTATAACCCGACCACCTTCATCCAGGCCTCGATCGACGCCGTCATGACGACGCTGTTCGAAGCGGTGATCCTGGTCGTCATCGTCGTGATCGTATTCCTGCAGACATGGCGGGCGGCGATCATCCCCATCCTCGCCATCCCGGTGTCGCTGATCGGCGCCTTCGCGGTGATGGCCGCCGTCGGCGTGTCGTTCAACACGCTCTCGCTGTTCGGCCTGGTGCTGGCCATCGGCATCGTGGTCGACGATGCCATCGTCGTGGTCGAGAACGTCGAGCGCTACCTCACCCAGGGCATGTCACCCAAGGAGGCTGCGCACAAGACCATGGACGAGGTCGGCGGCGCGTTGATCGCGATCTCGTTGGTGCTGATCGCGGTCTTCCTGCCGACTGCCTTCATCACCGGTCTGCAGGGCACCTTCTACAAGCAGTTCGCCATCACCATCGCCGCCTCGACCGCGATCTCGGCCTTCGTGTCGCTGACGCTCTCGCCCGCCATGGCAGCGATGCTGCTCAAGACCCATGCGCTGTCGCATGTCGAGAAGTCGAACCCCAGCCTGATGGACCGCATCGCCTGGCCGATGCACTGGTTCTTCAGGCACTTCAATCGCGGCTTCGACTGGCTGTCGAACGCCTATGGCCGCACAACGGCGCGGCTGATCCGCATGGGCTTCATCATGCTGGTGATCTATGCCGGTCTGGTCGGGCTCACCTGGAACCGCCTGGCCGTCACGCCGACCGGCCTCGTGCCGCAGCTCGACCGTTCGTACCTGATCGCCGCCATGCAGCTTCCGGCCGGATCGACGCTGGAGCGGTCCGACGCTCTGGTGCGGCAGGCGAGCGAAATCATCATGTCGCGGCCGGGTGTGGAGCATGCCGTGGCGTTCGTCGGCTTCGACGGCGCCACCTTCACCAATGCGCCCAACACGGGTGTGATCTTCGTCACCCTGAAGCCGTTCAACGAACGGCGCGACCTCAGCAAGGACGCGATCCTGGCCGACCTGCGCGGCCGCATGTTCGGCCTGCGCGAGGCCTTCGTGTTCGTGCTCGAGCCGCCGGCCGTGCCCGGCATCGGCACCGGCGGCGGCCTCAAGGGCTACGTGCAGGACCGTGCATCGCGTGGCCTGACGGCACTCGAAGGCGCCACCTGGGCCCTAGCTGGTGCGGCAGGACAGGCACCGGGCCTCACCCAGGCTTTCACGCTCTACAATACACGTACGCCGCAGATCTACGCCGACATCGACCGCACCAAGGCGGAGCAGCTCGGCGTGCCGATTGCCCGCGTGTTCGAAACGCTCTCGGCCTATATGGGTTCGGCTTACATCAACGACTTCAACATCCTCGGCCGCACTTATCGCGTGACCGTGCAGGCCGACAATCCCTATCGCCTGACGCTGCGCGACGTAGAGAACCTCAAGACCCGCAGCGTCAGCGGCGAGATGGTGCCTATTGGCGCCGTCGCGACCTTCCGCGACATCACCGGCCCCTATCGCGTGGCGCGTTACAATCTCTACCCGGCCGCCGAAGTGCAGGTCGCTTTGCAGCGCGGCTATTCGTCGGGCCAAGGCATCTCCACGATGGAAGCGCTGGCACAGAAGGTCCTGCCGTCGGGCTTCGACCTCGAATGGACCGAGATCGCGCTGCAGGAAAAGCTCGCGGGCAACACCGCAGTTTTGGCCTTTGGTCTCGCCGTACTGTTCGTGTTCCTGCTGCTGGCGGCGCTCTACGAGAGCTGGCTGTTGCCCCTCGCGGTCATCCTGATCGTGCCGATGTGTATTCTCGCGGCCATGATCGGCGTCAACATCCGCGGGCTCGACCGTAATGTGCTGGTCGAAGTCGGCCTGATCGTGTTGGTTGGTCTCGCCGCCAAGAACGCCATCCTGATCGTGGAGTTCGCCAAGCAGGCGCACGAGCAGGGCATGAACCGCTACGACGCCGCCGTCACGGCAGCGCGCACGCGGTTGCGGCCCATCCTGATGACCTCGCTCGCCTTCATCCTCGGCGTCGTACCGCTGGTGTTCAGCACTGGCGCAGGTGCAGAGATGCGGCAGTCGCTGGGCACGGCGGTGTTCTCGGGCATGCTGGGCGTCACGGTCTTCGGCCTGATCTTCACGCCTGTGTTCTACGTGCTGAGCGTTGGCCTCGCCGAGCTGCGCTTCAAGTGGCGCAAGCAGGAGATCAAGCACGAGTTCAAGCCGGAGAGCTGAGACCTCCGGCCCTGAACGTCAGCTCTCAGGCCGTCGCCGGTCTCGGTGGCGGCCCGAGCAGCGCGAAGCTCACCTGCACGAGGCCGGCCATGAGGCCCATGCCAACGCCCAGACGCCAGGCGAGGTCGTAGGAGCCCATCGCGTCGAAGATCAGTCCGCCGCCGAAAGCGCCGAGGAAGCTGCCGACCTGATGGCTCATGAAGGCGACGCCCTGGATCATTGCCTGCCAGCGAATGCCGAACATCTCGGCGACGGAGCCTGCAACGAGCGGGCCGACGCCCAGCCACAGGAAGCCCATGATCGAGGCGAAGACCAGGGTGGAGAGCGGCGTGGGCGGGAAGAAGAAATATGCCGCCAGCACGATCGAGCGGGCGATGTAGATGCCGCCCAGCAGAGCAAGCTTGGACCAGCGGCCACCGGCCCAACCAAAGAAGAGGCTGCCGAACACGTTGAACAGCGCAATCGCCCCCAGCGCCTCGGCGCTGAGCGAGGGATCCATGCCGCAGATCGCGAGATAGGACGGCAGGTGGGTGGTGATGAACAGGAGCTGCATGCCGCAGACGAAGTAGGCCGTGGTCATCACCAGGAACGGCAGGCTGCGCGACGCGCTGACGAGCGCCGTCCGCGCCGACACGTTGCCGATTTGGTTGGCGGTCGTAGGCGGCAAGGAGAGCTTGTCGACCCGGCCGGCAATCCAGGCGGCGGGCAGCATGCCGACCACCAGCACCAAAAAACCTACGAGGCCGGCGCGCCAGCCGAGATCGGCGGTCAGCATCTGGCCAAGCGGTGCGGAGAGCAGCGCGCCCAGCGATCCGGTGGCGGTGATGGCGCCCAGCACGAAGCTGCGCAGTGGGCCGGACACGGCGCGCGAACCGACCGCGAGCGAAATGGCCGAGGCGGTGCAGGCAAGCGCCACACCGATCAGCACGCCGCCGCCCAGCATCACGCCCGTCATGCCGCCCGCCATCGCAAACAGCGCGAGACCGGCGATGTAAAGCACGGAGCCCGCCATCATCACCGGCCGGAAGCCGACACGCACCGCGAGGGCGCCGGCGACCGGCTGCAGGAAGCCCCAGGCGAGGTTCTGCACCGACATGGCCAGCGCGAAATCGGAGACGGTGAGCGCGATATCGCGGGTCAGCGACGGCATGACCAGGCCGAAGCTCTGGCGCACGCCCATGCCGAGGCTCAACATGACCGAGGCGCCGATCAGGATCGGCATGACCGGCCGCAGTTCCTTGAGGACGGTCATCGCAACGCTCCACCTTGATTACACAGGTCTGTGCACCTTAGTTTCGAGGGTGAGGCGGTCAAGAATTAAGTAAACAGGTCTGTGTAATATGACGCGATCCGAAGACAGAGCTGCCATGCAGGAGCGCATCCTCGAGACGGCGGACCGGCTGTTCTATGGCCAAGGTATCCGCGCCGTCGGCGTCGACACGATCGCGGCCGAGATCGGCATCAGCAAGCGCACGCTCTACAATCACTTCGCGTCGAAGGACGATTTGATCGTCGCCTACCTGTCCCGACGCCTGAAGCCCACGCCGCGGTCGGAGCGGCCGCCAGTCGAGCAGATCCTGGGTAATTTCGAGCGGCTGGAGCGCACGATAGGAACCGGGGGTGGCACGGGCGTCTTTCGCGGCTGCCCGTTCGTCAACGCCGTGGCCGAGCTCAAGGAACCGGCGCACGCTGCTAACAAGATCGCCCTCGCCTTCAAGGAGCAGCGGCGCAAATGGTTTCAGACCTTGCTGGTCCAGCTGGGTGTCGCCGACCCGGAGACGCTATCGATGCAGCTCCTGTTGCTGATCGACGGCGCGATCGCCGCGGCAATAGTGCGCGGTGATCCGAAGGTCGCGACCGCGGCACGCCAAGCAGCCGCCGTGCTGTTGCAGGCGGCCGGGGTGAAGATACCCAAAAAGCTCAGATCGGCTTGAGCCGGCGCTCAGCGCGCGGCAGCGGAAACCCAGCGGGCGACGGTGCGAGCGAGGCTGGCCACGACCGCCCCACGCAGCCGCAGCGCGCGGACCTCATAGGCCTGACGTTCGGCAATGGTGGGATAGGAAACCGTGAACATGAGAACCTCCAAAGGATGGAAATGAACCTAATTCCATTCGAATGGATGGTTAATAGAGAGTGATTGACTATTACTTATGAAGGATTTTCACTAATCACGACATGATCGATCACGCCAGCGAGATGGCCGCTTTCGTGCGGGTCGTCGACTCCAATGGCTTTTCCGCCGCCGCGCCGGCGCTCGGCCTGACCCCGTCGGCCGTCAGCAAGCTGGTAACGCGGCTCGAAACACGACTGGGCGTGCGGCTGCTACAGCGCACGACGCGGGCGCTGCACCTCACCGAGGAAGGCGAGGCGTTCTACGCCACGGCGCGGCGTATCGTGGGCGAGATCGAAGCGCTCGAGGACCAGATCAGCCGGCACAGCAGCACGCCCTATGGGTTGCTCAAGGTCACGACCTCGCTCGCCTTCTCGACCCATCAGCTCGCCCCGGTGATCGGTCAGTTCCTCGAGCGCTATCCGCAGCTTCAGCTCGAGCTCATGCCAACCGACCGGGTCGTCGACATGATCGAGGAGGGTGTCGATGTCGCGATCCGTATCGGCCGCCTCGCCGATACGAGCTTCATCGCGCGCAAGATCGGCGAAGACGTGCGTCTGGTCTGCGCCTCGCCTTCCTATCTCAAACATCGCCGCGCGCCGCAGCGGCCGGAGGATTTGACGCGCCACGCCTGCATCGTCTCGCGCGAGCACAGCTATCTCAATCGCTGGCTTTTCCGCATCGACGGCGAGGTACGGGAGATCGAAGTCGGCGGCCGCCTCGCCGTCACCGAAGGAGAGGCGCAGATGCGGCTGGCGCTTCAGGGGCTGGGTATCGTCCGCCTGACCCGTCTCACTGTCGCCGCTGCCGTCAAAAGCGGGGAGCTGGTCTCGCTGCTCGAAGAGTTTCGTGCCGAGCAGCCGGTGCCGATCCATGCGGTCTATCCGCACCGCCGCCACCTCGCACCCAAGGTCACGGCCTTCATCGACTTCATCCTCGAAAAGTTCTCGCCCCCGCCCTGGGAGATTTAGATGCTAGGGTCGTGACAACCAATGACAGGAGGGGAGATGGATACCGAGACCGATCTTTTCGTGCAGGCCTTTTGGGTGAAATGCCGCGATATCATCCGTCCGGAGTTCGACGAGGCCGTCGATGCCCTGCGTGGCGCCGGCCATGAGGCCAATGTCGCGACGCTCGAATTCTCGCCGGACGAAGCCGGTGATGCCGATGCGGCGCCCGCGATGGTGCTGACGGTTCACCCCAAGGGGTCCGATGCCGCCCCGGCGCTGCATGTGCGCGGCGATGTCGTCGGCAAGGACGCGATCTTCGTATCGGCTCTCGAAACACCGCGTCGATACGATCTGGCCCTGATCGACCTCGCCGTCGTAAAGCGCGAGCTTGCTGCAGCCTTCGCCACACTGCTTCCCGCCAAGTAAACCGAGGAGGACACCATGGCCGACGCCATCGACGACCTGTTCCGCCGTTTCGGCAAGGCCTTCAACAAGGCCGACGTCGACGAGATTGCCGCCTGCGTCACCGACGATTTCGAATGGCGCCTCAGCGCCGGCGGCGCCCCGTCCGGACGCGTGCTCAAGGGCAAGGAGGACCTGCGCGCCTACTTCGCCGACAAGAGCAAGGCCCCTCGCGAGGCGCGCTACTCCGAGGCGCGCATCCATCGCGCCGGCGACAAGCTGTTCGGTACGTTCCGCGTCACCGGCATCGACCATGCCGGCAAGCCGTTCGACCGTTACGGCATCGACCTCTACGAAGTGAAAGACGGCAAGATCTCCCTCAAGGACAGCTACGCGAAGGTCGACTGAGAAAATGGCAAACGACACTGTTCTGTGGGCGATCGATCGGCGCGGCGTGGCCACCGTCACGCTGAACCGGCCAAAGGTGAACAACGCCTACAACGGCGATCTGATCCAGGGCTTGCATGACGCCATGGATGCGCTGGGCCGCGAGCCGCATCTGCGCATCGTGGTGCTGCGCGGCAACGGCAAGCACTTCCAGGCCGGCGCCGATCTCTCCTGGATCACCGGCGTCGCCAGCCAGTCGCCCGCCGAGAACGACAAGGTGAGCCGCTTGACCGCCGAAGCGATCCGGCGGCTCGACACCTGTCCGGTGCCCACTCTCGCCTTGATCCAGGGCGGCTGCTTCGGCGGTGGTACCGGCATTGCGGCTGCCTGCGATGTCGTCGTCGCTTCGGAAGATGCGATCTTCTCCATCAGCGAGACGCGCTGGGGTTTGATGGCCGGCATCATCCTGCCGCAGCTCTGCCAGTCGATGGGTTTTCGCCAAGTGCGCCGCTACGCGCTGACCGGCGAACGCTTTGGCGCCGCGGAAGCCTGCCGCCTCGGCCTGGTACACGAAGTGTGCCCAACGGGTGGCCTCGACGCGGCCGGCGAGAAGATCATCGACGCCGTGCTGATGAACGCGCCGCGCGCCACGACAGCCACGAAGCTGCGCTCCCTGGCGTCGGCTCGTGCGTTCGTCGACGATGGCGAGCTGCGTGACCTGATCGACGAGCACGCGCGCACCCGCCAGCAGGACGAAGCCCGCGAGGGTCTCGCGAGCTTCCGCGAAAAGCGCAAGCCGTCCTGGTATCCTGACTGATCGCTACTCGGCCGCCTGCTTCTGGGCGACGCGGTCCGGTGTCAGCGAATAGGTCGTGAACTGACGATTGAGCGCGGGCATCGGACAGGCTTCGAGATGGCCGTCCGCCGGCCGCATCAGGATCATCGCCGTGGTCGCAACCATGACGCCGCGATTGCTGAGCCGTGGCGGGCGGCACACCGAATGCGGCGTGCCCCAATCGTCGAAGAAGGCCTGGCGGAAATCTTCGAGCGTGAGCTTGCCGCGCTTCGGTGAAAGCTGATCGCGCACACGCTTGTCGCGGTAGATCGAGTCCGGCGTCTCGGCGAGGCCGGTATCCTTCACCTTGGCGCGCGCCGATTCGGCGATCCAGTGATTGGCGTGCACGTAGAGGCCGCGATCGGGCGCGATCCAGAACGTATCGTCGGGCGCGCACTCGAAGCCGAAGGCCTCGCCGCCACAGTGGCTGATGGCCATGTGGTTGGAGCCGGGCTTGGGCGTCGAGACGACCGTGTGGACGGCAAGCGCCAGATGCGAGGCCTCCAGCACCTTGCGGCGGATGAAGGGCAGCGGTACGCCGGGGCCACGCTGATAGTCGCGGTCGCATTCCAGCGCGTTGGCCGTGAGACCGATGCCGGCGGAGTTCATGCCCGAGCGCGCAAGGCCGCCCGCTTCGGTGAAGGTGAGGATGTCGGGGCCATCATCGCGACGGATGCGCAGCACCACGCCAGTCTCCGCGCACTCCGCCCGCCAGTCCCAGTTCTGGCCGTGCAGCAGCACGCCATCAGCGCTGGCCTCGGGCAGCGCCAGCGCCGCCGTGCAACCATCGGGGAAGTGCTTGGCCGCCTGCTGCTTGCGGGCCGCCACCACCATCTCCGTGCGGGCGTTCATCAGCACGACCGCAGCGAAGGGCTCGTTGGCGCCCTCGGCGATCCCGCGCATTTCCTCGACATAGGCCGGATCGAACTTCTCGATCAGCGGCACCATCGCCTCGGCGCGCCGCTCCAGCTCCTTCCAATCGACGCCGCTTTTCAGCAGCGATTCGGCGTACATCTTCGCGCCGCGCCGCAGTCGATCAGCGGCTGCCTTGCCATGTATCCGACCACGCTCACGCGGACTGCCTGAAAGATCAATCAGCGGGAAAGGAGCGTAGTCGGTCATGAGGCCTCCGGGGGTCTGTCCCCCTATGGATGTCCGAGCAGGGCCTGGCGGAAGCGATCCTTGAGATGCGCGCCGTCCTGCGGTGGCATGACGAACTCTAGCTTCTCGACCATCACCTTTACGAGCCGAAACACCGGCCCCTTCTTGGTGCGGGCGTCCTTCACGAGCGCCGCAACTTCAGAAGCATCGCGGACCGTGCCGGTATCGGCGATGCCACAGCCCTTGGCGATCATCGCGAGATCGGTGCCGGCGCCGGAATCGGTTGGGCCGTTGTTGAGCGGGCTGGTGTGCGTGGCCTGATTGCCGGTCTCGCCGAACTTCTCGTTGTCGAGCACGACGATGGCGAGATTGTCCGGCTGCTGGGCAGCAACGGTCGCCAGAGAGCCTAGGCTCATCAGCATGTCACCGTCGCCGGTGATCACCAGGACGCGCTTCTTGGGCTGCGCCAGGGCCAGCCCGAGGCCCATGCCGACCGGTGCGCCCATCGAACCCCAGAGCGGCATGTTGAGCGGACGGTCGCCTGCTTCGGTGATGTCCCAGTTGGACGAGCCGAGGCCTGCGATCACCAGCAGGTTGTCGTCGGCGCCTTCGAGGATCTTCTTCACCAGCGGGCGGCGCTGGAGCGTTGCCTTTTGGATGTTGGGGCTCATGCTACTTCTTCCCGAAATTCTTGATGCCGATCAGCTTCTGGCGCAGCAGCACGGCGACGGCTTGGCCGCCGTTGAAGGCCGAGCGCGCGGCAGCGTCGACGGTCGCCTTCACCTCGGCCGCGGTCTCGACCGAGTAAAGCAGCACGCCCATCGCTTCCAGCACCTTTGGCGTTCCCTGCCCCATGGGATATTGCCAGGAATTGAACTCGCCCCAGTCGCCGCGCATCGTGATCAAGGTCAGGAACGGGAAGCGCAGGGTCTTGGGCATGCCCATCAGGTTGATGGTGTTGCCCACGCCCGAGCTCTGCATCAGCAGCACCGAGCGCTGGCCGCCCAGCCACGCCCCGGCGGCGAGCGGAATGCCCTCCTCCTCGGTCGTGAGTGCCAGGGTGCGCATGGAGTTGGAGCGTTGGCAGGCCTCGATCAGGCGCCCATGCCCGGCGTCGGGCACGTGATAGACCTGCTTCACATCGTGATCCTGCAGGACCTCGAAAATCTGGTCGCGCCATTCAGGCGTCGCGCTGGCGTTCATGTCACTCCCGTTCCGACTGCTTCAAGGAAGGCGATTGGCGGGAGATACTAGCTATCACCAAGTTCGCCATCGAAGACCATTCTCTGTGATCAGCTATAGCGATATTGTATAGCTCCATGGAGCTTTCCCAACTCCGCACCCTGATCCACGTCGCCGAACTCGGCAGCCTGAGCAAGGCCGCCGAACGTCTGGGCATCGCTCAGCCGGCCCTCAGCCGCCAGATCCGGATGCTGGAAGAAGAGCTCGCCGTGGGCCTGTTCGCGCGCCACGGCCGCGGCATGATCCTGACGGACAAGGGCCGCGAGATCCTCGAACACGCCACGAGGGTCATGGTCGAGCTGGAGGAGATTCGCGCCGCGGCCGCCGACCTCGACACGCCGTTGCGCGGTCGCATCGGCATCGGCTTTCCGCCGACGGTCGCCGACATCATCTCGGTTCCACTGGTCGCGGCCTTCGGGAAGGCGCATCCGCAAGTCGAGTTGCGCTTGGTCGGCGCCTACACTGGCTACCTGCTCGACTGGCTGCATCGCGGCGAGATCGACCTCGCCGTCCTTTACGACCCGCACTCGGCACGCTCGCTGCGCTCGCAACCCTTGCTGCTCGAAAACCTGTTCCTGATCGGACCGCCCGACTCCGGCCTTTCAAGCGCCCGCGCGATTCCGTTCAAGGACCTCGAAGGCCGGCGCGTTTTGTTGCCCAGTACGCGCCACGGCCTGCGGACGATTGTCGAACAATGCGCCACGGAGGCCGGCATTTCTCTCAACGTCGCCGTCGAAGCCGATTCCTATGCGACGCTGAAGGACCTGGTGCGTCACGGCCATGGCTGGACGATCCTGCCCTTGCCGCCCATTCACGACGATATCGCTGCCAACCGTCTGGCAGCCGCGCCCTTGATCAATCCTGTACCTGTCAGACGTTTGGTCCTGTCATATCCCGCGGACCGGCCCGTCCTGCGTCTCGCCCGATTCGCTGGCGACACGATTGCCGACATCGTGACCGATCATGTCGAAAGAGGAATCTGGCCCGGCCAACTCCTCCACCAGACGCCATCGGCTTAGAGCGGCTTCAGCACCACCAGGAACACGATGGCGATCATCAACAGGGTCGGCACTTCATTCCACCAGCGGTAATAGGTGGCGGGCCGTGTGTTGCGGTCTGCGTCGAATTCCTTGCGCCAACGGCCGTAGAGGTGGTGCACGAAGGTGAGCCCGACCACGAGGGCGAACTTCATCTGCCACCATCCAGCGTGCCACCAGTCGCCACGCCAGGCGAGCAGCAGGCCGAATATCCAGACGAGGATCATTGCCGGGTTCATGATGCCGCGCAGCAGGCGGCGCTCCATCACCTTGAAAGTCTCGCTTTGCGGAGAGCCCGGCGGCGCATCGGCGTGATAGACGAACAGGCGCGGCAGGTAGAGCAATCCGGCCATCCACGCGATCACCGCCACGATGTGCAGGGCCTTCAGGACCTCGTAGAGCATCACACGCCTCTGGCGATCAACGGGCAGCCGACATGGACCTGACTGCAGGGCATCGACTTCGCCCCGTGGCAAACGGCGACTTGCGGATCCGCGAGGACGGCGCGCACGCGATCCGCAAGGCCTGCGATGAAGGCGGGATGCGTCCCCACTGTCGGCACGCGCACGTAGGTCGGTACGGCGCTCTTCTCGGCGAGATGGCGATACTCCATGTCGAGCTCGACCAGGGTTTCCGAATGCTCCGACACGAAGCTCAGCGGATAGAGCACCACGGCCTTGCCATCCGTTCCGGCGCGCGCGATCTCGGCATCGGTGGACGGACCGATCCATTTCAGCGGTCCGACACGGCTCTGGTAGCAGACCGACCAATCGAGGCCGCCGATCCGGTCGGCAATTGCCTGTGCCGTGCGTTCGACCTGCGCCTGATAGGGATCGCCTGCCTTGATCACGCGCTCCGGCAGACCGTGCGCCGAGAAGAGCACACGCGACGGCTGATTGCCGGCCTCGTGCAGCCCTTGCTTCAAGAGTTCAACCGACGCCGAGATGAAACCTTCCTCGTCGGGGTAGCAGCAGACGGTTTGCGTCGGCGCCGACAGTTTCGCCTTGGCGGCAGCTTCCTTCCACGCCTTGACCGATGAGTCTGTCGTCGTGGTCGAGAACTGCGGATAGAGCGGCAGCAATACGATGCGGTCCGGCGCAAAGCGCTTCACCGAACGCACCACGGCCTCCGTCATGGGATGCCAGTAGCGCATGCAGACGTAGCCGCGCCATTCGTGCTCGGTGCCCAGCGCCTCCTCGAGCGCGCGTGCCTGTGCTTCGGTCTGGCCGAGGATCGGTGAGCTGCCGCCGATCTTGGCGTAGATGTCCTGTGCTTTCGGCGCGCGACGGCGGGCGATGAAATTCGCCAACGGACCGCGCAGCAAAGACGGCAAGCGCAGGATCGCGGGATCGCTGAACAGATTACGCAGGAACGGCTGAACGGCCTCGGGCGAATCCGGACCGCCGAGATTGAACAGGACGATAGCAATCTTCATGGAGCGACCTTCACTCGGTCCCGGGCTTCCAGTTGCGCACGATCTCGACCAGTTGCGCGACATGCTCGGGCGGTGTCTGCGGCACCACGCCATGGCCGAGATTGAACACGAAGGAACCGTGGCCGAGCTTGTCGAGGATGCGCCTGGCCTCTCGCTCCAGCGCAGCACCACCTGCCACCAACATGATGGGGTCGAGATTGCCCTGCACGCAGATATGCGGCTGCAGTTCCTTTGCCGCCCAATGCGCGCCGATGCCGGTATCGATCGAGAGCGCGGTGAAACTGTCGGGGCGCCGGTACATCAGCGCCGCCGGACCGACCGCACGCGGAAAAGCGATGATCGGGATCGACGGATGACGCTCACGCAAGCCCTTGGCGATCCGCACCAGCGGATCGAGCGACCAGCGGAAGAGCTGTTCCTCTGGCAGCACGCCGGCCCAGGAATCGAAGAGCTGCACGGCGTCGGCGCCGGCCTCGACCTGGTTGGAAAGATGATCGACCACGGCATCGACCAGCAGGTCGATCAGCAGGCCGAAGGATTCTGGATGGGCATAGGCCCACTTTTTGACCTTCGCGAAATCCTTGCTGCCGCTTCCTTCGATCATGTAGCAGGCAAGTGTGAAGGGCGCGCCGGCGAAGCCCAACAGGGCCGTTTCCTTGGGGAGCGCTGCGCGTGTCTGCTTGATAGCCTCATAGACCGGCACGAGATAGTCGCCGAGCCGAGCGCGTGAGAGCCCGCCGAACTGCGCCGGATCAGTCAGGGCCTCGAGCTTCGGCCCCTCGCCCTCCTCGAACCAGACCTTCTGGCCGAGCGCGTCGGGGACCACGAGGATGTCGGAGAAGATGATGGCCGCGTCGAACCCGAAGCGCCGGATCGGCTGCAGGGTGACTTCGACGGCCTTGTCCGGCGTGTAGCAGAATTCGAGGAACGACTTGGTCGTCGCGCGCACGGCCCGGTACTCCGGCAGATACCGTCCGGCCTGACGCATCAACCAGACCGGTGGCGTCGCAAAGCGCCGCCCGGCCAGTGTCTCCAGGAACTTATTGCCGTTCACGCGTCATCCTCATGCCTACCCTCTTACTCTATTCATAATAGGTAGTAGCAGTAGTAGGGCCTGTGGCATGTGGGGATGCGCCCTATTGGCCAACACTCCCCAGACGCCTGTGGATCGGAAAACACCGATTCCACGCGATTCCATCGCTGGATTCACGATTCGCAGGACATTCCCGCAGGCTTGTCCGCAAGGGACGATCCTAGGGATCAGGATGGCGAGTCGGGTCCCGAATCAGGGGCTCGTGGACAACGGTCCTGACTGTCCCCGTGTTCCAACCGCCAATCCCACGTTTCTCCCGAGGGTCCTGTGGGGTAAAACAAGCCGTGGCGAATCGAAATTTTCACGTCCATCTCGTCTCCGACTCGACCGGCGAGACCGTGTCGAGCGTGGCGCGTGCCTGCCTCGTGCAATATGAGGGCATCTTCGTACAGGAGCATGTCTGGTCGCTGGTGCGAACACCCGGGCAGATGGAAAAGGTGATGCAGGCGGTCGAGCGCGACCGCGGCCCCGTCCTCTATACGCTGGTCGATCCCGAGCTGCGTGATGTCGTGCGCGACCATTGCCGGCGCCTGCAACTGCCCTGTGTCGGTGTGCTCGACCAGGCGATGAGCGTGCTGGCCGTTCACTTCCACTCCAAGAGCGAACAGTGGCCGGGTCGTCAGCATCAGCTCGACGAAGGCTATTTCGATCGCATCGACGCCATGCACTACACCTTGGCGCACGATGACGGTCAGTCGACGCACGATCTCGAAGACGCCGACGTGATCCTGGTGGGTCCGTCGCGGACCTCTAAGACGCCGACCTGTGTCTATCTCGCCAACCGCGGCGTGCGCGCGGCCAACGTGCCGCTGGTGCCGGCTGTGCCGCCGCCGGTCGAGCTAGAGGAAGCCAAGCGTCCGCTGGTCGTAGGCCTGATCACCGATCCGGAGCGGCTGGTGCAGATCCGGGTCAATCGTCTGCGTCTCCTGCACCAGGAGACCGAGACGGACTACACCGATATGGAAAGAGTGCAGCGCGAGATCCAGGAAGCGCGCCGCCTCTATGCCCGCCGCAAATGGGCGACCATCGATGTCACGCGCCGTTCTATCGAAGAGACGGCAGCGTCGATCCTGCAAATGTTGGCGACTCGTCGCGAGCAGAGGTTGCAGGCCGGATAACGAAGCAGGAGGCGACCATGAAGGCAGCCTTTGTAGCGTTGGGTCTGGTGTTTTTGAGTGCAGCGGCACTTGCCGCGAACGGTATCGACGTCAAGCGCGGCGGCGACGCCAATATATACGGCAACTGCGTGCCGAGCCTCGTCGTCGAGAACAAGTCGGGCGAGACGATCGGCTATCTTCAGGTCGATGTCGTGCTGGCGCTGAACGACGGGCGCGAGCGGACTGTCGAGCTGGCATCGGCCTATCGCGACGGTGCGCCGTTTCCCATCGCACCAGGGGCGACGGCGACCCTGAAGCAGCATCTCGACCTGTCGCGGGCGCTCGGCGTGCCCTGCGGCGAGGTCAAGGAACGCAAGGTCTCTCGGACGATCTGCGAGACAGCGCGTGGCACAGCCTGTGCATCGTCAGTCTCCGTGAAACCCTGAGGCACTACCCATGAAATTCCGTCGCAGGACTTTGATCAGCGCCGCCGGCGCATCTCTTCTGGCTGCCCCGGCGATCGGGCCGGCGCGGGCCCAAAGCGATTATCCCAACAGACCGTTGAAGATGATCGTCCCCTACCCGCCCGGCGGCGGTACGGACGGGTTGGGACGCATCACTGCCCAGTTCCTGGGCGAAAAACTCGGCCAGCAGATCGTGATCCAGAACATCGGCGGTGCTTCCAGCACCATCGGGTCCGACACGGTGCGGCGCGCCGAGCCCGACGGTTACACCCTGCTGTTCAACGCCAGCCTTTTCGTGCTCGGCAAGACGGTCGTGCCGTCCTGCCCCTACGATCCGCAGACGGACTTCCGTGCCATCGCCCAGGCAGGCGAGGCGCCGCTGGTCCTGCTGGCCAACAACAATGTGCCGGGCAACGATTATGCGGCGGTCATGGCCGCTGTGAAGAAGGAGCCGAAGAAGTACTTCTTCGCCCTCTCCTCCGGCGGCTCGGCGGGCCATATCGCGACGCTGGCCTTCCTGAAGCAGACCGGCCTGCCGCTCGACACGATCATGTACAAAGGCACGGCGCCGGCAAACACGGACCTGATGTCGGGGGCGGTGCAGTTCTTCATGGATCCCTGGACGGCATTGCTGCCGCTCGCCACCTCGGGCCGCGCCAAGGGCCTGTTCGTCACCTCGAAGCAGCGTACGTCGCTCGCGCCCAACATTCCGACCACCGACGAGGTCGGGCTGAAGGACTTCCACCTGAGCTCCTGGTACGGCGTCTGGGCGCCCAAGGACACGCCCGATGCCGTCGTGAACAAGCTCGCCGCTGCGATGGCCGAGGTCTCCAAAGACAAGGCGTTCGTCGAAAAGACCACGTCTCTCGGCATCGTGCCGACGGCCCGTGGTCCCAAGGAGTTCGCGGCCTTCATCAAGCAGGAGGTCGAAATCAACACCGCTCTCCTGAGGGACGCTAATTTCAAGCCGGAGTAGTTCTCCCGACCGTCGGCGAGCAGGAACGCTCCTCAATCATCGCGTCGTGATCATGTGACGCGTGTGCCGACGCTTGCGACGGCGATCTTCGGCGCGTACAGCGCTCCCTTCGCAACCTTCCTTTAGAGCTGTTGCAAGGAGCGAGACGAGTGGCGGATACCGATGATGATTATGTCTACGACGAAGCCACTGGCGAATGGATCCCTGCGGCAGAAGCGACGGCAAAGCGCGCGGCGGATGTCGTCGAAGTTCGCGACGCCGTTGGCAATGTCCTTGCCGATGGCGACAGTGTCGTTCTGACCAAGGATCTGAAGGTCAAAGGCGCAAACCAGACGCTGCGACGCGGCACGACCATTCGATCGATCCGTCTGACCGGGGATTCCCAGGAAATCGATTGCCGCCACGAAGGCATTAAAGGCCTTGTGCTGCGCGCCGAATTCGTTCGAAAGCGCTGAAGGCAGCCTGGCAGATTACTCTGCCGCCTTCGGGATCGGATCGAAGCGGGCGTCGAAATCTCGGATCGAGGCTTCGACGGTGGCGGCGACCTGCTTGAGCTTTTCCTGATTCACGATCTTCAGGCCGAACAGGTCTTTCACGTAGAAGACGTCGACGGCGCGCTCGCCGTAGGTGGTGATGTGTGCCGAGGCGATCTGCAGGTTGAGACGTGTCAGGGCGCGCGTCACGACGTGCAGGAAGCCCGGCCGGTCGCGGCCGTTGACTTCGATGACCGTGAACGTGTCCGAGGCATGGTTGTCGATCAGCACGCGCGGCTCGACAGTGAACACACGATCGCGCTTGGGCCAGGAAGCGCGCTGGCCGTCGAGTTCGCGCTGGATGTCGAGACGGTTCGACAGCGCCAGCTCGACACGGGCAGCCAGCCGCGCCAGCCGCTGCGGACCATCGAACGGTTTGCCTTCGAGGTCCTGAATCCAGAACGTGTCGAGCGCCATGCCATTGGCGAGGGTGAAGATCTTGGCGTCGACGATGTTGGCGCCGCTGATCGCCATGGCTCCAGCGAGGCGCGCGAAGAGGCCATGCGTGTCGAGCGTGTAGATCGTGATTTCGGTGACGGACCGTTCGACATCGACGCGATGCTCGAAGGCGAGCGGCTGCTTCTCGCGCTCGGCGCGGCGCACCAGCTCGGCCTGGCGTGCCAGGGTTTCGGGCGGGAACGACAGCCAGTAAGGCGAGTAGCCGCGCGAGAAATGTGCTTCCTTGTCGGCATCTGACCAGCCGACGAGACGGCCTGCGACATCGGCCTGGATATGCTTGATGCGCTCGGCACGACCACCGGCCAGCGTGCCGCCCGACAGGACCTGCTCCGTGGCGCCGTAGAGCTGGCGCAGTAGAGCTGCCTTCCAGTTGTTCCACACATTGGGTCCGACGGCGCGGATATCGCACACGGTCAGGACCAGCAGCAGACGCAGACGTTCGGGCGATTGCACCAGTGCGGCGAACGTATCGATGGTCTTGGGATCCATCAGGTCGCGCTGGAAAGCAGTGCCCGACATAGCGAGGTGATAGCGCACCAGCCAGGCGACGGTTTCGGTCTCGGCGGCACTCAATCCCAGGCGTGGTCCGAGCTGCATCGCCACGTCGGCGCCCAGCACGGAATGATCGCCGCCGCGGCCTTTGGCGATGTCGTGCAGCAGCACGGCGAGATAGAGCACCGGTCGCGAGAGGATCTTGTGGACGATGTCGGCCGACAGCGGATGGTCTTCCTTGAGGGCACCAGACTCGATGCGCGAGAGGATACCGATGGCGCGGATCGTATGCTCATCGACCGTATAGGTGTGATACATGTCGTGCTGCGTCTGCGCGACAACACGCCCGAAATCGGGAATGAAGCGGCCGAACACGCCGGCTTCGTTGAGACGCCGCAGCGTCGTCTCCGGATCATGTCGCGACGTCATCATCTCCATGAAGAGACGATTGGCTTCGGGATCGTTCCTGAGTCGGTCGACCAGCCGGATGCTCTGGGTGATAAGCCTGAGCGTTGCCGGATGAATGTCGAGGTCGTTCTCCTGCGCCACATGGAAGAGCCGCAGGATCGCGACGGGATCCTTGGTGAAGGTATCGGCGCTTGCGACCGCCAGCCGCTCGCCATCGAGGCGGAAGCCTTCGAGTTGGCGCGGCCGCAACGTCTGCCACAGCGCCGCGAGCTTGGGCTTGCGCCGGCGGCTGTCCTCCAGCGCGGCAACGAAGATGCGGGTGAGATCGCCGACCGTCTTGGCGTGAAGATAATAGTGCTTGGTGAAGCGCTCGACGCCACGGCTGCCCGGTCGGTCCTGATAGCCGAGGCGCACCGCGATCTCGCGCTGAAGGTCGAAGGACAGACGATCGTCGGCGCGGCCGGTCAGATAATGAATGTGGCAACGCACCGTGGCGAAGAAACGCTCGGCACGCTCGAAGTGACGTGCTTCGCCCTTCGTCAGGACTCCCTTCGCCACCAACTCGCCCGGCTCGCTGACGCGATAGAGATATTTGGCGATCCAGAAGAGCAGATGCAGGTCGCGCAACCCGCCCTTGCCTTCCTTGACGTTGGGTTCGACGACGTAGCGCGAGTCGCCCATGCGATGATGCCGCTGGTCGCGCTCGGCGAGCTTGGCTTCGACGAAGTCATGGCCATCGCCGATGTAGAACTTCTGCGCGAAGCCACGGATCAGTTCGTCGAACAGTTCGCGGTCACCCCAGAGATAGCGCGCTTCGAGCAGTGCCGTTCGGATCGTCTGATCGCGTTCGGCATAGCGCAGGCTCTCGTCCACCGTACGTGTGGCGTGGCCGACCTTCAGGCCGAGGTCCCACAGCAGGTAGAGCATGAACTCGACGATCTGCTCGCCGCGGGGCGTCTGCTTGTAAGGGCGCAGGAACAGGAGATCGATGTCGGACAACGGGGCCAGCTCGCCGCGGCCGTACCCGCCCGTGGCAACCACGCCAAGTCGCTCGGCCGCACTCGGATTGGCGGCGGGGTAGGCATACTGGTCGGCAAAATCGAACAGGACCCGGATGATCTGGTCCATCAGATAGGAGGTCGCGATGAGGACCGCAGGACCGTCGTTGCGGAGCGGGCCCGGCTCCTCGAACCGCCGGCGGATTTCCGCACGGCCTTTGGTCAGGGCCTCGCGCAGCAGGGCAAGGATCGCAGTACGCGGCGGCTCGCCGCCGGCCGGCATATCTTCGACCAGGGCGGCAAGGGCCTCTTCCAAGGCGCGCCGGCGGACGATGACGCGCCGGTCGGGAATTTGGTCATAAGGCTTGGCCATGTGCGGCGGATACTACAGGTCCGACCCTGCCCCCTGCCAGCCCGGCCGGTTTTCGTGTCATAAAGGCGTGCCATGAGGTTCAAAGCTTTCCTCGTCGCCGTAGCGCTGGTTTTTGGCGTGGTGGGT
>CALROF020000068.1:0-26553 GCA_943369775.1 Reyranella massiliensis 521
CCGCTGCACCAGCAGCACCCTATCCGCGCGCACCACCACGGCCAGCGCACCGCAGCCAGGCCGGCGGGCCGCGCCGCTCATCACAGGCGCTCCGCGGCGAGGTCGGGTGCCGCCACTACGCGGTTGCGCCCCTGCTTCTTGGCCTCGTAGAGCGCGGCATCCACCGCCGCGAGCAGAGTGTCGGGGGAGCCGGGAAAGCGTGGCACGGTCGCCGCCGCGCCGAAGCTCGCGGTGAGCCGGCGCGCCGGTACGCCGGGATGCTCGATGCCCAAAGCGGCGACGAGCCGGCGCACGTCCTCGGCGAATTCCACCGCCCCGGCGAGATCCGTATCTGGCAGCAGCACCACGAATTCCTCCCCGCCATAGCGGGCCGCCAGATAGGACGTGCCCGCGGTCGCCGCCGAGAGCATGCGCGCCACGCTGCGCAGCGCGTCGTCGCCCGCCAGATGGCCGCGGCTGTCGTTGAACAGCTTGAAATGGTCCACGTCGGCCATCACCAATGCGAGCGGCCGCCGCAGGTCGCCGGCGCGCACCCAGTCTTCCGACAATTGCACGTCGAACGTGCGGCGGTTCGCGAGGCCGGTCAGCCCGTCCATGCGCGCCAACGCGGCGAGACGGCCATTTTGGCTGCGCAATTCCTCGGTGCGCTCCAACAGGCGCAGGTTCATCTCGTCGAAGGCGGCCACCAGCGGCTGGAATTCCTCCACCCGCACCTGGCTGATGGTATCCATCTCCCCCCGTCCGACCGCGCCGATATCGACCGCGAGCTGCTGCACCGGCTCCACCACCAGCTTCTCCGCCGCATACCAAGCCAGGCCAATCAACAGCACCACGCCGCCGAGCAGGGCGAAGAAAATCGTGAGGATACGCTGGTCGATATCGGCGATCACCAACGAGGCATCCCTCCCCACCAGGACCCGCAGCTCGGTGCCGGCGAGGCGGACGAAGGCGAAATAGCGCTCATGGCCATCGACCCCCACCGCCTTCACCTGTCCCTCGGTGCCAGCGAGCACGCGCTGGATCAGCGGATGATCGCGAAAATTGTTTCCAACGAGATCCGTGCCCACCGGATAGCGGACCAGAATGGTGCCCTTGCCGTCGAGAATGCAGACCGCGACTCCGTCCTCAACGCCGGATTGGGCGGCGATGCGAGACATCCATTGCAGATCCAGGCCCACCGCCGCGAGCCCGATGGGATCGCCCTGCGGATCCCGCTCCGCCTCGGCAATGGCGATCACGCTGCGGCCGGTGTTGCGGGCCGTGATCAGGTGGCTGATGACCGGCTGCGGTGTTTCAAGGGCGGCGCGCACATAGTCGCGGTCGGACAGATCGAGGCCCATGAGCGCGCGCGTGCTGGCGCACACCACGCGGCCGTCGGCGCCCGCGATCAACGCCCCCTGGACCCCGACCGCCTCATTATTGAGGTGGCGCAGGAATTGTTCGCACCCCGCCGGGTCCTGCATCAGGGCCGAGGCCTGGCGGCTCAGCGTCTGCACCACCGCCTGGGCGGCGCCGATCGTCTCGCGCTGGGCGAGCGCGGCGGATTCGGCGATATCGCGCAGCTGTTCATAGGTTTGGCCGATCTGCTCGTCGCGCGAGGCGAGCAGCGCATAGATCCGCTCGGCGGAAATCGGCAGCGCCACGAGCAGGATCAAATAGGCGAGCCGCCGTCTGATGCTGACATTCCGCCGCCGCCGCCGGCCCCAAAGTCCCTGAGCTTGATCGGCCATGTATGTCCAGCATCTCCCGCCCGCCTGCCATGCGGACACCCCCTATCTTCCTTCTACCGCGATCTTTCGACAAAAGGGAGCCACAATGCCACGCGCCCTGCTGGGCGCACGAAGGATCATTGCCCATGCCCGATCTGGATCATGAAGGACCCGCAGACCGCCTCGCCCGGGTGCGCGCCGAACTGGACCTTGCCTGCCGCGAGGCCGGCCGCCCCGCCGGCGCTGTGGAACTGATCGCGGTCTCCAAGACCTTTCCGGCGGATGACATCCGTCCCGTGATCGCCGCCGGCCAGCGGGTGTTCGGCGAGAACCGGGTCCAGGAAGCGCGCGAGAAATGGCCTTTGCTCCGGGCCGCCACCCCCGGCCTGGTGCTGCATCTCATCGGGCCGCTGCAATCCAACAAGACCCGCGAGGCGGTCGAGACCTTCGATGTGATCCACACCGTCGATCGACCGAAGATCGCCCGCGCCCTGGCCGAGGAAATGGCCCGCCAGGGCCGCCACCTGCCGGTGTTCGTGCAGGTGAACACCGGAGCGGAGCCGCAGAAGGCGGGCGTCCTGCCGCAGGAGGCGGACGCCTTCATCGCCGACTGCCGCGAGGCCTGCGGCCTCACCGTGGCGGGGCTGATGTGCATTCCCCCCGTGGACGACGTGCCGGCGCCACACTTCGCGCTGCTGGCGCAGATCGCCGCGCGCAACGGGTTGCCGGGCTTGTCCATGGGCATGAGCGCGGACTTCGGCGTGGCGATTCACCAGGGTGCGACCCATGTGCGCATCGGCAGCGCCATCTTCGGCCACCGCCCGCGCCCCCTGCCCTGACTCGCCTTTCGCCTTGGGCCTTGGGCCTTGGGCCTTGGGCCTTGGGCCTTGGGCCGACAAAAGCCTGACCGGCGCGGTCGGGGCGGGCAAGCCGCAGGCGCCTTTTCGCGGGCCCGAGGCGGCGCCTGCTTTGGCGCGGGCCCGGCGTCGACCTGGCACCGGTCCTGGGGATGACATCGAAAGCCTGCAAGGAATGGCTTGCTGGCCGCCCGGTTCGCGGTTATACGGAGCCCCTTCCGCGCAGCTCCCATCGTCTAGCGGTCTAGGACGTCGCCCTCTCACGGCGAAAACAGGGGTTCGATTCCCCTTGGGAGCGCCAGCGTTTTCAAGCGCTTAGCCTCATATTTGGCGCGCGAACGCGATCCGTACGGAAAAAATACGGAAATGCCGCAGGCGCTCATGGGCGTCCACAGGCGTTGCATCGGTCAGCGATAGACGCTCCACGAAGCGATGCCGCATCGTGCGTATGCGCCTCCCAGAGAGATAATCCAGTTGTTTTCGCTCTCTTTACCCCCGCGGTTGAGAAGTGCGATGCGCGAGCTACAACTTTCCACGAAAGCCGACTAAGCCGCATTTGCCCATGCGGTCGGCGATGCGACCAGACACGCCTAACGCCGTGGCGATGCGCTGAGAGGTAATAATGGCTGCGAGTGTTCCGCCATCCCATGGGATGGCTCTCATCGAGAAAAGTCAGAGGCGGTATTAAAATACTATACTCAAATGCTATCTGTCTTTACTCCGAAATTTCAAAATCACCGAAATTGAGAAAGCCGTTTGGGTTCAGTCGGATGATGCGCGTCTTTTCGGAGATGCCAAATCTCCAAAATCTCCGATGGATCCATGAGCATCAGCGGGATCGCAACCAATGGGCGGCCGTACGGAGAGATCATCGCGCCTCGCCCCGATCCGCAGCGTCATCCCGATCACTGGGGCGCCCACTTCTTGCATTGGGTGCCGAGCCAAGTTCAGCTTATGGGAAATATCCGCGTGCCCGTCAGTGCGCGGGCCGAGGCGGCCAGCAATGGCCAATTGCCGCACACGCTTCGGTTGCCGGCGCAACCCTCGCCTGCGATTCTGTTGCATCCAAGGCTTAGCTAGGCTTTGAATGGCTTGAACGGGAATTCCTTCAAGAATCATGGACAAGCGTGCCCTCACCGAACGCGATATCTGCACGAAGTTCATTCTTCCGGCCGTCAAGCGCGCTGGGTGGGATGAGATGGTGCAGGTGCGCGAGGAGGTTTACTTCACCAAGGGCCGTATCATCGTGCGCGGCAAGCTGGTGACGCGTGGCAAGGCCAAGAAGGCTGACTTCGTTCTCTACTACAAGCCGAATATCCCGATCGCGCTGATCGAGGCGAAGGACAACAATCATTCGGTTGGCGACGGCATGCAACAGGGCCTCGACTATGCCGCGACACTGGATATCCCCTTCGTGTTCTCATCGAATGGCGACGGCTTCGTATTTCACGACCGTACCGGCCAGAGCACCGCGATCGAAACCAATCTCGGGCTCGACGCCTTCCCGTCGCCTGCCGACCTGTGGGCGCGCTATCGCGCCTGGAAGGGCTTCGACGCCGACGCCGAACAGATCGTGCTTCAGGACTATTTCGACGACGGCAGCGGCAAGGCTCCACGATATTATCAGGTAAACGCCGTCAACGCCGCGATCGAGGCCATCGCCAAGGGCCGTGATCGCGTGCTGCTGGTGATGGCGACCGGCACCGGCAAGACCTACACGGCGTTTCAGATCATCTGGCGCTTGTGGAAGGCGGGCCGCAAGAAGCGCATCCTGTTCCTGGCCGATCGCAACGTGCTGATCGACCAGACGATGGTGAACGATTTCCGCCCGTTTGGCGCGGCGATGGCGAAGCTTTCCACCAATTCCAAGACCATCGAACGGCAGGACGGCACGACGGTTGATCTGACGCTGGCGCTCGACACCAAGCGGCGCATCGACACCGCCTTCGAAATCTATCTCGGGCTTTATCAGGCGATCACCGGGCCGGAGGATCGGCAGAAGCTCTATCGCGAGTTCTCGCCCGGCTTCTTCGATCTGATCGTGATCGACGAATGCCATCGCGGCAGCGCTGCGGCGGATTCGGCATGGCGCGAAATCCTCGATCATTTTTCAGGCGCGACGCAGATCGGCCTCACCGCCACGCCGAAGGAAACCGAATACGTCTCCAACACCGATTATTTTGGCGAGCCGGTTTTCACCTATTCCTTGAGGCAGGGCATCAGCGACGGCTTCCTCGCGCCCTATAAGGTCATCAAGGTTCACATCGACCGCGACGTGGAAGGCTATCGCCCCCAACTCGGCCAGCTTGATCGCGACGGCAACGAGATCGAGGACCGGATTTACAACGCAAGGGACTTCGACCGGAACATCGTGCTAGACGAACGCACGAAGCTCACGGCGAAAAGAATCACGGAATTCCTGAAGGAAAGCGGCGATCGCTTCCAGAAATCCATCGTCTTCTGCGTGGACGAGGAGCATGCGGCGCGGATGCGGCAGGCGCTCATCAATGAGAACGCCGACCTCGTTGCGGAAAATGCGCGCTATGTCATGCGCATCACCGGCAGCGACAAGGATGGCCAGGATCAGCTTGGCAACTTCATCGACCCAGAATCGAAATATCCCGTGCTGGTGACCACCTCGCGGCTTCTTTCAACGGGCGTCGACGCACAGACCTGCCGCCTGATCGTGCTCGATCGTGCGGTGGGCTCCATGACCGAGTTCAAGCAGATCGTCGGGCGCGGTACCCGGGTGCATGAAGACACGAAGAAATTTTATTTCACCCTGATCGATTTTCGCGGGGCGACCGACCATTTTGCCGATCCCGATTTCGATGGCGATCCCGTGCAGATTTACGAACCGGGCGAAGACGATCCGATCACGCCGCCCGATGGCGTCCAAGAAGCGGAGCAAACTGCCTTCGAGCCACCTGCTGACGAAACGATTGTCGACCAGCCTGGCCTTCCGGCCACGCCCGACGATCCTGTCCGCAAAATCTATGTGGATGGCGTTGGCGCACGCATTCTCGCCGAGCGCGTGGAATATCTCGATGAGAACGGCCGGCTCGTCACGGAATCCTTGCGCGATTTCACCAAGACTGCGCTTAAGAAGCGCTTTGCCAGCCTCGACGATTTCCTGAAGCGCTGGAAAGCCGCCGAGCGCAAGCAGGCGATCATCGAGGAACTGGAAGCCGAGGGCCTGGCGCTCGACGCGATCGGGCAAGAACTCGGCAAGAACCTCGATCCCTTCGATTTGATCTGCCACGTCGCCTTCGACAAGAAGCCGCTCACGCGTCGCGAGCGGGCCGAGAACGTGAAGAAGCGCGATGTTTTCACGAAATATGGGCCGCAAGCCCGCGCCGTGCTCGATGCGCTTCTGGAAAAGTATCGCGACGAGGGCGTGCTCAATCTGGACGACACCAATGTGCTGCGAATCGCGCCCTTCAGTGGCATGGGTAGCGTCGTTCAACTCATCAAGGCGTTCGGCGGCAAGGAGGGCTTCGAAAAAGCCGTCCATGAGTTGCAGGACGCGATCTATGACGCCGCGAGCTAAACATGCCAGTGGAATGGGAAGAGATCGAGAAAGCGGCGGCGGGCATGTTCAACATCTGGACGTCGGGTGGCGATTTGGCCTTTGCCAAGGAGTGCTGGAGACATTTGACCGTCGCTGCATTGACCGAAGACGACAGCGTGGTTTCCCGAACCGAGACGTACTTGCGGCTTGTAGCGCTGCGACTGATCTACGGTGGGTTCTGCGCGACAAAATGGGATGAGAACGCAGAAACGGAGCTCACTTATCTGGCGGAAAACCTGGAAATCGATCAGATAGCCCTCGGATTGCTTGCGGCGCCGCATATCGAACGCGGCGGCATCATTTTCGAGGACGAGTACGACCTCCGCGAGGCGGCCTTGACGGTCGCGGTCGATGCGGTTCGATCCGACGTATTTGAGTGTATCCGCAACGCCTACGGCGGCCAAACGGGATTGTATCTACGAATGTCGAGGACGGCAGGAAACGAGGACATTGACGACGAAGCGGATCTTGACCCTTACAGCAACAATTTGATCGCTTTCAATTTCACAGAACGTGGCAAGTAGAAACTCATGTCCGTCCGCACCATCGTCAAATCCATCCAAGACATCATGCGCCAGGATTCCGGCGTCGATGGCGATGCGCAGCGCATCAGCCAATTGTGCTGGATGTTCTTCCTCAAGATCATCGACGATCAGGATCAGGAGCTTGAACTCACGCGCAATGGTTATGTCCCGCCAATCCCGGCGAAGTTCCAGTGGCGCAATTGGGCAGCGGACCCGGAGGGCATCACCGGCGAAGCGCTGCTCGCCTTCGTCAACGGCGAACTCTTCCCGGCGCTAAAGGGGCTCGCCCTCACCGTCAAACCGGGGGATCGGCGCAAGATCGTGCGCGACGTGTTCGAGGACGCCTACAACTATATGAAATCCGGCCAGTTGATGCGGCAGGTGCTCAACAAGATCAACGGCGTCGATTTCAACACCCTGGCCGACCGGCAGCACTTCGGCGAGATTTACGAGCAACTGCTCAACGATCTGCAATCGGCGGGAAATGCGGGCGAATATTACACGCCGCGCGCCGTCACCGCCTTCATGGTGGACCGGATCGATCCGCGCCCCGGTGAAATCCTGTTTGATCCCGCCTGCGGCACGGGCGGCTTCCTCACCTGCGCCATTCGGCATATGGAGAAGACCCATATCCGCACGCCCAAACAGCGCGCGGCGATGCAGGCGGGCTTGCGCGCGGTGGAAAAGAAGCCGCTGCCGCACATGCTCTGCGTCACCAACATGCTGCTGCACGGCATTGAGGATGCGGGTTTCGTGCGCCACGACAACACGCTGGCCCGCCCGCTCATCTCATGGGGCAAGGACGAGCGCGTCGATATCGTGCTCACCAACCCGCCCTTCGGTGGAAAGGAGGAAGATGGCATCGAGAACAACTTCCCCACCTTCCGCACCAAGGAAACGGCGGATCTGTTTCTCGCCCTCATTATGCGGCTGTTGAAGGATGGCGGGCGCGCCGCCGTGGTGCTGCCCGATGGCACGCTGTTCGGCGAGGGCGTGAAGACGCGGCTCAAGGAACATCTGATGGAGGCGTGCAACCTGCACACCATCGTCCGCCTGCCCAATTCCGTGTTCAAGCCCTATGCCTCCATCGGCACCAACCTGCTGTTCTTCGAGAAGGGCACGCCGACCAGGGATATCTGGTTCTACGAGCACCGCGTGCCCGAGGGCCAAAGGGCCTATTCCATGACCAGGCCGATCCGGCTGGAGCATTTTCAGTCCTGCACCGAGTGGTGGGGCGGTAAGGAGCGCAAGGGCCGCGAGGAGACGCCGCAAGCCTGGCGCGTTACCGCCGAGGAGATCAAGGCCCGCGGCTATAATCTCGACATCAAGAACCCGCACAGCGTCGCCGACGATCACGGCGACCCGGAAACCCTGCTGGCCGACCTCGCCCGCACTGAGACCGAGACGGCGGGCTTGCGCGACCAGTTGAAGGCCATTCTGGCCGAGGCACTGGCCCGATGAACGCCGAACGCCTGTTGGCGCATTATGAGCGGATCGCCGACGCGCCCGACGCGATCGCCCGCCTGCGCCGTTTCATTCTCGATCTGGCCGTGCGCGGAAAGCTCGTGCCACAGGATGCGAATGACGAACCGGCGTCGGACCTGCTGAAGCGGATCGCGAAGGAGAAGGCGCGGCTGTTGAAGGCGGGGGAGATACGTAAGCCGAAAGCGATCCCGGCCTTATCCGAACAACCGTTCCCGATTCCGTCGAACTGGAGATGGTCGCAGCTTGCCGAGATTGGCGTACTGAGTCCGCGAAACGAAGCGCCTGACGGGCTCGAAGCGTCCTTCGTACCGATGCCGCTGATCGCCGCCGAATATGGAGTGGCGAACCAGCACGAGGTCCGCCCGTGGGGTGAGATCAAGAAGGGCTACACGCATTTTGCCGAGGGCGATGTTGGCCTCGCCAAGATCACGCCGTGCTTCGAGAACGGCAAATCAACCGTATTCCGAAATTTGACAGGCGGGATCGGCAGCGGCACGACCGAGTTGCATATCGTTCGCCCGGTGCTCGTCGATCAGGATTACATCCTGCTATTCCTCAAGAGCCCGCATTTCATCGAAACCGGCATCCCGAAGATGACCGGCACAGCCGGGCAAAAGCGCGTGCCGACAGAGTATTTTGCTTGTTCGCCGTTTCCCCTCCCGCCGCTCGCCGAGCAACACCGCATCGTCGCCAAGGTCGATGAACTGATGGGCCTGTGCGACCGGCTGGAGGCGGCGCGGGAGGCGCGGGAGGCGGTGCGCGACCGGCTGGCCGCGGCGAGCCTCGCCCGCCTCAACGCGCCCGATCCCGAAACATTTCAGGACGACGCCCGCTTCGCCCTCGACGCGCTGCCCGCCCTCACCACGCGCCCCGACCAGATCAAGCGCCTGCGCCAGACCATCCTCAACCTCGCCGTGCGCGGCAAACTTGTGCCGCAAAACCCGAACGATGAACCGGCGTCGGAGCTGTTGAAGCGGATCGCAAAGAAGCGGGCGGGATTGCTTAAGGCTGGATACCCGAACCCTGATGAGGCTCGTACGCAGATCAAGAAACTGGCCGAGCAATCGGTGCCTGATGGCTTGGTGGCACTGCCTCGGGGCTGGGTTTGGACGACCCTCCTTCAATGTTCGGCGCTCGTCATCGACTGCAAGAACAAGACCGCACCCTATGCCAGCTCAGGGATTCGGCTGATCCGAACAACAAACGTTCGCGACGGGCGGATGAACCTGAACGATCAGAAATACGTCGATCAAAAGACATACGAAATCTGGAGCGCACGCTGCACGCCCGAGCCAGGCGACATTCTCATCACGCGGGAAGCTCCGATGGGCGAGGTCTGCCTAATCCCACCGGGCGAGCAAATCTGCCTTGGGCAGCGCATGATGCTCGCGCGTTTGGTGCCCGACACAATTGACCGCAATTTCATGATTCATTCGCTTCGTGATCCGAAGCTCATGGATCGCGTTCAAGACAAGCCGATCGGCGCAACAGTGCAGCATCTTCGCGTGGGCGGCGTCGAGACCTTGCTTGTTCCACTCCCACCGCTTGCCGAACAACACCGCATCGTCGCCAAGGTCGATGCACTGATGGCGCTGTGCGACCAGCTGGAGGCGAGCCTCACCGCCACCGCCGCCACCCGCCGCCGCCTGCTCGACGCCCTCCTCGCCGAAGCCTTGGCGCCGGTTGAGGATCGTGAACGAGAAGCAGCGGAATGAGTCGCATGCCGGTACGTCCCGAGGTGAAAAGTCTCAATCCCGAGAAGGTGGCTTATTGGTATTTCCGATTGAATGGCTTCTTCCAGATCGAGAATTTCGTCGTTCATCCCGAAAGCAGCGGCAGCCAGCGCACAGATGCCGATCTGCTCGCCGTTCGATTTCCGTTTCGTGCCGAACGCCTGTTCGACGATTCCAACGACATCATGGCCGATGATGTCCAGAAACTCGCGCTGTCCGACGACCTAATCGAGGTGGTCATCGTAGAGGTGAAGACAAATCAACCTTGCACCTTGAACGGCCCATGGACCCAGCAGGAACGGCAGAATGTCCATCGGGTGCTTGCAGCGATCGGATGCCTTTCACCCGACCGGATCGAGCCGGCAGCGGCGGACATCTATCGGGCCGGATGCCACCGAAGCGACATGCCACTGCGCATTCGCCTGGTGGCGGTGGGGCGCGACCGCACCAAGGCGCTCGCAGCGGACCGTCCCGAAGTGACGCAATTGCGCTGGGCAGAGATACTGGCGTTCATCTGGGACCGCTTCCACCGCTATCGGCAACAGAAGACGCAGGTGGATCAGTGGGATCAAGAGGGCCGCAAGATCAAGCGGCTGGCCGAGCAATCCAATGATGCGGGGGATTTCGTCGCGCGCGCCTTGCTCCTCATGGGCGTGCGGAATGATTAGCCAAATCATCGATCGAGATCGAGAACTGGAGGTGGTAGAATGACTGACCTTCCTAACAAACCTCGCCGCGTTTGGCTTCGCTCGTTCTATGGGTTCGGCCCTGAGGACGACGGCTATATCGGCTGGTCTGAGGAAGGCCCGCGCGACCGCATGCTCGGCCTTGTCGAGGATGGCGATCTGTTCATGATCTACGGCGCCGTCAGCGCCGAGACCGAGAAAAGCCAGCGCAACCGCGTGGTCGGCTTTCTTCAGGTGGAGGCGCGTGCGATCCGCGATATCGACAAGGCCTCGTCCGCTGGAATGCAGCGCAAGCGCACAAAAGGCTGGGGGGACAAATGGACCTATGCGATTCCCGTGGTCCGAGCCTGGCGGGTTGATGAATCCATTTTGCTGGAGCGGATTGCGCCGAAGACCTATCGACCCGAGGCCGGCCAGGCGATCGCTGTCTGGAACCCGCCCTTGCTTCCCGAGGAAATTGATCTGGCTCTGAAGATCAAGGTCACGGAAGTGAGCGTCTTTGGGGAACCGCCACTCCCTGAAACGGCATTGAAGCAAAATCCCTTCGGTCGGGCCTTCCGTCCTTCCCGTGCATTTCCCGGCAGTTTTGGGGAAAGAAACGCGACTTACGAAGACGGTCCAACCTGTATGTATCTGGCGCTCTTCGACGGTGATGGGTTTGCACTCTTGGGGCAGGCCAAACCCCAATTCGATAAATCCGTGTTGCTCAAGATCGGCGTCTCGAATGACACAAGCCGGCGAGCTTTGGAGCTCAACGCTGGCTTTCCGCCGGTGTCCATCGGAAAGTGGACAATGAAGCTCTTTTCAGAACCCTATGATGGGCGTCAGGCGGCGGAGGCCGCCGAGCAGTCGTTCAAGGATAAGGCGGGCAAGCAGTTACAAAGCTTAGGGGGAGAATTCTTCCGTGGAGATTGGACGGCCGCCCAGCTCCTCTTCGCAACGATACCCGGCGTTTCGCGGTTTGGGAAATGAGTTCGTCGAAGCGAGGATCTCCAAAGTCGCTCGTCCATGACTTCAGGGGCGCTCTAACTTCAACCCGCCTGTTCAAAAACAAGATAATGGCTTCGGGCTGGAAACTGAAAGCTGAAAGCTGAACCGCGGCGTCGTCCGGCTGATTGTCTCCCTGTTTTCGGGCTTCACGACCGGCATACCATATCCGCCCCTGCTGCGCCGGCAAGCTCCATCGGATCGGCGAGGATGTGGCGGAACGGCTCGACATCGTGCCGGCGCAGTTCCGCGTGCTGGTCGTGCGCCGGCCAAAATACGCCTGCCGGTCCTGCGCGGACGTGGTGGTGCAGGCGCCCGCTCCGGGGCGGCTGATCGAGGGCGGTATCCCGGCCGAGGCCACCGCAGTGCTGAAGGGCTCGCCCAAGCTGTTCGCCGACGAGACCACGGCGCCGGTGCTGGATCCCAGCCGGGGCAGCACCAAGACGGGTCAGCTCTTCGCCTATGCCCGCGACGACCGGCCCTGGGGCGGCGCCGATCCGTCCGGCGTCGTCTATCTGGGGAACGCGGCGGCAGCCTGTTAAAGGCGGCGATCCAACCCCTTGATTGCTTTTTGATGCCCCGCCGCGTGCGACAGCCGCGACACTCTTCAAAAGCCCGACCTTCCCAAGGGCTGACGAATCCTCAAACCCGATGCGACGATCTGCGACGGCTGCGACATTTCGGGCAGTTTTGGCAACTCGCATCAAAACGAGGATGAAGGGTTCCAGGCGACGGCATTCTCGTCGAGAAGTCGGAGCTGATGGAGTAGGTGTGCCACCCGCTCTTCGTCGAAACTCGGTCTGGACCGGTCCGGGCGATATCCGTGAAAGGGACTCGAGAGCAGCGTCGGCTCCATCACGCCCCGGTCCGTGAGATATTTGGCAATCATGTGAATGAATTCGATCTGCGCAGCCGTGGCTGTACAGGCGACAGGAACTCTTCAGAGGCTTCGCGCACCGCTGCGCGGTCGAGGCCGTCGAATGATCGCACGAATGCCCCGCGATAACCTCGGAGCGATCTGAAAGTCGCTGATGCACATTATATGGTGTGGCGAATTTTTTTTGACCATACATATGGTATGAGATATCCGTTGACGAACAAGCACAGCCGCTCCCAATCACCGTGCTCTTTGGTCACAAAAATCTTATGGGGTGTTGCCATGTCCAACGAACCAACTTTCCATTTTGATGTTGTGGAGCCTGCGTCGCAGGAGTTCATCCCGTTGGCCGAGGCCATGCAGATCTTGGAGTTCGGCGGCCTCCTGCGGGTGCGGCTAGATCAGGAAGTTCCCGGGGTCAGGGCCGATGAGTCTATCGTGTTCATGGATGCCGAAGGCACGTTCCGCTTGTGCCCCGACTATGCCCACGTCATTCTCAAGGGGCCACATATCGGATCGGTCGCACGCTATAGCGGCGTTCTTTACGGGCTTGGCGACGACACGTCGCCAGATAGTCGCAGCCTGGATACTGCACTGGAGCGCCATCGCATCAGGCAAGACTGCTATCGCTTTGATCTGCCCGGGCGCCTGACGCGCCGCCGGTGGGCCTTTTCGGCTGACGTTAAACGCTGGCGGGATGGAGAGCTTCAGGAAAAGCCTACGCGGCCCGCCTTCCCCAAACCGCCTACGGCACCGTCGGCCGCCAATGTTCCCAACACCTGGACGGCCGAATACCAACGCCGCCTGGAGCGGTTGCAATGTCGTATGAACGAAGATGCAAAAAAGAAGGGCAAGCTCCACCTCAGAGGTTGCCCGGTGACAGAAGCCGCATGCCTTGAACCTAGCCCTTGCTATCCTGCAGCCGCGTTGGAAGAGATCAGCCCAAGTTATTTCGAATTTTCCCGTGACTTCGATGGTGAACATGGCCGCATTCATGCTGTCTCCGTCCGAGGGGCTGATCTCTGCTACGAGCACACGGTCGCGATGAACGGGCACATCTCATATTCGAACGTCCAAGTCTGCCTGGTCGACTTGCGCGCAGTCATGGTAAATATGGTCGCCAGTCGGGAGAAGCTGGGCAAAGTGCCCTCGCCGACCAGCAGTCGGTCAAAATCTTCTGCAGGGGCACCGCGGACGCTCAGCGCGGACGAGACCAAAGCCTGGGTCATTGCCAAGAACCATGACCTGCAGGAGCAAGGTTCTCTGCCAATTTCAATCCATGAAGCCGAGAAGGCTTTGGGCAGAGAAGGCCTGCGGTACCCGCGAGAGGTTTTGCGAGAGTCGATCAACGAAATCAACGGAGGAAAAAGGGGGCGGCGCGTTAATAATCCCAAAAATGCGCAGCAATGTGCAGGAATGTTACCCGCTGCACAATTGCACAAATAGAGTCGAAGAGTGGATATGAATATCTACGGATCGTTCTCAATCAGGAACAACGATCATGTACGAACATATCCCGAACGGGCGGAATGAAATCCGTCCATTTCAAAACTTGGCGGACCGCCTCGTTCCCAAGCCAGAAGCCATGCACATGCTTGGCTTGAAGTCGCCAACCTCAATTTATCGGCTGATTGAGCTTGGCCAGCTTTCCGATCGCAAGCTCCTGGGCAAGCGCGTGTTCATGCTCTCCGAACTTCAGGCCCTCGTGGCCGGGGAGCGCTGACATGCACCCCTCTTCCCAAAAATTGAGCCATGGTGGTGACCTCACCAGCAGGAAATCGACCCCGCGGCGCCTTCATTTGGTCGAGTGGAGATCATCCTCCGATTGGACTGAGGAACGCGTGTATCCGAGTTCGCTGAAGGACAACGAACTGCGCTGCTTCGACGAACAGTCGAATATGATGGCCAATTACAGACTTGCCGACGATTGCGAGCTTGGTCATTTCGATCTAGATGGCCGAGGAAAGGCCGGGTGCGAATTGCTCCGTGACTACTACGGGTTCCGGCCTATCGTCTTCCACCGTTGCTATCGGGGCCGACGGAAGCAGCCGACTGCGATCTATACAAGTTTTCTCTGGGTCTACGGCAACCTCCCCGAGCAATGCGATATCAGCGCATTGCAATTCCTCGATTTACGGGTGCATGACGAGTACTTACTCATAGAGTCTCGTAATTTTATTGCCGCTTCGACATTCTGGGACGAACACGACAGCGATCCGGTGGCGCTGAAATCGTGGGTTCAGGACACACAGTACACTCTTCCCCGTACTCGTCGTTTGAGGGGGCTTGATCATGCTTGATCATCCAGGCTCCGAATGCTCATTGGCGACCTTTGTCATGGCGGGTCAGAACCGTCTGGATGCCGCCTTGGCTCTTGTGTTGCAGGGTTGGCCCATCTTTCCCTGTGATCCCGCTACCAAGGCGCCGCTAGTGGTTGGTGGATTCAAAGCCGCGACGACGGATGAGCGAAAGATCCGCGCCAGATGGGAGCGATGGCCGCAGGCCATGATCGGGGTCCCAACGGGGCAGGCGTGCGGCTTCTGGGCGCTCGATCTCGACCTGCGCGCGGATGGCCGGGATGGCATCGCTCAGATGACCCTGATGGAAGATAGCCATGGAACCCTGCCGCGGGGACCAGTCGCACTGACGCCGTCCGGCGGTCGGCATCATTTCTTTCGGTATGACGCTGATCGTCCGATTACCAACCGGTCCGGCCGGCTTCCGTTTGGCATCGATGTGCGGGGGAATGGGGGATACATCTGCGTCGCCCCCAGCGTGCGGGCAGACGGCGCTGCTTATTGTTGGGAAGTTTCGCCTGACGACGTCAATTTTCCCGATGCGCCGGATTGGCTCATCGACCTGCTGGCATCCCCGCCTTCCAACATATGCAACACCGAGGTGACACCTGAAACCGGGGCTGCATTGGACTCGGTTCCCGCAATGGGTTTGGACAATCCCCGTCTTCAGGCTTGGGTGGAGAGCGCTTTCCGCCAGGAAATCAAGGCGCTGGCTCATTGCATCGAGGGCAGACGAAACGAGCAGCTCAATCGCTCGGCGTTCGCGATCTACCAGTTGGTCGCATCCGGTTGGATCAAGGACGATGAGGCTCACACAGCCCTATTGGACGCGGCAGCCGCTTGCGGCGTTCTGAAGGATGACGGGCGCAAGCGGGTGCTCGCCACCATCGCCTCGGGCAAGCACGCTGGTCTCGCAAGCCCGCGCGCTGTCCCCGAGGAGTTTGTCCGTGATGCTCAGGACCCGGCGCAGGGTGCTGACATCGCGCTGCGCCTCCTCGCGGGGACTCATGCCTCCGCACTCAATCAGGGCAGCCACGCTATCGAAGCCCCCCTCCCACTCGCGCCCCCGACGCGACTGGGCAAGCGGTATCCGATCGACGCTCTGGGAACTACCTTGGCTCCGGCTGCTCGTGCCATCGCTAGCATGGTGCAGGTTCCGCTCGGAATCGCAGGTCAGTCCGTTCTGGCGGTCGGGTCCCTTTGCGCCCAACCGCACGCAGATGTGCTCATGCCCTTCGGGCAGACGCGGCCCCTGTCTCTCTTTTGCCTGACCATTGCCGCGTCCGGCGACCGCAAGTCCAGTGCTGATAAGGAAGCTCTCCGGCCTGTTGCGGCCCGCGAAAACGAACTGCGGGCAATACATAATGAAGAGCTTCAGCGCTGGAACGCGGATTGGGCTGCATGGAATGCCCAGAAAAAGCAGATCGAGCGCAGCAAAACATCCTTAGACGAGAAGACTGATCAACTTACAACAATAGGCCCAGAGCCACCAAAGCCCTTGCATCCCATGTTGACCGTAGGCAACTTCACAGTCGATGGTCTGCTGAAGAACTGGGGACATTGCCAAGGTGCTCTCGGCGCATTCACCGCGGAGGGCGGCCAGTTCACCGGCGGCCATGCGATGAACTCAGACAATATCGTCAACAGCGGGGCTGTCCTGAACCAGCTCTGGGATGGCGATCCAATCAACCGAATGCGCTCTGGGGATGGTGTAAGCGAACTTCTTGGTCGCCGTCTCGCGCTGCATGTCATGCTTCAACCGGAAGCTGCGACTGATTTCCTCGGGAACCGCACTCTGCGCGACCTTGGCACCTTGGCTCGGTTGCTCGTGGCTGCGCCCGTGTCGATTGCTGGAACCCGCTTTTATCGAGATCCGTTGCCGGATGAACGGGAGACGCTGCGCATTTACACCGCACAGATGCTGGGCTTGTTGAGATGCCCTTATCCGAAGCTCGGTCTCTCCTCGAATGAACTTGCTCCTCGCAAGCTGTCCATCTCTGTCGACGCGATGGACCGGTGGCGCGCGTTTTATGATGAGGTGGAGCGCCAACTCGGGCGTGTGGAGGGGGCCGAAGAAGGCTTAGGCGCCATCAATGGAGTCGCGGCCAAGGCCGCAGAGAATGCAGCCCGGATCGCCGGCATACTCACGATCGTTGAAGATGTTCGGGCTGGTGAAATCAGCGCCTCTACAATGACCAACGCAGTCGTATTGATGCGCTGGTACCTTGACGAGGCTCTGCGGCTCCATGGCGTGGCTAAGGCGGATCCGCAGCTTGAATTGGCGCGGAACATCCACCGATTTGCGCTCAATGCTCCTGATCAGCAGGTGACCCTCCGCGATATCATGAACAAGGGCCCTTCGGCCACTCGGGTCAAACGTGCCGCCGAACCGGCCATCAAGACCCTTCTGGAACACCGGTTAATCGTCGAGGTTCGCCCCCGCCCGTTGACCTACAAAGCCATTCCGGAGCCATTGTATGACAACGTGTGAGATGAGTCTGCTCGGCGCGACAACTACAAGCTGGGACTTGTCGCAATTGTCGCATGTCATCGCAGCTCTTCGAAGATCCTTCCAGTCCTTCCGCTCTATGGCTTCGCGACATGTGTCGCAACTGTCGCACGGGTCGGGAACGCAAATGACTCGCTTCATTCAATCATTGATTTCAGAGGTGCAGCTATGACTCGGAAGCAACAGACCTTCGTTCGTGAATATCTGATCGACCTCAACGCCACGCAGGCGGCGATTCGAGCCGGATACTCCAGAAAGACCGGGCAGCAGATCGGCGAAGAAAACCTGAGAAAACCTGTTATTGCGCGGTTCGTCGAAAACGCCATCGCGAAACGTGCCAAACGTACGGAAATCACGGCGGACCGCGTGGTGTTGGAACTCGCCCGAATAGCCTTCTTCGATGTTCGTGAAGCCTTCACCCCAGAAGGTGGTTTGAGGCGGCTCGATGAGATCGATGGCGATACGGCGGCAGCAATCATCGGCATCGAGGTGATTGAAACGGCGGATGCAGAGGATGTGTCGACTGCGCTCATTAAGAAGGTGAAGCTGGCGGATAAGCTTGGTGCGCTTCAGCTTCTCGGCCGACATCTTGGTCTGTTCAACGACAAGCTCGCACTGAAGGGAGACCGTGAAAACCCGCTGACTTCGCTTATCAAGGAAATCCAGGGCAGCGCGTTGAAGCCCGTTGCGATGCTCGACCTTAAGGCCGAAGAGGCATAACGTCTTTAGCCGAAATATCGTCAAAGCCACGCTGGTGCGGCGAAGCGGATCGCAGCGTCGTGCGCTTGGCTTCGCCGCAAACGGACCAACGCAATCAAAAAACAGACCTGAAGAGGGATCATGCCTTCTATAAAGTTGACATCGAATGTGACGACATCGGCTTCACCGGCTCTCGCGAGGGCATGACATCAAAGCAGATCGTGGCCTTCTCTGCTGTACTTTGGGGCATGAAGCCAACCGCCTTTCACCATGGTTGCTGCATCGGGGCCGATGAGCAGGCACATCGGATTGCAGAGGAGATCGAAGGCATAGTCTGTCATCTACATCGGCCGCTTGATCCTTCGCAAATGGCCCTCGGTCTGACCGGTGTTGAATGGGGGCCCGCGCCCTACCTGAAGCGCAATCGCATTATCGTCAGGAACACCGGCCGGCTCATCGGAGCGCCGGCGGCTGAGGAGAACCGCGCAGCGGCACCTGGAGCACCATCAGATATGCCAAACGCCTCGGAAGAAGGGTCACGATCGTATGGCCTTCGGGGGACGTGAGCCTCGTTTAGCGAAGGCTAGCCGAGCCGACGGGTTTAGGCTTTTTAAGCCCGAGGCGTCAGCCTGTCCGAGTAACGACCCCGACGGTGGGGCTTGGGAGTGCTTCACTCGGCACATGGCCAAGGTGTTCCGCTCCTGGGAGGTCGATCAAGGCTGGCTGATACCACCCTCATTGCACGAGTTCGTACCGCCAACAGGCGCGCAAAGGCACCCTGAACATTGGGACGATTCGGTTGACTGTCACGGCGATCGAGAGACGTGAGCTCTTGCCTTGATTGAACACGTTTGAATTCGTATCTTAATGAGTGTCGGGTACTCAGAGAACACAACCCCAGCCTGCTGGGCACCTGAGTAGGAACTGCGGAAGTGTTAGACGTCTTCCCGCTCCCGATGTCTCATTTCATATTTTCTGACCATCCTCGTCGTTATAAAGAGCGGTGACGAGTCAAATTTTTACCTTTTGTTAGAGTCGAGATGAATTGCGGCGACTTCACAAGATCTCGCTTCGCGCATCAGATAGACGATGCGCAGCGCAGGCCCGTATTCGGTATCTTCCAAGCCCCTTCAGGGTGGTACTGAGTTGCTACCCGCCTCGCAACCGATCGACCTGATCCGCGCCCCACGACTTCCTCATGCGCCCCGCTCACCCAATGTTCGCCGCGCGTATAGACTCCGCGATGGGACCATTTGGGGCACGGTATACGCGGCGATAGGCTATGGCCTGACCAGGCAGCGGCGGCTCAAAGGCGGTTCCCGATCAAGGCGAAAAAACTAGGGTAGGGCTTGGTTGCGGAGGGCCGGGCTCGAACCGACCAATCTCCGATCCCAATGTTACTCCGGATCGGCGAGTGCCACTCCTCGTCTCCGCACCGATTTCCTCGCGCGGATCGCCGATCTGGTCAAGCCTCCGAGCATAGGCCAGAGCTTCTACGGCTTCGTTTTCCGCATCGGAGTAACATTGGCACTGTCGTTGCCGAGCTCCAGATTCGGAAAGTGCGCGCGTATCGTATCCGCCACGTAGGACGGCGCGAGATGGGCATAGTGCTTTTCGGTAATGCGTGTGTCGGCGTGCCCCAGTTGGTCTGCGATGACCCGCATCGGAACGCCATTCATCGCGAGCTGACTCGCATGTGTGTGCCGCAGGACATGGAAAGTAATGGCCGGCTTGATCCCGGCGCGCTCTGATGCCAATTCTATAGGTCGTTGCTGATGCGAAGCACCCCACCGCTCGTCATCCGCACGCACAAATATCGGTGCGGCGCTGGACCTGCCAATTGTGAGGGAGCGGAACAGCTCCTGCCCCTCGTCCGTGAGGACAACATGTCGGTGCCGCCCCCCCTTGCTCTCTCGTACCAACACAGTTCCAGTTTCCCCACTGAAATCCGCCGCGCGCATCCTTGTTAGCTCGCCATATCTGCACCCGCTCAGCAGCGCCCCGCGCACGAGATTTCTGAAATTGAGCTCACATGCATTTACGAGGCGGCGGCATTCATCCGCGCTGAGAAAACGGACAACTGCATCGTCCACAGCTCGAAATGGCGAAACCTTCTTCCACGCCTCATCGCTCCTCGCGAGCCCTTCCCGATATGCATGGTTGAGCGAAGCCTTGAGGATCGTGAGTTGACGGTTTGCGGTCGCACGTCGGGCACGCACTGCATCGGAGTCAGAGCGGTCGAGTACCTTAATCTTGCGCGCCTTTCCCGACTGGACGCGAACCAGTTTCGCCGATGAAGCAACGCCGTGATGCCAATCCCGCAGCTTCTTTACCGTTAGCTTCGCGAGCTCCACGTCGCCCAGCGCGGGGATGATCCGTGCCTCAGCCGCCTTTCGGTCGGCGTATACGCCCTTGGAGCCCTTATTCTCCCGATAAGCGAAGTAGTCCCTGAGGGCGTCGCTGACCGTGTAGGGAACATCCAGAGCGACCAAGAGGCCGGCCTGTTCACGGGCTTTCTGATCGAACCAATCGCGCGCTTGAGCCTGCGCCTGGTCGAAGGAGAAAACCGATAGACCGTCTGCATCGCGGAAATCGTCAGCCGCACCGAGACTATCGTAAGCTTGTGATCCGGCCTCTGACCTGAAGCGAGCAATCCAGGTCCCACCCTTGGTGCCCTTCCGATATCCGAGAAAGCACCCTTCGCTCACCTTCGTCCAGTACGGCTCACGGCGCGCAGCGAGCTTGGCCCTCGCCGAGCGACTATCCGTCTTCGAGTTGCGGGCGATGCGAGCCATCAAAGCCTCTCCCAAAACGTACGGAATTTGTACGGAAAATATAGGCGCGGATTTATATGAACACGTGTGGACGAAAAATTACTGAAAATCAATGATAACAACGTCCAGCGCCATCCACGGCTGTCCGCAAAATGCCGTTATTTAGCTCTCTCACAGCGAAAACAGGGGTTCGATTCCCCTTGGGAGCGCCACGCCTTTCTCAAGGCCTTGATCCAGCGGAAAAATCAGCTTCGCCAATAGATTGCGTCGGCCCGGTGCTACATGCACATGCTACATGGGCCGCATTCCGATGGCGTTCATGACGTACCTGATCCGACGTGGCCCAACGTGGCATTTCCGCTTCCGGCTTCCCGATGACATCCGCGGCCAGGAGGCCCCGCCTCGCGTCCCGGACCACCTCGCCAAGCTGGTGAACCGCAAGACGGGCCGATTCAAACACGAGCTGACCGAATCGCTGCGGACGTCGGACAACTCCGTCGCCCGTTCCCGCGCCGGCCTGCTCATCTCCGAGAGCGAGTTCCTGGTTCGGGAGATGCGCCGTTTCCTCTCCGAGGGGGCGCCGCGAACCCTGTCGCCGGACGTGATCGCCTACCTTGCCGAGCGGCGCGTGCACGAGATGCTTGTCGCCGACGACGGAATACGCGCCGAAGGCATGGGCCTCGACCTCCAGCCCTTGCACGACGCCTCGCTTGCCAAGCTCACGATTGGGGGTCAGGTCATGCGGGATGGTGCCGGGGAAACTGGAGCCATAGCCGCAGCCGGCAATCGCGTCGGCATGACCCCTGACGACGCGGTCGTACCGCGCGGATCGAGTCGCTCGGCCATGGGCTGCATGCTCTTGCGCTCGCCCGGGCCGATCAGCCCCGCCACATAGAGCGGGCACATCTGCCGCCGCTTCTTGTGCCCCAGCAGGGCGACAAACGGCTTCAGAAACGCCCCCAACGCCTCATCCCAGCTCGCCATGGCCTGCGCCCCAATCCGGGCGCAAACCTCAACACGTCAGCGTTATCAATCCGTTAATCCGCCAAAGTAGTGCTAGGACGTCGTCGAGTGGCAGGAGCGCGCGGCGCCGAAACTCCACGACCATGGCTTCTTCCGCCAACGTCAGAACGGTGCTGCGCGCATCACGGGGCCCCATCGGAGCATCCGACGTCGACGTCCGTCCACGCCATTTTGCGACGGTGGTTCGGCTCTGCCCATATCGCCGGGCAAGGACACTGGTCGTCTCTTGCGACGCTTGGAGCTCGGCTCGAACTCGCGGCGGCGTGCGGGCGCTGCCGTGAAGAACTCCTGCCATACCGCGTCCTCCGCCTCTCCGCTCAGAATAGCGTCACGACTCTCCGGGGCCAAACACATGGTGGGACGCCATCGCCCCTCGCTTGCGCATAATCGCAATTGACGACTGCGCGGAGCCTCGATACCGTACTTGAATAAATATTCAAGAATACGGGAAACGCCATGTGCCTACGCTATCCATCTGACATGATGTAATTTTTGGATCGACTTGCCTGATCAGCTCACCAAATTGAATCCCGCACATCCACCCTATCCTCGACCTGTGTTTCCGCCCCTTGCACGCTTGGGGCGTTGTCGCATTGCGTCCGGTAGCGGTTGGATCAAAGCCACCGGGTTGGCGAGCGCGTCATTCAGGCGAGCCAAAATTACAAAGGATGGAAATTGTATGACAAAAGGAGGATGCGATGGATCTCACAAAAGCTGCTCGTCTTGCATTTATGACTTCTGCCTTACTCTATTCAGCGACGCTGGCTGCATCTGCTCAAGAAATCAAAATCGGCTACAATAGTGACATGTCTGCGGGCGGATCTGCTGAATTCGGGCTGTCGGGGCTTTACGGGCTGGAACAAGCCGCAGACGACATCAACGCTTCTGGCGGTCTTCTCGGCAGGAAAGTTGTCATCGTTGCCCGCGACGACACCGCGCAGCCGCCAAAGGCGATCCAGAATACCAGCGAACTCATCGACAACGAGCATGTCTCTGCAATATTCGGCGGCGCCAACTCCGGCACCGTCCTTGCCTGGATGCATATTCCCCAGCAAAAGCAAATTCCCTTGATGTCGCCGATCGCAACGGCGACCGAGATTACAAAAAGGTACCAGAAGACAGATAAAAACTACGTCTTCCGTATTTCCATGGTGGATCGCGAGCAGATTGCTTTGCTTCTCGCCTATGCCATGCGGGCTAGCGCCGACAAGAAAATCGCGTTCCTTGTGGATTCGACCGGCTACGGTCAGCAGGCGCTCAAGGATTTGCGAGAGGTCATCGCCATGCATGGCGTGAGCCCGGTTGCTGAAGAAAAATTCGGGCCACGCGACACCGACATGACCTCCCAGCTCAATAAAATTCGATCGGCCGGCGCGGATACAGTGATTGTGATCGGGCTTGCCGATGCCAATGCGCAGGTCCTGCGCAGCATGGAAAAAATCTCCTATTTCCCCGTAACCCTTGGATCATGGGCGAATATCAACACCCCATTAAACTCGATCGCAGGCAAGGACTTGGCCGGGAAGATCATATTCACCGCCTCCGTCACGCCAGACAGCACGCCGAAAGCCGAGGATCTCTACAAAAAGCTCATTGCCAAGCATCCAAACATGCCAACCTTCATCACCGCGGCTCAGGCCTATGACAATCTCATGGTTCTTGCGCAGGCCATCCGCCAAGCCGGAAGTACGGACGGCCCGAAAGTTCAGGCCGCTCTCGAAAATCTCGCGCCGGTCGACGGTGTCATCAAGACCTACAACAAGCCCTTCGACGCGCAGAATCACGAAGGCATGTCCGTCACGGATTTCAGACTCGCGAAGTGGCAGGACGGGAATATAATTACTTATACGGATGCGATAACGCGCACCATTCAGCCATCCGATCTGAAACGTTAAGTCACCAGATCGGAATAAATCCCATGTCAATAATACAGGCAATATTCAGCGGACTTGCGCTTGGTAGCGTTTATGCGCTGATCGCCTTCGGCTTCAGCGTCACCTATACAACCACCAAGACGTTCAATTTCGGCCAGGGCGAATTTCTCGCCCTGGGGTCCTTGGTCACCGCGAGTTGCGTCCTGCTCGTGAGCCAGGGTCGCGTTCTCGGGGTGCTGGCGCCCGAGGACGTGACATGGTTGGCCTATGCGGTCGCTTTGGGCGCCAACATCGTCTTGATGGCGCTGATCGGCTGCGCGATCTACTTCGCGGCCATCCGCCGGTTCCTGGGTAAACAGGGTCTGTCCTGGGTGATGAGCACCCTGGGTTTTGGAATCATCGTTCAAAACCTTTCCCTGGCCTTCTGGGGCCCTGCTCCCATCGGTGTCCCCTCCCCGCTTGGAGATCATGTGCTCACGGTGTTCGGCAGCGGCGTGCGGCCCCAAGAAATCCTGGTGTTCGTCGTCGCCGTGTCGCTGATGGCGCTCTTCGACTGGATGCTCCATCGCACACAGCTCGGAAAGGCGGTTCGCGCCGTGGCGCAGAACAAGCCTGTCGCAACCCTCATGGGCATCAATGCGGAAGCCATCTCGATCGGTGTCTTCGTCGTCAGTTCGATCCTTGCCGGCGTCGCGGGCTTACTTGTCGCGCCGATCGCGACCGCATCGGTTTTCATCGGCTTTGCTTTGGCCTTGAAGGCATTCTCGGCGGCGATTCTCGGCGGCCTTTCGAATCCCCGCGGCTGCATGTTCGGCGGATTTTTCCTCGGTGTCCTTGAATCGCTGGCGGGAATGTGGCGGGCGGAGATCAAGGAGATCTTCGTATTCGGCCTGATCATCGCCTTTCTTTATGTGAAGCCCGACGGATTGTTCGGCACGACCCATGGAGAGAAGGTGTGAAACAGATCGGCGCGACGTTCGTCGCTCTGGTGCTTGTTGCCGGCGCGCTCCTGGCAAGCACTGTCACGAATGAATTTTACCTTCGTGTGCTCTTCAATGCCGGCGTCTATTTCATCGCCGCGTCCGGGCTGAATGTCCTCGTCGGCCAGACGGGCCAGAAATCGCTCGGTCATGCGGGCCTTTTCGCCGTGGGCGCCTATACCGCTGCCCTCCTGACCGTGGATCTAGGACTCAGCCCATGGCTTGCTCTGCTGGCGGCGGGCACCGCCGCCGGGGCCTTCGGCGTGATCATCGCCGTGCCGGCCCTGCGGGTGCGAGGTCCCAGCCTCTCGATGGTTACGATTGCGTTCGGCATCGTCATCGAGAAAATAGTGACGGAATGGAGCGATGTCTTCAGGGGCCAGGAGGGTATCTACGGCGTGACCCCGCTCGACTGGGGAGGTGTGGCGCTGACCAACCAGCAATGGGTGTTCTTCGTCTTCACCTTGGGCCTGATCGTCCATTTGGCGCTGGTTCAACTTCTGGGTGGGCGGTTCGGGCGTGGATTTCGTGCGGTCGCGACCTCGGAAATTGCGGCGGAGAGCGTCGGAATCAGCGTATATCGCTTCAAGGTCCTGGCCTTCATTATCAGCTCGGTCACCTGTGGTCTTGCGGGCGCGCTGGTCGCGCAGCAAAATCAGTACATTAATTCCGATTTTATCACCTTCAACCTGTCAGTCTTCTTCCTGGTGCTGGTGCTGTTCGGAGGGCCGACGCAGCTTGGCTCATTGCTCGGAGCGGTGATTCTCACTTTCCTGGATGCGGCGCTTGCCCGCTGGCCATATCTGCAGCAGATCACTTATGGCTGCCTTCTTCTCGTGTCGCTCTACGTTATGCCCGACGGACTCTCCGGCTGGATCGAACGCGTGATCCGTCGCTTCCGGCCGATGCGCGCGCCGGAGGAACCCACGGATCGCCCTGCGCTGGGGGCCGCACACCTCGACGCCGGCACCGGCAAAGCGATCCTGGAAGCGCGCAGCCTGAACAAGAATTTCGGCGGCGTCCTGGCGACGCGCGACGTCTCGCTGATGCTTCCGCGTCATTCCATCACGTCGCTGATCGGTCCCAACGGCGCGGGCAAGACCACCCTGCTGAACATCCTCGCAGGCACGATCTTTCCCACGTCCGGCGTGATCACTTTCGAAGGGAATTCCATCGAGACGCTCCCGCCCAGCCAACGGAGCATGATCGGGATCGGACGCACGTTCCAGAACCTGAAACTGTTTTCGGGCATGAGTGTGATCGAGAATGTCGTGGTGGGCGGGCATTCAACCCAGTCCAGCGGCTTCCTCGCCAATCTCGTCGGCTGGCCCTCGGTTGGCAGGGAAGAGCGCAGGCTGCGCGCCGAGGCTCTGGATATCCTGCATTTCGTCGGGCTGACGCAATACGCCCACGAGCCTGCCCTCAGCCTTCCCTACGGCCTCCAGCGCAAGCTGGAGATCGCGCGGGCGGTCGCCTCGAATCCCACGCTGCTGCTGCTCGACGAGCCCGCCGCAGGGCTCAATCCCACCGAGACAGCTCAATTGATGACCTTGATCTCAGACCTGCGGGGGCGAGGCATCACCATCCTTCTGATCGAACACCACATGGAGATGGTCATGGCGATTTCGGACCATGTCGTCGTGCTGGACTACGGGATCAAGATCGCGGACGGCACGCCGGCGCACGTCCGCAACGAGCCCGCCGTCATCAAGGCCTATCTCGGCGATGCGCCCGAGGAAGAGGGCCTCCTCCCCTGTCCCCAGGCCGCGGGCTAGGCGATGCTGAAAATCGAGAATCTCTCCGTCAGCTATGGCGCCGTGCAGGCTCTGCGCGATGTTTCGCTCACCGTCGAGGTAGGCGAGATCGTCACCATCATCGGCGGGAACGGCGCCGGGAAGAGCTCGCTCATGCGTGCCATCTCCGGCCTCGTCCCCACCAGCGGGGCGATCTTGCTACGGGGCAGCAGCA
>CALROF020000069.1:0-26534 GCA_943369775.1 Reyranella massiliensis 521
GATCGTCAGCAGGGTCGTGGCGACCGGCCGCGCGATAAAGGGCGCCGACAGATTCACGGTGCGCCCTCGCTCACCTCGCCGCGAACGGGATAGAGCGGCGTGTCAGGCGGCAGGCCACGCAGGCGCCGGCCCAGCCGATCAAAGGCGAGATAGATCACCGGCGTCGTGAAGAGCGTCAGCACCTGGCTCACGATCAGGCCGCCCACGATAGTGAGGCCGAGCGGCTGGCGCAGCTCCGAGCCGGTGCCGGTGCCCAGCATCAGGGGCAGCGCGCCAACCAGGGCGGCGACGGTGGTCATCAGGATTGGTCGGAAGCGCAGCAGGCAGGCCTGGTGGATCGCCTCGCGCGGCGTCTTGCCCTCGTTGCGTTCGGCGTCGAGCGCGAAGTCGATCATCATGATCGCGTTCTTCTTCACGATGCCGATCAGCAGCACGATGCCAATGATAGCGACCACACTGAGTTCGCTTCCCGCCAGCATCAGCGCCCACAGCGCGCCGATACCTGCCGACGGCAAGGTCGAAAGGATCGTGATGGGATGGATGTAGCTCTCGTAGAGCACGCCCAGCACGATGTAGACGGTGACGATGGCCGCCAGGATCAGCAGAAGCTGGCTGTCGAGCGACTTCTGGAAGGCGAGCGCCGCTCCCTGAAAATGCGTGGTGATGGAACGCGGCATCTCGATCTCGCGCTGCGCCGCCACGATGGCGTTGACCGCATCGCCCAGCGCATAGCCCGGTGCCAGGTTGAAGGAAATGGTGGTGGCGGGAAACTGGCCGAAGCGATCGAGCCGGAGTGGCGCCGCCCGTTCTTCGAACGTCGCGATGGCCGACAGCGGCACCTGCTTGCCGGCCTGGGAGCCGGGCAGATAGAGGTTGTTCAGCGCTTCGAGTGACCGCCCGAGCGCCGGCTCGACCTCGTAGATGACGCGATACTGGTTCGATTGCGTGTAGACGGTCGAGACGATGCGCTGGCCGAAGATGTCATAGAGCACGTTGTTGACGGTCGCGGCCGTAATGCCGAACCGGGCCGCGGCATCCCTGTCGATCTTGATGAACATCGACAGGCCCTTGTTCTGTAGATCGCTCGTCACATCGACGATTTCAGGCAGACGGCCAAGCCGCTCCATCAGACGCGGTACCCAGGTGTCGAATTCGTCGACTTTGGCGCTCTCGAGGACGAACTGATACTGCGTGCGGCTCACCGTCGAATCGATCGTGAGGTCCTGGACCGGCTGCATGTAGAGCGAAATGCCTACGACCGAAGACACTTCGCGCTGCAGGCGGCGGATGATCTGGGTCGCCGACAGCGAGCGTTCGCCGCGCGGCTTCAGGTTGATCAGCATGCGGCCGGAGTTCAGCGTCGGGTTGGTCCCATCGACGCCGATGAAAGATGCGAGGCTCGCGACATCGGGATCCTTGAGGATGACCTCGGCCAATGCCTGCTGGCGCTTGCTCATGGCGTCGAAGGAAACGCTCTGTGGCGCCTCGGTGACGGCCTGGATCAGCCCGGTATCCTGAACCGGGAAGAAGCCTTTCGGCACGACGATATAGAGGAGCACCGTCAACGCCACGGTGCCGACCGCGACCAGCAAGGTCAGCGTCTGGTGGCGGAACACCACGACCAGGCAACGATCGTAGAAATCGATCAGGCGTGCGAACCAGCGTGCGCCCATCGCCTGTTCCTCGCCGCCGGCATGGGCACGGGTTTCCGTCGTCGTCTCGGGGCCGGCCGCCGCGTGCGGCCGCTGGCGAAGAAGCTGCGCACACAGCATCGGCACCAGGGTCAGCGACACCACGGCCGAGATCAGGATGGTTACGGAGAGGGTGACGGCGAATTCGCTGAACAGCCGGCCCACGACGTCGCTCATGAACAGCAACGGGATCAACACGGCGATCAGCGAAACGGTAAGCGAGACCACCGTGAAGGCGATCTGCCGCGATCCCTTGAGAGATGCCGCCAGGGGATCTTCGCCGCGTTCGATGTAGCGGGCGATGTTCTCGATCATGACGATCGCATCGTCGACCACGAAGCCGGTGGCGATGGTCAACGCCATGATCGACAAGTTGTTCAGGCTGAAGCCTGCGAGATACATGACCGCCAGGGTGCCGACCAGCGACAGCGGCACCGAAAGGCTTGGGATCAGCGTGGCGCGGACATCACCCAGGAACGCAAAGATCACCGCCACAACCAGGATTACCGCGAAGGTAAGCTCGATCTGCACGTCGCGCACCGAGGCGCGGATCGTCACGGTACGGTCGGTCAGCACTGCGACATCGAGCGAGTTCGGCAAGGTCTCGCGAAGCTGCGGCAGCAGCTCCTTGATGCGGTCGACGACGTCGATAACGTTGGCGCCGGGCTGGCGCTGGACGTTCACGATCACGGCCTGGACGCTGTTGGCCCACGCCGCGATGCGGTTGTTCTCCTGCCCCTCCTCGACCGTCGCCACGTCGCGGATGCGCACCGGCGCACCGTTGCGGTAGGCCACGATGATGGCGCGAAAGGTGTCGGGATCGGTGATCTGGTCGTTGGCGTTGATGGTGAGCGCGCGCGCCGGCCCGTCGAAATTGCCCTTGGGCGTGTTCACGTTGGCGTTCGAGATGACGGTGCGCAGGTCGTCGATATTGAGGCCGTAGGCGGCGAGCGCCGTCGGATTGGCGCGGATACGCACGCCGGGCTTCTGGCCGCCCTCCAGGCTCACCAGGCCGACGCCTGGAATTTGCGAGATCTTCTGCGCCAGCCGTGTATCGACCAGATCATGAACCTTGGTCAGCGGCTCCGAGCGCGAGGTGACGGCAAGCGTCAGAACCGGCGCATCCGCCGGATTCACCTTGGCGTAGATCGGCGGCGCCGGCAGGTCGCCCGGCAGCAGGTTGCCCGCGGCATTGATCGCGGCCTGCACCTGCTGCTCGGCGATATCGAGGCCGAGCTTCAGGTCGAACTGCAGGGTGATGGCCGATGCGCCCGCCGAACTGGTCGAGGTCATCTGGTTGAGACCGGGCATCTGCCCGAACTGGCGTTCGAGCGGCGCCGTGACCGACGTCGTCATCACCTCCGGGCTGGCGCCGGGATAGAGCGTCAGAACGCGGATGGTCGGGTAGTCGACCTGAGGCAAGGCGGAGAGCGGCAGGAAGCGGTAGGCAATGATGCCCACCAGCATGATCGCCACCATCAACAGCGAGGTGGCAACCGGCCGTTCGATGAAAATCCGCGACGGATTCATGTCGCGGCCTGACTACTGGCTGGGTGCGGTCGGCTGTGCCGCAGCAGCGCCGCCGGTACCGCCGGCACCACCGTTGGCCTGCTGGCGCCGCCTCTGGCCCTGCTGCCCTTGATCTTGTTGTCCCTGGCCTTGCTGTTCCTGCACCTTGCCATCCGGCACGGCCGTGGCGACCGGCGGGCCAGCCGCCGCACGTGGCGTCGCGCCGGGTCGGCGGATCTTGGCGCCGTCGCGCAGGCGGTCGACGCCGTCGACCACGACGTTGTCGCCGACCTGCAGACCCTTGGTGATCGCAACCTTATCGCCATCCGAGGCGCCAAGCTCGACGACGCGGATCGTCACCGTATCGTCGGGCTTCACCAGATAGACGAACGTTCCGGGCTGGCCGCGCTGGATGGCGGCGATCGGCACGACCGTCGCATCCGTCACCGTGTCGACCAGGAGGCGGACGTTCACGAACTGGTTGGGGAACAGGCTTTCGTCGGCGTTCTCGAACACCGCGCGCAGGCGCACCGTACCTGTGGTCGTGTCGATCACGTTGTCGGTCGTGTCGAGCCGGCCGAGCGCCAGCTCGTTCTTCTGCGACCGGTCGAACACGCGCACTTCCAGATTGGCGCCGGCCGCCAGCCGCTTGCGCACTTGCGGCAAGGTATCTTCGGGAATCGTGAAGATCACCGAGATCGGCTGGACCTGGATGATGACGCAGATGCTGGTGGCATCGCCCATCGTCACATAGTTGCCCTTGTCGACCAGACGCAGGCCGATCTTGCCGGTGAGCGGCGACACGATCCGCGTGTAGGTGACGTTGAGCTTGGCGGCGTCGACCAGCGCCTGGTCGATCACCAGCGCGGCCTCGTACTGCCGCACCAAGGCAATCTGCGTATCGTACTGCTGGCGGGCGATCGAATCCTGCGCCACCAGCTTCTTGTAGCGTTCAAGGTCGGCCTGGGCGTTCTTGAGCAGTGCCTCGTCCTTCTGCTGCTGGCCAATCGCCTGCTGCAGGGCAACGTCGTAGGGCCGCGGGTCGACCAGCGCGAGCAGGTCGCCCTGCTTCACCGTCTGGCCTTCCTTGAAATAGACGTCCATGAGCTGGCCGGTGATCTGGGTCTTTACGTTGACCGTGTTCAGCGGCGTGACCGTGCCTAACGCCCTAATCGTAATGGGGATATTTCCCTTGGCAACGGTCGCCAGACCGACAGGAACGGCAGCCCCCGCGGCGAAGCGGCCGCCTCCCTGACGAGCAGGCGGCGCCGAGCCCGACTGCGAAATATACCAGCCCGCGCCAGCAACAATGGCCAGCCCCAGGCCGATCCCGAGCAGGGTCCGCAGCCGTTTCATCGCCCAAATACACCCTAGAAAAGCAGTCAGTTACATATAGTACGAACCGAACCGCACGAGTCTCCCCCACCGATGAGGCAGGCGCAAGGCAACCCGCCTCATCCGGTCCGTCTACACCAAGTAGACGATCAGCCGGCGGCCTTTTCCGGGACATAGAGGGAATTGCCCCCTTCCCGGAATTTGGCGCTCATCTCGTCCATGCCCTTCTTGGCATAGTCGCGGATGTCCTGGGTGATGCGCATGGAGCAGAACTTCGGCCCACACATCGAGCAGAAATGCGCGGTCTTGTGCGCCTCCTTGGGCATGGTTTCGTCGTGGAATTTCTCGGCCGTGGCCGGGTCCAGCGACAGGTTGAACTGATCCCGCCAGCGGAAGTCGAAGCGGGCCCGCGACAGCGCATCGTCGCGCAGCCGGGCAGCCGGATGGCCCTTGGCGAGATCGGCGGCGTGGGCGGCGATCTTGTAGGTAATGACGCCGACCTTCACGTCGTCGCGATCGGGCAGGCCGAGATGCTCCTTGGGCGTCACGTAGCAGAGCATCGCCGTGCCGAACCAGCCGATCATGGCCGCGCCGATGCCCGAGGTGATGTGGTCGTAGCCCGGCGCGATGTCGGTGACGAGCGGACCCAAAGTGTAGAACGGCGCCTCGCCGCATTCCCGCAGCTGCTTGTCCATGTTGGCCTTGATCTTGTGCATGGGCACATGGCCCGGCCCCTCGATCATGACCTGGCAGCCTTTGTCCCAGGCGATCTTGGTGAGTTCGCCCAGGGTCTCGAGCTCGGCGAACTGCGCGGCATCGTTGGCGTCGGCGTTGCAGCCCGGCCGCAGCCCGTCCCCCAGCGAGAACGACACGTCGTATTTGCGCATGATGTCGCAAATGTCGCCGAAGTGTTCGTAGAGGAAGCTCTCGCGATGCTCGGTGAGGCACCATTGCGCCATCATCGAACCACCACGGCTCACGATGCCGGTGACGCGGCTTGCCGTTAGCGGCACATGCGCCAGCCGCACGCCGGCATGGATGGTGAAATAATCGACGCCCTGCTCGGCCTGCTCGATCAGCGTGTCGCGGAACACCTCCCATGACAGCTTGGTCGGATCGCCGCCCACCTTCTCCAGCGCCTGGTAGATCGGCACGGTGCCGATCGGCACCGGCGCGTTGCGCACGATCCACTCGCGTGTGTCATGAATGTTGCGGCCGGTCGACAGGTCCATAACCGTGTCGGCGCCCCAGCGGATCGCCCACACCATCTTCTCGACTTCTTCTTCCATGGAGGAAGAGACGGCCGAATTGCCGATGTTGGCGTTGATCTTCACCAGGAAGTTCCGGCCGATGGCCATCGGCTCGAGCTCGGTGTGGTTGATGTTGGCCGGGATGATGGCACGGCCGGCCGCCACCTCCTGCCGCACGAACTCCGGCGTGATGAAGGCCGGCAGCGCAGCACCGAAACTTTCGCCGTCGGCCAGCCGCGCCTCCGCTTCGGCCAGGATCTTCTTGCGACCGATATTCTCGCGCTCGGCCACATAGACCATCTCCTTGGTCACGATGCCGGCGCGCGCCCATTCGAACTGCGTGATCGGCTTGCCGTCGAGGCCGCGCAACGGCCGCGGCGTGTTGGGAAACGGCCTGAGCGCCGCGTCCTTCACGTTGCCATTGTCGATCGCTTGGATAGTGCGGCCTTCATATTCCTCGACGCCGCCGCGTTCGAGAATCCAGGCGCGGCGCGGGCGCGCCAGGCCCTTGCGGACATCGATTGTGACATCGGAATCGGTATAGGGGCCCGTCGTGTCGTAGACGCGCACCGGCGGTTCGGCATCGGTCGAGAGCGCGATCTCGCGCAAGGGCACGCTGAGATCGGGTGCGGCGTCGGGTGTCGAGTAGACTTTGCGAGAAGATGGCAGTGGGCCCGTGGTTACCTTTGGCGGGGTACCTTGCGGGGTGTTGCTGGTGACGATGGTGTCCATGATGGATCTCCCGTGGCTGGTAGGCAGACGGAGATCCGGCGCAGTCGTGCAAAGGAGGCATATCCAGTCCCTTCGCCGGCATGACCCGGATCAGGTTCAAAGGGTCACCGCGCCACCGCCATCAGACGGTCATCGGTATCTCAGCCCCTTGACGGGACCCCCCTTGGACAACGGAAGAATAGGGCGCGCGATCGTGGAGAGGAAGCAAAGAGAAACGCGAGTCCAGCAAATCGGTCATGTTCGGATGGTATCGCTCGCGGAATGCATGCACGACGACTGAGCTTTCGGCTGCTGATTCTGACGGCGCTGTCGTCAATTGCGGTGACGATGCCGGCCATGGCGCAGTCGCTCGGCGAGGCTCTCAAGAGCTTCATCCATGATGACGCTACAGCGACAGTGCATCTTCGCAGTTTCTACATGGACCGCACCAACGTCACGCCGCCGAACTACGTGGCCTGGGCCGGCGGCGGCTGGATCGGCTATCAGTCGGGCTGGCTCTACGACACGCTTCAGATCGGTGCCGTTGGCTACACGACGCAGCCGCTCTGGGCGCCGCCCAGCACCAGCGGCACGCAGCTCCTGAAGACAGGACAGTACGGCTTCTTCATCCTGGGTCAGGGTTACGTATCTGTTCGTGCCAAGGAGCAGACCTTCACCGCTTATCGCCAGCTCATCGACGAGCTGGAGGTGAACCCCAACGACGACCGCATGATTCCCATCACCTTCGAAGCCTATGCGCTGCGCGGCAAACTGGGACCGGTCGATTACTTCGCGGGCTATGTCGCGGCGATCAAACCGAAGGACTACTGGACCTTCATCAATATGTCCGAGCGCGCCGGCGCGCCGAACCACAATGCCGGCATGGGCCTCTTCAGCCTCAAGTACGGCACCGTCGAAGACCTCAGACTACGCACCTCCGTCTACTACGTGCCGGACATCCTGACGTCGACCTATGGCGACATCGTCAAGACATTCACGATCGTCGACGATCTCAAGTTCCGCTTCGCCAGCAACTTGATGATCCAGGGAAGCAACGGACTCAATCTGCTGACCGGGCAACCCTTCAGCACCTGGTCGGCCGGCGTGCGCACCGATCTCCTCTGGAAAGAGTTCTCGTTGTGGGGTGCCTACACCCAGACCGGCAGCGCCGCGGCCTATCGCACGCCTTACGGTCAATGGATCGGCTACACCAAGCAGATCACGCTGGATTTCGATCGCGCCAACGAGCGCGCGTTCCAGGTCGGCATCACCTACGACTTCGCCGGCATCGGCATTCCCGGCCTCACCTTTCTGGCCTCGGGTACCTTCGGCAGCGGCGCGCTCGATCCGGCGACCGGTCTGCCGCTCTCACAGAACAACGAATACGATTTCGACCTGATGTATCAGGTGGCGGCAAGAGACGCGCCGGAGTGGTTGAAGCCCCTGCAACTGCGCGGACGCATGGCCCATGTCGATCAATGGTCCAACGGCACCTACGGGCAGATCAACGAATACCGATTGATCCTGAACTACGAGGTCAACTTCAAGGGCTTCCGACGCTAGATCAGGCAACCTTGCTGGTGCGGATCTCGGTGATCTCGGCCGGCGAATAACCAGCTTCCTTCAGCACTTCGTCGGTGTGCTGCCCGAGCGTCGCAGGTGGCCGCTCGACCGACCCACCGCCATGTTCGAGGCGAAATCCCGAACCGACGACCTTGATGGGACCATGCTCGGTCTCGACGGTCTGCAGCACCGTGCGATGCTTGAAGAGATCGAGCTGCGCGGTTTCCGGAATGCTGAGCACACGGCCAGCCGGGATATCGTTCTTGGCGAAGCGCTCGCCCCAGGCCGCCGAGGTCTCGGTCTTCATCGCCGCTTCGACGATCTCGTGCAGTGCCGTGTTGTTCTGGATGCGCGTCGGCCAGTCGACGAAACGCGGATCGGCCAGCGCATCCTCACGCCCCAGCACCTTCATCAGCCGCTGGAACTGCGGATCGGTCATGACAGCCAGCACGATCCAGCCGTCCTTGGTCTTGAAGAGATTGCCCGTGGGCTTGCGCGTTACCGAGAGGTTGGCGGCCTGGCCATGGACGCGGCCGGTCATCAGATGCTCGGTGAACTGCTGGGCAAGATAGCCCATCACGGCGTCGATCATGGCGACGTCGACGAGCTGGCCCTTGCCGGTGTGGGTGCGCTGGAAGAGCGCCGAGGCGATGCCCAGCGCCGCGGTGGCGCCCGACATGACATCGGCGCCGGCGAAACCCACGCGCGTCGGGCCATTATTCTCGAAACCGGTGATCGACATCAGGCCCGACATGGCCTGGATCATGCCGTCGAAGGCGGCCGTCTTGGCGTCGGGGCCGACCTGACCGAACCCGGACACCGCGCAGTAGATCAGTTTCGGATTGATCGCCTTCAGCGTCTCGTAGCCGATACCGAGCTTGTCCATCACGCCGGGGCGGAAATTCTCGACCACCACGTCGGACGTGGCCGCGAGCCGCTTGATGATTTCGATCGCCTTGGGCTTCTTGAGGTCGAGCGTGATCGACCGCTTGCCGGCATTCACCGCCACCCAGGGCGCCGCCAGCCCGCGCTTCTCCCAGTCGTTGGCACGGCTGCCGAAGCGCATATCGTCGCCTTCGAGCGACTCGACCTTGATCACATCGGCGCCAAGCAGGGCGAGCTGGTAGGAGCTGTAGGGGCCCGCCAGCACGCGCGTGAAGTCGAGAACCTTGATGCCCGCGAACGGCTTACTCATGACGAAAGGACCCTCAGGCGACTCCGGCCTTCTGACGCTGATCGAGCGCGACCTGCTTCACCTTGTCGAACTCCGCACGTCGCTTGGCGACCTCTTCGGGGCTCATGCGCTCGATGTTGTTGTAGTCGTTCTTCCAATCGCCATCGTCGGTCCAGCGCAACGGCGACTGCACCGTGGTCCTGGGACCGACGGCGGCCTCCAGCACCTTCAATGACAGATCGAGCGTGAAACGCTGCGTGTCCGGCTCGTGCGGCTTGCCGGAGGAATTGCCGAGCGGAAAGTCGCTGAACAGAAAACGCGGCACACCGGCGTATTCGACGATGTCCTTCGCAGCCCCCATCACGATTGTCGGGATGCCGTTCCGTTCCAGATATCGGGCGACCAGACTCACGGTCTGGTGACAGACGGGTCAAGTAGGGACGAGCAGCGCAGCATCGACCGCGTCCTGCCGACAGCGCGCCAGAATTTCCGGTGCATCGGTTTCGAGAGTGACGCGCTGGCTGCGATTTGTCGGCGCGCCATGGAAGCGCGCGGCCAGCTTGAAGCGGCCCTGGTCGGCGAACTCGCGCATCAGCGGCAGCGGGAACCAGGTGTTGCTGTCGGCGGCAGTCGTGTGCTTGCGGTCGTAGCCGATATGGCTGATGCGCGTATCGTGATCGACCGCCGTATCGCCCGAATAGACGCTATAGAATTTGGCACCGGCGTTATAGAGCGCGCCCGGCCCCTGATCGCCCTTGTCAGGCTGATAGGGAGCGGCCGTCGTGATCAGCGCCACGGTGCTGTCCTTCAGCGGCTTCTTCAGCGGCTGAAAAGGTGCATCGACATAGTGCGCCCAGCGGTAGGGGTTGTCGTAACCCAGCGCGAGGTAGTACTCACGCGTCCGCCTCATGTATTCGAGCGGCACGTCAAAAGTCGGCGCGAAATCCATCGTGTCAGACATGCTTAAAACTGGCGCCGTAGCAGTGTGAAGTCAAATTCGCGTAGCGGATGACAAGCCAGCAGGTGCGCCGTAGTTTCCGGCCCAATCAACGCAAAGAATAGGGAGTCTCCATGAAGAAGTTAACACGACGCACTGCGTTGACCGCTGGCATGGCGTTGGCCGCGATGCCTGTTAACGCACAGGCTTGGCCGAGCAAGCCCAGCCGGCTCCTGGTGCCCTATCCCGTTGGCGGCATTGTCGACATCGTGAGCCGGGCCTTGGCCGACCCGATGCAAGCCGATCTCGGCCAGCCGGTGATCGTGGATCCCAGGCCCGGCGGCAACTCCACGCTTGCGACGGCCATGATCCCGCAGGCGCCGGCCGATGGGTACACCTGGCTGATGACGACGCTTTCCCATGTCGTCGTGCCGCACCTGCAGCCCGTTTCCTACGATGCACTCACCGACTTCCAGCCCGTCGCGCTGGTCGCGATCGCCACGTCGGTGGCCGTCGTCAATCCGGAACTGCCGATCAGAACACTGAAAGAGCTGGTTGAGTATGGCAAAGCCAATCCGGGAAAGCTGAACTACCTCAATCCCGGCAACGGCTCGTCGATCCATCTCTCGGCCGAGCTGCTGAAGAACCAGTACAAGTTCGACATGATCTCGGTGCCCTATCGCGGCATCCCGCCGGGAATGACCGATCTGCTCGAAGGCCGCCTCCAGGTCGGCCTGCTGCCCGGCCCGCTCGCACTCCAGCATGTCATGTCGGGCAAGCTGCGGGCCCTCGCGGTCCTGGCCGACAAGCGCCTGCCCACCCTGCCCGATGTGCCGACCTTCGCCGAGGCAGGCTTCGCCGATGCCCAGGTGATGAGCTGGTACGTGATCTCGGTGCGGACCGGCACGCCGGCGCCTATCGTCGATCGCCTGCATGCGTCGGCGATGAAAGCCCTGCAGAGCGACGACACCCAGGGCCGCCTGAACCGGGCCGGCTGCGAAGTGCCTACGCCGCGTTCACCAGCCGACATTCTGACCATGTGGAGGGCAGACTATGCCCGCTACGGCCAGTTGGTGAAGGATGCAGGCATCAAGGCCGATGGCTGACAGCGATGTAACCCGCCGGCCATAGTGCCGCCCAACTCGGGCACGCTATATATGAAGTGAAACAAGGCTCGTTACGGGGAGCTCACCGCATGGCGATCAAACGGCGCAGCGTACTGTTGGGCAGCGCGGCCCTCTGGGTCGGCGCGCCGGCCATCGTGCGAGCCCAGACGTCACCCCAAGCCTCGGGCAAGATCCACGTCAGTCACGGTTTCGCCATGCATGGCGAACCGAAGTACAAGGCCGACGCCGGGCCGCCGGACTATCTCAACCCGAACGCGCCCGCAGGCGGCAGCGTTCGGCTCGGCGCCCGCGGCACTTTCGATTCGCTGCATCCCTTCATCGTGAAGAGCGTTCCTGCCGCCGGCATCACGGCGATCTGGGATACGTTGTGCTGGAATTCGCGCGACGAGGCCTCGACCGAGTACGGGCTGATCGCCGAGACGATCGAGTGGCCGGAGGATCGTTCCTGGGTGGCGTTCACCTTGCGGCCGCAGGCCCGCTTCCATGACGGAAGCCCGATCACCGTCGAGGATGTGATCTTCTCCCTCGATATCCTGAAGACCAAGGGCACGCCGATCTACGGCCTCTACTATCACGACGTGGTCAAGGCGGAGAAAGTCGGCGACCGCAAGGTGCTGTTCACCTTCCGCGACAGCACCAACAAGGAGCTGCCGTTGATCCTCGGCCAGCTTCCGATCCTTCCCTCGAAATGGTGGGCCAGCCGCGACTTCGAGAAGGTCTCGCTGGAAGTTCCGCTGGGTAGCGGCCCCTACAAAGTCGACTCCTTCGACGTCGGCCGTTCGATTGCCTATCGCCGGGTTAACGATTGGTGGGCCAAGGACCTTTGGATGAACAAGGGTCGCAACAACTTCGACGTCATCCGTTACGAGTACTATCGCGACGTCACGGTACAGTTCGAAGCCTTCAAGGCCGGCGACCTCGACATGCGCCAGGAGAACATCGCGCGCAATTGGGCGACGGCCTACGACATTCCGGCGGTGCGCGACGGACGCATCCAGCGCGCCGAAATCCCGCATGAACTGCCGACTGGCATGCAGTGCTTCGCCTTCAACATCCGGCGCGACTTCTTCAAGGACCGGCGCGTGCGCGAGGCGATCTCCACGATGTTCGACTTCGCCTGGTCCAACAAGAACCTGTTCTACGGGATGTACAAACGGAACATCTCGTTCTTCGGCAACTCCGAACTCGCCTCGTCGGGCCTGCCGACGCCTGCCGAGCTCAAGTATCTCGAGCCGTTCCGCGGCAAGATTCCCGAGGAAGTCTTCACCAAGGAATTCAAGCTGCCGGAGTCGGATGGCACCGGAAATGTCCGCGACCTCGCGCGCCGCGCGCTGGCCCTGCTCAAGGAGGCCGGCTGGGAGATCAAGGACGGCAAGATGACGGAGACGAAGACGGGCAAGAAGCTCGCCTTCGAGATGCTGCTGAATGACGCCAGCTTCGAGCGCGTGTCGCTGCCCTACAAGCAGAACCTGGAGCGTATCGGCATCGAAATGAACGTGCGCACAGTCGACACCGCACAGTTCAAGCGCCGCGAGGACGAGTACGACTACGACATGATGGTAGAGGGCTTCGGCCAGTCGCTGTCGCCGGGCAACGAGCAGCGTGACTTCTGGGGTTCAAAGGCGGCCGACAACAACGGCGGTCGCAACACGATCGGCATCAAGGATGCTGCGATCGACCAGCTCATCGAGACCCTGATCGCCGCCCCCGACCGCGAGAGCCTGATCAACGTCACGCGGGCGCTCGATCGCGTCCTGCTGTGGAGCCACTTCGTCGTGCCCAACTGGCACAGCAACACCGCCTATGTCGCGTACTGGAACCGCTTCGGCCGACCGGCCAAGAGCGCGAAGTACGCGCCCGTGGCCTTCGACACTTGGTGGATCGACGAAGCCAAGGATCGCGCCCTGCAACGCGGGGAGAAGAAGTGACGAGCGTCATCGCGAAGTCACGCTGAGATGCTCGCCTATATTCTACGCCGTTTGATGCTGGTGGTGCCGACCCTGTTCGGCATCATGGTGGTCAACTTCTTCATCATCCAGGCCGCCCCCGGCGGGCCGGTGGAGCAGATGCTTGCCCAGATCCAGGGCACGGCCGTCAGCGCCACGGAGCGGTTCTCCGGCAGTTCGAGCGGCGGCGAGACGATCAATCGCGCATCGAGCGACAGTTCCGGCACGTATCGCGGCGCCCGCGGCATGCCACGCGAGCTAATCGAGCGCATCGAGAAGATGTACGGCTTCGACAAGCCGATGCACGAGCGCTTCTTCCTGATGATGGGGAACTATCTCACCTTCGATTTCGGCGAGAGTTTCTTCCGCAACAAGCGAGTCGTCGATCTCGTGATCGAGAAGATGCCGGTGTCCATCTCGCTCGGCTTGTGGACCACGCTGCTGATCTATCTGGTGTCGATTCCCCTCGGCATCGCCAAGGCCGTGCGCGACGGCTCGCGCTTCGACGTCTCGACCTCGACTGCACTCATTGTGCTCAACGCCATTCCGGGCTTCCTCTTCGCGCTGCTGCTCGTCGTGCTGTTCGCCGGCGGCAGCTACTTCAAATGGTTTCCGCTGCGCGGCCTCGTCTCCGACGACTGGAGCACGCTCGGCCTGGTCGACAAGGTCCTCGACTATTTCTGGCACATGGCACTGCCGATCGGCGCCATGGTGATCGGCGGTTTCGCCACGCTCACCTTCCTTACCAAGAACTCCTTCCTCGAGGAGATCCACAAGCAGTATGTGCTGACGGCTCGCGCCAAGGGCCTGGTCGAGCGCCGCGTGCTCTACGGCCATGTCTTCCGCAACGCCATGCTGATCGTGATCGCGGGCTTTCCGGCGGCCTTCATCGGCGTGCTGTTCACCGGGTCGCTGCTGATCGAGGTGATCTTCTCGCTGGACGGCATCGGGCTGCTGGGCTTCGAGGCGGCGCTCAACCGCGACTATCCGATCATGTTCGGCACGCTCTTCTTCTTCGGCCTGATCGGCCTCGTCATGGGTATCCTGGGCGACCTGATGTACACGCTGGTCGATCCCCGGATCGACTTCGAGGCGCGCGGCTGATGAATCCGCTCAACCGGCGCCGCCTTGCGGCCTTCAAGTCGAGCAAGCGCGGCATGATCTCGCTGCTCGTGTTCGGCGTGCTGTTCTTCGTCTCGCTGTTCGCCGATCTGCTGGCCAACAACAAGCCGATCCTCATCAGCTACGACGGCGCGCTCTACTCGCCGATGATCCGTGACTATCCCGAAACCACCTTCGGCGGCGAGTTCCCGACCAACGCGGTCTACACCGACGAGGAGCTGCAAAAGTCGATCGAGGCGAAGGGCTGGATCCTGTGGCCGCCGATTCCCTACAGCTACGACACCGTGCTGAAGGGCGAAGGCCGCAAGGCGCTGCTGCCGCCGTCCTGGGCCCATCCGCTGGGCACCGACGACCAGGCGCGCGACGTACTGGCCCGCTTGATCTATGGCTTCAGGATCTCGGTCCTGTTCGGCCTTGCCCTCACCATCCTGAGCACGGTGATCGGCATCGCCGCCGGTGCGGTCCAGGGCTATTTCGGTGGTACTGTCGACCTGCTGATGCAGCGCTTTCTCGAGATCTGGTCGAGCATGCCGACGCTCTACCTGCTGATCATCCTGGCGAGCTTCATCCAGCCCGGGTTCTGGGTATTGCTGGGAATCATGCTGCTGTTCAGTTGGATGGCGCTGGTTGGCCTCGTCCGGGCGGAATTCCTGCGCGGCCGCAACTTCGACTATGTCCGGGCGGCCCGGGCGCTGGGCATGATGGATGCCCGCATCATGTTCCGGCATATTCTGCCCAACGCCATGACCGCCAGTCTCACCTTCCTGCCCTTCATCCTGGCCGGCTCGGTCACGACCCTGACGTCGCTCGACTTCCTCGGCTTCGGACTGCCTGTCGGCTCACCCTCGCTGGGAGAGCTGCTGCTGCAGGGCAAGAACAACCTCAACGCGCCATGGCTCGCGTTCACGGGCTTCTTCATCATCGCCCTGATGCTGTCGCTGCTGGTCTTCATCGGTGAGGCCGTGCGCGACGCCTTCAATCCGCGCAAGGTGCTGGCGTGAGCGACGCCCCCCTCCTCGCGGTCCGCGACCTCGCCGTAACCTTCGGCGCCGACGAGCAGGCCGTTCAGGCGGTGCGCGGTGTCAGCTTCGACATCAACCGCGGCGAGACCCTGGCGCTGGTCGGCGAATCGGGTTCGGGCAAATCGGTAACGGCGCTCTCGGTGCTGCAGCTCCTGCCCTACCCATCTGCCAGCCACCCGACGGGCAGCATCCGCTTCCAGGGCCAGGAGTTGGTCGGCGCCTCGACCCGCGAGCTTCTGCAGGTGCGCGGCAACCGCATCTCCATGATCTTCCAGGAGCCGATGACCTCGCTCAACCCGCTGCACACGATCGAGCGGCAGGTGAACGAGGTCCTGATCCTGCACAAGGGCCTATCGCGCGAAGCAGCCCGCAAGCGCACTCTGGAGCTGCTCGACCAGGTCGGCATTCCCGAAGCCGCCAAGCGGCTCGATGCCTATCCTCACCAGCTCTCCGGTGGCCAGCGCCAGCGCGTGATGATCGCCATGGCGCTCGCCAACGAGCCCGACCTGCTGATCGCCGACGAGCCGACGACGGCCCTCGACGTCACCATCCAGGCGCAGATCCTGAAGCTCCTGAAGAGCCTGCAGGCGCGTTACGGCATGGCGCTGCTCTTCATCACCCACGATCTCGGCATCGTGCGCAAGATGGCCGACCGGGTCTGCGTGATGACCAAGGGCCGGATCGTCGAGCACGGACCTGTCGCCGAGGTCTTCGACAGTCCGCAGCACAGCTACACGCAGCATCTGCTGTCGGCCGAGCCCAAAGGCCGGCCGGTCGATGTCGATCCGGCGGCTCCGGAGATCTTGCGTCTTGACGACCTCAAGGTGCACTTCCCGATCAAGCGCGGCGTGCTGCGTCGCACGGTCGGCCATGTGAAGGCCGTCGACGGCGTGAGCATCGCCCTGCGCGAAGGCCACACGATCGGGCTGGTCGGCGAATCGGGTTCGGGTAAGACGACGCTCGGCCTCGCCTTGCTGCGGCTCGAACGCAGCGAGGGCGGCATCCGCTTCGACGGACAGGATCTGCAGGCGCTCAGCCAGCGCGATCTCCGGCCGCTGCGCCGGCAGATGCAGATCGTGTTCCAGGATCCGTTCAGTTCGCTCTCGCCACGTATGTCGGTCGGCGAAATCATCGGCGAGGGCCTTGAGGTCCATCGCATCGGTACACGCGAGGAGCGCCAGGAGATGATCATGCGCGCCCTCGGCGAAGTCGGACTCGACGCCGCGGCGTGCGATCGCTATCCGCACGAATTCTCCGGCGGCCAGCGTCAGCGCATCGCCATCGCCCGCGCGCTGGTGCTGAAGCCACGCCTGATCGTGCTCGACGAACCGACATCGGCGCTCGACATGAGCGTTCAGGCGCAGATCGTCGACCTGCTGCGCGACCTGCAGGCCCGCTACAAGCTCGCCTACCTGTTCATCAGCCACGACCTCAAGGTCGTGCGGGCGCTGGCCGACGAAGTCGTCGTGCTGCGCCATGGCAAGGTCGTCGAACGCGGCTCGGCCACGCAGGTCTTCCAGGCACCGCAAACGCCCTATACCCAGGCGTTGATCGCCGCCGCTTTCAATCTGGAAGCCATTGGCGCCGACAATCGTACTGTCGCTACCTGAACGGATCGAATAGACGCACCGACAGGCTTGCGGGGTGCCGACGACGAACCTATGAGAGGGCTGTCGCACGGGCAAAAGCTTTCGCAATCACTGAAAAAAGGGAGAGCCAAGATGACCGGTTTCCGCCGCGGCCTGTTTGCCGCTGCGCTGGCGCTCACCGCAGTGATGGGAAGCGTGTCAGGCGCATCCGCGCAGACGAGCCTGGTCCTGGGAACGGCGTCGGTCGGTGGCACCTACTACGTCTATGGGGGCGTCGTCGCGCAGATCCTGACTGACAAGGCCAGGTTGCAGATCATCCCCCAGCAGACGCAGGGACCGAACCAGAACGTCATCATGATCGACGACGGCAAGATGGGCCTCGGCATGACGACGATGGGTGTGGCCTTGCAGGCGATGCAGGGATCGGCGACCTGGACCAAGGGCAAGAAGTACGAAAGCATCCGCGCCCTCTTCCCGATGTACGACACACCGATGCAATGCGTATCGCTCGCCAAGTCGGGCATCACGAGCTTCAAGCAGCTCGAAGGAAAGACCGTCGGCGTCGGTCCCAAAGCCGGCACCGCCGGCACCTACTTCCCGATGATCTTCGATGCGCTGGCGATGAAAGTCTCCGTGCGCAACGGCCAGAGCGTTGACATGAGCAACCAGCTCAAGGACGGCCTGCTCGATGCGTTCTGCTTCGGCGCCGGCGCGCCGGTTCCCGCCTTCTCCGAGCTCGACGCCGAGCAGAAGGTCGTCTTCTACACCTGGACGCCCGACGAGATCGCCCTCATCCGCAAGACGATGATGGAATTCACCGACTCGACGATTCCCAAGGGAACCTACAAGCAGCAGACCGCAGACCAGAAGACGGTCGGCCTCTACAATTTCGCGATCGCCAGCAAGGATATGACCGACGACCTTGCCTATCTGATCACCAAGACCGTGCTGGAGAACAACGCGGCGATGGTGCGGGCGCATGTCGCCGCCAAGGACACGGTCGCCGCCAACGCCACACGCAACACGTTCCTGCCCTTCCATCCTGGTGCCGTACGCTACTACAAGGAAAAGGGGATCAAGCTCGATCCCGCGACCATCCCCAAATAGACCTATCCCACATAGAGAGGATTTCATGGCCGGCGCTATCGCCTACATCAGCCGCGATACCGACGGCGTCCACTGGAAGAAGGTGCTCGAAGCAGGGTTCGGACCTGTCGACTTCCGCACCCTCGACAGCCTCGGCAACAAGGAGGATATCGAGGTCGTGCTGGCCTGGAAGCCACCGGCCGGGCTGATCGCATCCTTTCCCAACGTCAAACTGATCGTGTCGCTCGGCATGGGTGTCGACCATCTGCTGGCCGACGACCGACTGCCCGCCGGTGTGCCGATCGTGCGCATCATGGACGACGGACTGGTTGGCCAGATGAGCGAATACGCCATCTACTGGGCGCTGAGGCACCACCGCGAGATCGACAGGTACGCCGCCAGCCAGCGTGCCCGGCAATGGAAGCCCGAGGACTTCGTCGACACCATCGACCGCCGCATCGGTGTCATGGGCCTGGGCTCAATCGGCCAGGACACGGCCGGCAAGTTCGCCGCCCTCGGCTTTCCGACCGCGGGCTGGAGCCGCACGGCCAAGAGCCTGCCCGGTATTGAGACCTTCTATGGTGCCGACGGATTGCAGCGCTTCCTGGCGCGCACCGACATCCTGATCGACGTCCTGCCGCTGACGCGCGACACGCATGGCCTGCTCGACGCCAAGGCGTTCGCCGCCCTGCCCAAGGGCGCTTACTTCATCAACATGGCACGCGGCGGCCATGTCGTGGACGACGCGCTGCTGGCGGCGCTCGGATCGGGCCAGATCAGCGGCGCGGCACTCGACGTCTTCAACGTCGAGCCGCTACCGCAGGACCATCCCTACTGGACGCACCCCAAGGTGCATGTGACGCCGCATATTGCCGGCGCCACCAATCCGCGCACCGCCTCGCCGGGCGTGATCGAGAACATCAAGCGGATGCGCGCCGGCCAGGCGCTCATCCACACCGTCGATCCCAAGACCGGATACTGATCGGCTAGCCGAACTTCTTCTCGATCGTGGCGAAGATCGCGCGGGCGGCCTGGGCTTCGCCGCCTTCGGGACGACCCGGACGGCTGGTGTTGTTCCAGGCCATCATGTCGAAGTGCGCCCACGGCACATCGTCGGGCACGAACTCCTTGAGATAGAGCGCGGCCGTGATGGCGCCACCGAAGCCGCCGGCCGACACGTTGTTGATGTCGGCCACCTTGCTGTCGAGCAGGCGGCGGTAACCCGCGAACAAGGGCAGCCGCCACATCGGATCGGTCACGGCCTCTCCCTGCTTGAGCAGATCGCCTGCCAACGCGTCGTCGTTGCAGAAGAGCGCCGGCAGGTCGGTGCCCAGCGCCACGCGCGCCGCACCGGTCAAGGTGGCGCAATCGATCATCATCGCGGGCTTCTCCGAGGCGCCCTCGTGCAACGCATCGCACAGGATCAGGCGGCCTTCGGCATCGGTATTGCCGATTTCGACGGTGATGCCCTTGCGCGTCGGCACGACGTCCATCGGCCGGAAGGCATTACCCGACACCGAGTTCTCGACGGCGGGAATCAGGAGTCGCAGCCGCACCCGCAGCTTGGCCGCCATCACCATGGACGCGACAGCGAGCATCGTTGCCGCACCGCCCATGTCCTTCTTCATCATGAGCATGCCGGTCGAGGGCTTGAGATCGAGGCCACCGGTATCGAAGCATACGCCCTTGCCGACCAGGGTGACCTTGGGATCGCGTTCGCGCCCCCATACGAGGTCGATAAGGCGCGGCGCGCGCGCCGACGCGCGCCCTACCGCATGGACCATGGGGAAGTTCTGCTTCAGGAGTGCATCGCCGGTAATCACCTTCACCTTGGCCTTGTTCTTCTTGCCGACCTCTTGCACGGCGGCGGCGAGTTCGGCCGGCCCCATGTCGGACGACGGCGTGGTGATGAGATCGCGGGCCAACGAGATGGCCTCGACCATCGCCGTCACGCGCGCCTTGTCGACGCCCTCGGGCCACACGATGCGCGGTCCCGCTTTGCCCTTCTTGCTGCGGTAACGCTCGAAACGCCAGGCGCCGAGCCCGATCGCAACGGCAGCGTCGGTCGGTGAGACCGGCGCCATGTCGGAGGCGAACTTGCCGGCGAGCTTCCACGTGCCAGGCGGCAGCTTGGTCGCCAATGCGCCGAAATCCCAAAGAGTCGGGGTGGCGGAGAGCACAAGGACTGCACCTGCTGCCTTGCCATCATCGCCCGGCAACACCACGAGATCGCCCGGCGCACCGGCAATGCCGAGCGATTCGATCCAGCCGCGTTGCGCCGCACTCTGTCGCTTCAGCCAACCGCCCCACTTGGATTGGCTCACAAACTGCAGGGGCAAAGAAGAAGAAGAACGGTCGACGAACGGCAGTGACATAGCCATGCTCACAATCCTGTAGTGCAACGGTTAAGATTGCCGGCGAAACTCTCGTACTGGCAAGCGAAGTGACATGGAGGGCGTATGGCCGACTTCACCCTCGTGATCGGCAACAAGAACTATTCGTCATGGTCGTTGCGAGGCTGGCTGATGGCCAAGGCCGCCGGCATCGAATTCGACGAGATCGTGGTGCCGCTCGACCGGCCCGAAACGCTGGCGACCATCCGCAAGCATTCGCCGTCCGGTCGCGTGCCGGTGCTGCTTCATCGTGGGCTGGCTGTCTGGGAATCACTGGCGATTGCCGAGTATCTCAACGACCTGAAACCCGAAGCCGGCCTCTGGCCGCCCTCGGCGGCGGCACGCGCGCATGCCCGCGCCATTTCCTGCGAGATGCATGCGGGCTTCGCGGATCTGCGCAACAACATGCCGATGAACATCCGCGCGTCGTTTCCCGGCAAGGGCATGACGCCCGGCGTGCGCGCCGACATCGAGCGCATCACCGGCCTGTGGCGCGACTGCCGCAAGCGCTTCGCCGGCGCCTTCCCGAAGGACGACGGCTTCCTGTTCGGCACCTTCGGCGCCGCAGATGCGATGTTCGCGCCAGTCGTGACGCGCCTTAAAACCTACAGCGTCACGCTCGATTCAGACGCCGACGCTTATTGCACGGCTGTCCTTGCCCATCCCGCCATGAAGGAATGGGTCGACGCCGCCGCGCACGAGCCCTGGCTGATCGACGCCTACGAACTGCAGTAGGCGCCTACACGGCCAGGAATCTCAGGAATTGGGCTTGGGCAGCGAGGTCGGAGCGATCCTCAGGACCTTGTAGCCCACATCCGCCAGCTTGATGGCCTCCGCCTCGGCTTCCGCGAGGGTCGAGTAACCGATACCGATTTCGTTGTTGGTGCGGGGGTCTACCATCCACACCATGTGCTTGCCGTAGGTCTCATTTGCCATGGCGCTCTATATAGAGAGTCGCGGCGCGAATACGATCTTTATCGGCTCATTCCAGCGCCGCTGCGGCATCGAGGGCCGCAAGCGCCGGCGCTGACCGTGCATATTTCCGGCGCAGCGCCAGTCCGTCGGCCTTGAGCGTCGTACATTTCAGCTCGGTCAGGGCCCGATTGATCTCGGCGCGACGGGCGGCGTCGTACGGCTCTTCCCCGGCGAAATGCCAGCAGCCTTCGGCGCGATCCATATAGGCTGCGATTTCCGGCGTCGCTGTTTTCCGGGCGGCGTTGAACCGCGCCAGAATTGCGTCGAGATCCTGCGCCGGCAAAGCCGCCGGCGCAGACATCGATAACAAGACCAATGAAATGAGAAGGATTGGCCTCACGAAAGGTCTCAGGCCCCCTCAGCCGTCGACCTTGGCGCCCGACGCCTTGACGATGGGCGCCCAGACCGCGATTTCGCTGACGATACGGTCGTGCAGCCCCTTGGGCGACATCGGCCAGGGGTCGCTGCCGAGAGCCGCGAGCTTTTCCTTCACCTCGGGAGCCTCCAGGGCCTTGGTCCCCGCGGCGGCCAGCTTGTCGATAATCGGCTGAGGCACGCCGGCCGGGCCGCCGAAGCCCATCCAGACCTCGACGACATAGTTCGGCACGAACTCGATGATGGCCGGCACGTTGGGCGCAGCCTTGCTGCGCTCGCGACTGCTGACGCCCAGTGCCCGCAGCTTGCCCGCCTGCACATGCGGCCAGCAGCTCGGCATGTTGTCGAACATGATCTGGGTCTGCCCCGAGAGCAGGTCCTGCAACGCACCGGCGCTGCCCTTGTAAGGCACGTGCACCATGTCGGTGCCGGTCATCTGCTTGAACATCTCGCCCGCGAGATGGATCGTCGTGCCCGAGCCGGACGAGGCCATGTTGTACTTGCCAGGATTGGCCTTCAGCAAGGCGATCAGTTCCGGCACGGTCTTCACCGGCAGGCTGGGATGCACCACCAGCATGTTGGGCCACATCGACATGCCCGCCATTGGCGAGAAGTCCTTCACCGGATCGTAGGGCAGCTTGGCGTATAGCGCCGGCGCCATGGTGAACATGGATATGGTGACCAGGCCGATCGTGTAACCATCGGCCGGCGCCTTGGCGATGGCATCGGTCCCGATGGTGCCGCCGCCGCCCGCCCTGTTGTCGATCAGCACCTGCTGGCCCAGCAGCTCCGACATCCTGGCCATGACGATGCGCGAAATATTGTCGGTCGCGCCGGCCGGCGTGTAGGGCACGATGAATTTGATCGGCTTGTTCGGATACGCATCCTGTGCGCGCACCAGCGAGGGCGCGAGAAGTGCGGCGCCCGCACCGGCAAGCAAACGGCGACGACGAACAGACTTGTCGAACATATTTCCTCCCAATCCCCGTTGGCGCGAACGCTATCAGCCACTCGTAAGGGCGTCACGCCAATCGCTTGCGGTCGGCTCGCCACGCGGCTTAGTCTCTGCCGCCGCCGCACGGGAGAGAAAACGCCATGAACGAGAAAGTCGACGTCCTGATCATCGGTTCCGGGGCGTCGGGGGCCGCGGTGGCGTGGAGCCTCGCCGACACCAAGATGCGCATCCTCTGCCTCGAGCAAGGCGACTGGGTGAAGCCGACCGACTATCCCAGCAACGGCCGCGACTGGGAGGCGCGCCTGTTCAGCGACTTCGCCATCAATCCCAACCGGCGAGCGCGCGAGACCGACTACCCGATCAACGACGCCAACTCGCCGATCAAGGTGGTGAACTTCAACGGCGTCGGCGGCAGCACCATCATGTACACGGCGCATTATCCGCGCCTGCATCCCAGCGACTTCAAGGTGAAGACGCTCGACGGCGTCGCCGACGACTGGCCGATCGACTACGAGACGCTGGAACCGTTCTTCGCCGAGAACGACCGCATGACCGGCGTCTCGGGCCTCGCGGGCGATCCCGCCTATCCGGCCAAGCAGCCGCCCATGCCGCCGATCCCGCTCGGCAAGTCAGGCCAGCGCTTCGGCAAGGCGATGAACCAGCTCGGCTGGCACTGGTGGCCGTCGGACACCTCGATCGCCACGGTCGACTACGAGGGCCGCGGCCGCTGCCTCAACCTCGGCCATTGCACGCCGGGCTGCGCACAAGGCGCCAAGGCCAGCACCGACATCACCTACTGGCCGCTGGCGTTGCGCGCCGGCGTCGAGCTGCGCACCCGCGCCCGCGTGCGCGAGATCACCGTCGACAATAACGGCATGGCCACCGGCGTCGTCTACTACGATGCCGAAGGCAAAGAGCAGTTCCAGACGGCCGAGATGGTGATCATCGCCTGCAATGGCGTGGGCACGCCGCGGCTGATGCTCAACTCGCAGTCGGGCAGGTTCCCCAACGGCATCGCCAATTCGAGCGGGCTCGTCGGCAAGAACCTGATGTTCCATCCCTATGCCTTCACCTACGGCTATGTCGACGAGCCGCTGGACGGCAACCACGGCCCGCCGCTCTGCCTGTGGAGCCACGAATTCTACGAGACCGACAAGGCGCGCGACTTCGTGCGCGGCTACATCTTCCAGTTCGGTCGCGGCATGGGTTCGATCGTCGAAGCGATCAGCAGCACGGCGGCCGGCCGCCTGCCCTGGGGCGAGGACCATCACAAGGTCTATCGCAACCTGCTCAATCACCGCATCTATCTCGCGGGCATCTGCGAGGACCTGCCGGAGGAGCACAACCGGGTGACGCTCGACCCGGTGCTGAAGGACTCCGACGGCATCCCCGCGCCCAAGATCGACTACACGGTCGGCGAAAACAGCCGGAAGATGCTGGATCACGCCCACACGCGCGCCGAGGAGATCCTGAAGCAGGCCGGCGCCCACACCGTCTTCCGGGAACACGTGCCCAACAGCGGCTGGCATCTGCTCGGCACCGCGCGCATGGGCACCGATCCCGAGCGGTCTGTGGTGAACGAATGGGGCCGCTGCCACGACGTGAGGAACCTGTTCATCGTCGACGGCAGCATCTGGGTCACCAGCGGCGGCGTGAACCCGACCTCGACCATCCAGGCGCTGGCGCTCTACATCGCAGACGCGATCAAGCAGCGCCTCTCCAACGCGACCCTGTTCGAGTGAGCCCGACGATGAAAACCACCCTCACCGATGCCGAAAACCGCGATCTGCGCGCCCTCGTCGGCCAGATGATTCCCGCCAGCACGACCTACAAGGTGCCCGGCGCCGACGACGATTTGATCTTTGCCGACATCCTCAGGAGCCTCGAACGCGACACCGACGATACGCGATCCGCACTGAAGCAACTCGTCACGTTGAGCGGCGGCCCCTTCGCCGACCTTCCCGCCGACCGGCGCGCGGAGGTGGCCGCCACCTTCAAGACCGAAGGCGGCGCGCCGCTGTTCGCCCTCAATCGCGTAGTGTTGCTCTGCTACTACCGCGACGACAGGGTCATGCGCTCGCTCGGCCAGGAACCACGCTCGCCGTTCCCGAAGGGCCATGTCGTCGAGCAGGGCGACTGGTCGCTGCTCGATCCCGTGAAGAAGCGCGCGCCGATCTATCGCAAGGTGCCGTAGCGCCGCTCGCGTTCGGCCTGCCGCGGATTGTCCATCTCGACGGCGATGTGCTCGGGCACCCAGGCATCACGTCCCGGCACATAGGCGCGGTTGTTCTGGCGTGGATTGCGGTTGACCAGCGGCCGCGCGTACATCGGATTGCGCAGGCTGCGGACCTCGTGCTCGATCTGGAACAGCGGGCGGTTGCCGTCGAGGTCGACGATCTGCTCGAAGCGATACTGGTGCTGGTTGCTTTCCTCGGTGATCAGGCCGCGCTCCAGCAGCGCACGGTGTGGACCAGAGAAGTTCGCGACGTAGACTTGGATGTGATGGCCGTCATAGGCCGGCGCCTCGACCTCGGTTTCGCGGAAGACCAGCTCCTGCCCCATGCCGACCGAGACGCGGGCTGCCGGTGCCGCACCCGCCTCGTCGACGCGCGCCATGGTGTTGAAGGTGCGACGGTAGAATTCGGCGATGGGTCTGGCGGCGCCCTTCGGCACGTCGAACTCGACATAGGCCATGCCGAGGACCATCGCGTCGCCGGGCTTCGGATCGTAGCAGAGGATCGTGTTGCCCCAGGGACAGGTCGCCTCGACATGATCGGCCTGCTCGACAAAGTCGAAGCGCGTGCCACCCAGCGCCTTGCGCATGTTGCCGAGACGACGCACCAGGGACTCGCGATCGTCGATCACGAGGCCGACGCGGCCACGCAAGCGCTGCGCAGGACCACCCGTCGGCAAGTGGAACTGGCTGCGTCCGACATTGACCCACATGTTGTCGGTGCTGGTCATCATGTAGGGATCGCGCGTGAGGCCGAGCCCGCTGATGTAGAACAGCGTCGCCAGCCCCTGGTCCTCGACCCGGAGATTGACGTGCTCCAAGGCGACGATATTGCCGACATCCTCGGCGGTGCGATCGTAGGACCTGCTCATCGTACATCTCCTTCCCGACCGCGCCGCCGACGCGCCATCATGCCGGCAAACGCTCGTCGATCCACGTCACGATATCCGCCAACACGGCTTCCTTGCCGGTGTCGTTCAGGAGGTCGTGGAAGTGGCCTTCATAGAGTTTCAGTGCCTTGTCCGTCGACCCGACGGTATCAAAGAAGAACTGGCTGCCCGCCGGCACGGTCGCCTTGTCCTCGGTGCCGTGCAGGATGAACACCGGCAGCTTGATCGTCGGAAACTCCTCGCGCAACCGTTCGTCGGCGCGAACCAGCGCGGCAACGGTAGCGGCGGGCTGCACCTCGTGCGCCGTCAGCGGATCGGCATTGAGTGCCGCCAGCGCCTGCGGATCGCGCGTGAAGTCTTCCATCTTGAGCTTGAGCACGGGCAGGCGCGGAGCGATGTGGCTCAGCCCCTTGATCGCCGCCAGCGCAAAGCCCGGCGCAGGCACCTGGAAGGCAAAGCTCTCGCAGATGAAACCGGCGAGCTCCGCCTGATTGTCGAGCGTATAGAAGGCGGACGTGACACCGCCGGCACTGTGACCTAGCAGGAAGAGCGGCAGGCCGGGGTGGCGCTGCTTGGCGATCTTCACCGTGCCCGCAACGTCGGCGACATAGTCGGCCACGTCCTCGACGTAGAAGCGCTCGCCATCGGACT
>CALROF020000070.1:0-26449 GCA_943369775.1 Reyranella massiliensis 521
ATAATCGGCGCCGGCTTCGGCGGCTTCCATGGCGAGGTGACGCGAAGCCTTGCAGGTCACGCCGACCTGGCGATCCGGACCGACGATGCGCCGCGCTTCGGCGTAGGGCATGTCTTCCTGACCGACATGCACGCCGTCGCAATCGAGCTTCACTGCGAGGTCGGGCCGGTCGTTCATGATGAAGGCGACGTCGCGCTGCTGGCAGATCGGCCGCAGCGTATCGGCGGCGCGGACGATCGCCTCGTCGTCGACGTCCTTCAGCCGGAGCTGGAAAGCCGCGACATCGCCACCCGACAGGGCCGCGCGCAGCTCGTCGGAGAACAGCGCCGGATGGTCGATACGCTCCGGCGAGATGAGGTAAAGCCGGCAGCTTGGGGCCGCCGGTACGCGGTCGGTCATATCGGGACGTACCTTCTGTTGGTCGATCCGATCTCTAGCACCAATTACCAGACGATGCGCACGCCGGCCGTGAGAGCATGGGCGCTGTCCTGCCCCGAGATGTCGCCCTCATAGCGCAGAAAGGCTGTCGTTCCCTGGGCGATGGCGGTATTGGCGGCAAAGCCCAGCACGACGCCGTCGCGCTGCGGCGAGGCGCCGTAAGTCGTGAACGGCATTGCCGCTGCACCAGCGAAAGTGGCGGTCACCGGCCGCGCCACGTCGCCGAACTCGTGGCTCCAGCCCAGCCGGAACTGCATGGCCAGACGCTCGCGCCAGCCCATGTCCATCGAGGCGCCGAGCTGGGCGCCCAACACCGTGCGCAACGAGTTGGTCGTCTGCGAGGCGACGCTGAGGTTGAGCGCATTTGCATTGGTCTCGGTGAAAGCGTTCTGGGTTGCCGTGAAGGCCTGCAGGCGGGCGAAGGGCGTCACGAAGGCGCTGCTGTCGCCGCCGAAGTCGAAACGGTAGCCGGCTTCGAGCTGGCCGTAGAGCTGGTTGGCGCCCGTGATGCCCTGCGCCGTGCGCGTTGCGAGGCCGGGGATGGCGATGTTGCGCCACATCTGGTTGGAACTGTAGGCGTAGCCCACGATGGCGTCGGCGTAGACCTTGCCTTCGTTGTAGTTGGCATAGAGGCCGGTCTGGATCGTGTCGGAAACGCTGCGTCCGTCGAAGCCCGCGACCCATTGGGTGCCGCTGGTGTAGCCGACGGTGACGCCGGCGCGCAGGCCGGGTGCCACCAGCCTGTCGAGGCCGGCGGCGAAGCCTCCGACATTGTAGGTGACCGCGCCCGTACTCACGCCGTTGCCAACCGTACCCAGGCCGCCGAGTGCACCACCCCAGGCGCCCCACACGGCAGGCATCGTCGTATCGCACGCGACGGTGCACGCTTCGGCCAACGCGACGCGGCTGCTGCCGCGAAGACTCCCGCCGCCACCCGCCTGGGCGGAGAAGTTGCTCATGAAGAGCTGTGCGTTCTGCACCATGGCGGTGGAAAAGCCGGCGTAGTTCTGGCCGCTAATGGACGTCAGGACGGCTTGGCCTTGGCTGGCCGTGGCCGTCGAGAGCGCGCCGAGCACCGTAGCGAAGTCGCCGGTCGCGTTGCCGGCATTGGCGTCGAGCACGGCGCCGACGGCCGCCTGTGTCGGTGTCTGTGCAGCCTGCGCGAAGCCGCCGACCTGCAGGGTCAGATAGACGTTGTTGGCGTCGTAGCTGAGGCTCGGCTGCAGGAAGGGATAGTTGCTGACGGCGTTCGCGTAGGTGCCGATGATACCGCCGCCGGCATTCAGGATGGTGTAGGTCGTGCGCGGGGAATAGGTGCCCGGCGCGGCCGCAACGCCCACCGTGCCGCCTTGCAGCGTCGCCGTGCCGGTAACGTTGATCCGGTCGCTGATCGACGACCCGGCCACTTCGGCGAGATAGGTGAAGGCCCCAGGCGTTTGCATGTAGTTGCCGACGATGTTGATCGTCCCGATCGAGTTGCCGGGCGACAGCACGCCGCTGTGCACGACGTTGCCGATGAGGGTGCCGTTGCCGCCCAGTGTGCCTTGGGGGCCGATAGTGATGGTCGTAGCCGACAGGCTGGTGTTGATCGTCGCCGTGCCCTGCTGGACGGTGAAGTTGCCCGTGCCGAGCGTGACGGCAGCATTGAAGGCGATCGTGCCGCTGCCAACCGTGAGATTGCTGGTGGTGCCCGTGACCGACGCGCCGAACGTGCCCGTGCCCTGCTGCATCAGCATGGTGTCGCCAGCCAAGAGGACAGGCATGGTGGTGGAGAAGCCGCTGGCGAGGTTGACGGTGTTCTGCAGCGACAGGACGGGTGTCGTGCCGCCATAGGTGCTGCTGACCTTGCCGTTCCAGCGATAGCCAACGTAGCCGCCGGCTGCATCGTAGAGATAGTCGAAGCCCTCGAAGAACTCGCGGCCCGTGTTCACGTAGACCGCCGATCCGCCGACCACGTCGACGACGTTGGGCTGGAGCGCGTTGCCGGTCGTGCCGGTGGTGAAGGTGTAGAACGCCGGCTGCACCGTGCTCTGTCCCGGCAGGTAGATCGAAATCTGGGCGTTGCTGCTGGGGACGACGCAGTTCTTGCCGCCCGGCGGGGAGGGGCACACCGCGGTCTGCAGCGTGGCGCCAGCCGGTGGCGTCAGGAACATGTAGTTGATACCGCTGTCCTGCAGGATGGTGCCCGTTCCGGTCGCGCCTCCGGCCGACACCGTCATCGTGGCCGCGTTCCAGACTTCCACCGGATTGGTGGTGTTGGGCGTCAGCTTCACGAAGGCGAAGTTCTGCGTGAGCTGCGTGGACATGCCGAGCGTGACGCTGCTGTCGGTGATGAGATAGCCGGGCCGAACGGTGCTCACGGGCTGGCCCGAGGCCAGCGACGTGAGATTGAGGAAGGGGTTCATGTTGGACGTCGCCGGCGCGGACTGCGCCGTGCCGCGATCGAAGCCGATGCCCATGAAGGCCGTGCCGGTTGGATTGGAGTTGGGCGTGCAGCTACGGGCGTCGGTCTGGCAGGTGATGCTGGTGACCTGCAGGACCTTGACCTGCGCCGTCGCGACCGTGTTGCCCGCACCGTTCTGAATGTTGACGTTGGTCAACCAGTAGGTGCCGTTCTCGACGATGCCGCTGCTGTTGTAGGTGAGCTGGCCGGGGCCGAGATTCTGGTCATTGGGGCCGGGCGTGTAATTGTCCGGCGTGGCCGTGATCCCGGTGGAGCCGGTGTCCATGGTGAACTTGGTCGGCGAGCCGTTTCCGACCTGCAGGTAGATCTGGCCGGGGTTGCTGGCAGACATGGCCCCGTTGGTGAACGGGATCGTGACCGTGTTGTAGTTGTCGTAGGTGTTCCACGACTGCGCATTGGCCGAGGCATGGAAAATCCATCCCGCAACGAGACCGCAGGCTGCGGCCGAAAGCTTTACGTTCAAAAAGTTTGCTCCCACCAGATCGCGGCGACGGTACATTACGGCACATATCGTCACAATAGATGCAGATAGAAACGGCATGGGGTAAGGTTGAATTTCGTCACATTCTGCCCGGACTGAGAGCATCCAGACATGATCCGACTCCTCGCGTGCGTTACGTTTTTGTTGTCGATGTCGGTCGTCGCACAGGCTCAGTCATCCGGCGGGCGGGAGGGGACCTGGGCAAACGATCATGGATCGCAGCTCGTCATCCGCTCGATCGGCCCGGATGGCAACGTCTCGGGCACCTATGCCAACAATTCCCCCAGCTACGAATGCCGCGGCGTCGCCTTCCCGATCGCAGGCTGGCTCGATGGCGACATGATCTCCTACACGACCAAGTGGAAGAGCGGGTCGACGGACTGCAAGTCGATCACGTCCTGGACCGGATACTTCCGCGAGGGTCGGCTCGCCGTCGAATGGGTGCTTGTCTATCACGATGCAGTTGAAGGGCGCCCCAAGGTTCGAACGGGAACCGACTTCTACAAGCGCAACTAGGATGCCGGTACGCTGCGGGGGAGCAGGAGATGGGGGCGTTCTCGGTTTGGCAGTGGGTCGCCGTTCTGATTGTTCTCGGTGTTCCGCTTTGGATTCTCGTTCATCACCTACGCCAGAAGCGTACATCACCTCCGAACGCCGAACCTTCCGGGATTAGCGGCTGGCTCGCTTTCATGGCCTTCGGATTGTGCCTGGGGCTTTTCCGGAATGTCGTGGGAACGGTGGAATCATTTCCAAGCTACACGTCAGGCTTTCGCAACCCCGATGGTCGTCTGCAACTTGTCTTCGTTGGGCTTATGACGGCTGCGTATCTGGCCGCAAGTCTGTTGGTCATCGTTGCGTTGTTCCAGAAAAGGCGTGCCACGCGGCAGTTCTTCCTGATCTTCTGGATTCTCTCTGCGCTGCTACCGTTGAGCTTGTTGCTCTTGCTGACCGTTCCCGGCGTCAGACTGGAGATGCTCTACTCCGCCGAAGATGTCGGCTGGAACATCGCGAGGGTCGTCATTGTCGGTCTTTGGTACTGGTACTTGTGCGTGTCCGTTCGGGTGAAGAACACGCTGACGAACTAGTCTCACGGTGCGCTTCCGACAAAACAAAAGGGGTTAGCCTTTTCAAGCTAACCCCTTGTTCGTTTAGGCGGAGCGAAGAGCACCGCCTCGGCAGCTCGCCTTACATCTTGCCCTGATAGATGCCGATGATCTTGTCGAGCATGTCGAGCGCCTGGTCGCGCGGGCGCTGGAAGGTGTTGCGGCCGATGATCGAGCCGTTGGCGCCACCGTCGCGCAGGCCGCGGATTTCGGTGAACAGGCCTTCGAGGTCCTTCGCTTCGCCGCCGGAGAAGACGACGATGCGGCGGCCGTTGAACGTGGCCTGCATGACGTGCTTGATGCGGGCGGCCATCGTCGAGGTGTCGACATTGGCCTTCTCGTAGGCGGCCTTGGCTTCCGGCTGCCACAGCACGTTGGTCGGCGGCTTCACCTTGATGATGTGCGCGCCGAGCAGGGCTGCGATGTGGGCGGCGTAGGCGCAGACGTCGAGCGCCGTCTCACCCGCCTTGTCGAGCTTGCCGCCGCGCGGATAGGACCACATGACGACGGCGAGACCGACCGACTTGGCCTCCTCGGACAACTCACGGATCTCTTCCATCATCTCGTACTGATCTTCCGAGCCCGGATAGATCGTGAAGCCGATCGCCGAGCAGCCGAGGCGCAGGGCGTCCGACACCGAAGCGGTGACGGCCTGGTCCTTGTTGGTCGACAGCGAGTTCGCCGAGTTGAGCTTGAGGATGGTCGGGATGGCGCCGGCGAACGTGTCGGCACCGGCCTCGAGCGGGCCGAGCGGGGCGGCATAGGCGTTCAGCCCGGCGTCGATGGCCAGCTGGTAGTGATAATGCGGATCGTAGGCGTCGGGGTTCGGCGCGAAGGAGCGCGCCGGGCCATGCTCGAAGCCCTGGTCGACCGGGAGGATCACCATCTTGCCCGAGCCACCCAGGCGGCCGTGCATCAGGATGCGGGCCAGATTGGCCTTCGTGCCGGGGCAATCGCTCTCGTAGTTGTCGAGGATCTTCTTGACGGTACGGGTAATCTTCACGGGCCAGCTCCCAAGCGGTTCATTGCAACCGAAATCGGGGCCGGTGATAGCGGCGGAGGGCTATTCGTTCAAGCCCTTGCCGGAGTAGGGGTGTGTGGCAATCCAGTGTTTGGCGATGTCCAGACGGCCGGTAACCCAGACGCCCTGGTGTTTCTGGACGTGGTCCAGAAACCGCCAGAGGCCCGCCATGCGGCCCGGATGGCCGATCAGACGCTGGTGGAGGCCCACCGACATCATCTTGGGCGCGGTGGCGCCCTCGCGGTAAAGCACGTCGAAGGCGTCGCGGAGCAGCCCGAACCACTGGTCGGAATGGACCATGCCGGCGGCATATTTGCCGTCGTTGTTGGTGAGCGAATAGGGCACCACGAGATGCGGCTTGCCCTCGACGGTCTGCCAGAAAGGCAGTTCCTCGCCGTAATAGTCCGAATCGTAGACAAAGCCGCCTTCCTCGACCAGCAGGCGGCGGGTGTTCACGCTGGGTCCATAGCGGCAGTACCAGCCGGCCGGCCGCTCGCCGACCGTCTTCTTCAGCGACGTGATCGCCTTCTGGATATGGTCCCGCTCTTCTTCCTCGGAAAGCTGGAAGTGGCGCACCCAGCGCCAGCCGTGGCAGCAGACGTCCCAGCCCGCGGCGCGGATCGCTTCGGCGGCCGGCGGATTGCGCTCCAGCGCCAGCGCGCAGCCGAACACGGTGAGCGGCAGGCCACGTTCGAGGAAGGCGCGCTGGATGCGCCAGAAGCCGACCCGGCTGCCGAACTCGAACATGCTCTCGCCCGCGAGGTCGCGGCCCTTGAGGCCGACGGAGGAGGTGCTCGATTCGGTAAGGCCGGTCTCGGTGTAGCCTTCGCCGTCCTGCACGGAGGGCTCGGAGCCTTCCTCGTAGTTCACGACGAAGTTCAACGCGATCCGCGCACCGCCCGGCCATTTGGGATCGGGAGGATTGGCGCCGTAGCCGATGAAGTCGCGGGGCGGTTGCCAGCTCATGACGGTCTCCTCACCAGTTCGGCGCCCATCTGACGGGCGATGTCGGCGACTTTTTCATTCCACGTGCGCATCGAGATTCGCGTGACGCCGGCGCGCAGGCAGGCGAGCGCGTAGCCCGGCGCATCGCCGCAATCGACGATCAGCGTGAAGGCAACGTCGGGAAACTCCCGGCGCGCGCGGGCCTGCAACGCGCCGAGATAACCCGCGCCGTAACGCGACGCGGCATCTTCAGGCGTCAGCAGGACGGGCGCCGTGCCGTTGGCGCGTGCGGCCAACAGCGCGGCTTCCGTCTGCCGCCAGTCGCGTACTACTTCGAAGTCGCCCGCCATCGCAGGCGATACTACTCGTTCAGTCCCTTGCCGGGATAGGGATGCGTCTTGATCCAGTGCTTGGCGATGTCGAGGCGACGCGTCACCCAGACTCCCTCGTGCTTCTGGATATGGTCGAGCAGGCGCTCCAGCCCGACTGCGCGGGCAGGATGGCCGATCAGGCGCATGTGCAGGCCGACCGACATCATCTTGGGCTGCGTCGCACCTTCGCGATAGAGCATGTCGAAGGCATCACGCACGAAGGAGAACCACTGGTCCGACGTGCCGATGGAAGCGGCGAACTGGCCGTCGTTGTTGGTGATGGAGTAGGGCACCACGAGCTGCTGCTTGCCGTCGACGGTGACCCAGAAGGGCAGCTCGTCGCCGTAATAATCGCTGTCGTAGAGGAAGCCGCCTTCCTCGGCGACCAGCCGCCGCGTGTTCACGCTGGGTCCATAGCGGCAGTACCAGCCCAGCGGCCGCTCGCCGGTCATCTTCTGGATGATGCCGATCGCCTTGCGGATATGCTCACGCTCCTCGGTTTCGCTGAGTTCGTAGTGCTTGATCCAGCGGTATCCATGCGAGCAGACGTCGAAGCCTGCCTTGGCGATCGCGGCCGACGCGTCGGGATTACGCTCCATCGCGAGCGCGCAGCCGAAGATCGTCATCGGCAAATTGCGCTCCTGGAAGAGGCGCATCAGCCGCCAGAAGCCGACGCGGCTGCCGTACTCGAACAGGCCTTCGCCGGCGAGGTCGCGGCCCTGGATCGTCTGGCCCATGCGGCCGGCATCGGTGAGGCCGATTTCGGTATGGCCTTCGCCGTCCTGCATCGAAGGCTCGGAGCCTTCCTCGTAGTTCGTGACGAAGTTGACCGCGATCCGCGCCCCATTGGGCCATTTGGGATTCGGCGGATTGGCGCCGTAGCCGATGAAGTCGCGGCGGACGTCGTAAGGCATCATCAAACTCCGATCAGGGAATGCGAATGGAGAAAGGCGGCACTGGCACGAACTCTTCGTCGCCCTTGCCGCCGTCGAGCCACATGAAGACGGCGAAGCGGCCCGGTCGGTCGAGCACGGTGAGGCCGTGATGCCAGGTGTTGGGCCGATAGGTGACGCCCTGCCGGCCGGTGGCGATGAACGCCTTCATGCCTGTCACGTCCGGCCCGCCGGCCGAGGCATGCGGCGCCACGACGATCAGCCAGCGCTCGACATCGAGCGGCACGAAGGTCTGGGAAGAGAATTCATGTCGCTCCATGTAGTCGGAGCGTAGCGGCCGGTCCGGCGTCTCGGCCTTCAGGCTGAGCGACAGGTTCGCCTTCGCATCGGGCCGCAGATTGCCCAGCGCATCGTTGTAGTAGGTGCGGCCGGGCGTCTCGGGCACGTCGATCACGTCGCCGAAGGGCGCGAAGGCCTCCTTCGTCAGAGGCTGCGGTATCAGTTCCATGGGGTTTCCTCGTCAGTCGCGCATGCGGCGGGTGAGTCCCACCGTCCATTCCATGATCAGCATCAGCAGGAAAGAAACAGCGATCAACACGCCCGAGACCGCCGCGATGCGCGGATCGAGCGTCGATTCCATCATGCCCCACATGCGGATCGGCAGCATGTCGGTGCGTGCCGTCGACAGGAACAGCGACACCGGCACGTTGTCGATCGAGGCCATGAAGGCCAGGAACGCGCCTGCAAAGATGCCGGGCGCGATCAGCGGCAGCGTCACGCGGCGCAGGGTGTAGAACCAGCTCGCGCCCAGGCTCTGTGACGAATCGTTCAGCGCCGGATCGAGCTGCGAGATGCTCGCCGTCGTCGTGCGCAGGATGAACGGCACGGTGACGATCATGTGGCCGGCGATGATCAGGTTCAGCGACGGCCTGAGTCCGATCAGCGTGAAGTACATCAGCGCCGCCAGACCGAAGGTGAGGCCGGGCAACACGAGGGGCGACATGAAGAAGCTATCGCCGACCCGGGCGAGCTTGTGACGGCTGCGCGCCAGCCCGAGGGCCGCCATGCTGCCCAGCAGCACGCCGAACACGGTCGACCATGCCGCCACTTCCAGCGAATTGTAGACGGCGCGATGGATCTGCCGCGACTTCACGGGATCGAACAGCTCCGCGTACCATTGCAGCGAGAAGCCGGTCGGCGGGAACTTCAGCGAGCGCCCCTCGGTGAACGAGGTGGTGAGCACGATCACCACCGGCACCACGATGATCAGCAGCGCCAGCAGGGCGAGCGTGCCGATCACCAGGGTGTAGGAAAGGTCGGCGAGGGAGCGTTGCCTGCCCATGGTGTCTATCCTTGGAGATGGCCGCTGGAGCGCCGGCCGAGCCAGGAAAGCGCACTCACCACCGTGAGCACGGAGACCAGCAGGGCAATCGAGGCCACGGCCGCAAAGGGCCAGTTGAAGACGACCAGCGACTGCTGCCAGATGAGCAGGGGCAGGTAGATCAGCCGTACGCCACCGATCACGGTCTGCGATATGAACGCCGTCGTCGAACTGGCGAACACCAGCAGGCAGCCCGCGACCAGGCCCGGCATGCTGAGCGGCACGATCACCGTAAAGAGCGTGCGCCAGCGCGAGGCGCCGAGTGCTGCCGACGCGTCGCGCAGGTTCGGATCGAGCCGCGACATGACGCTGATCAGCGGAAGGAGCATCAACGGCATCTCGATCTGGGTGAGCGAGATCACGAGGCCAAGTTCGGTCTGCAGGAGCCTCAACGGCTCGGAGATGATGCCGAGGCTGAGCAAGAGCTGGTTTATTACCCCATCGCGGCCCAGCATCACGATCCAGGCGAAGGTGCGGACCACGACGGACAGCAGGAGCGGCATGACTATGATGAAGATCAGCACCTTCTGCAGGCGCGGCGGCGCGTCGAGATAGATCAGCGCCAGCGGATAGCCGAGCAGGACGGTAGCGCAGACGGTCTTCACGCCGAGCAGCAGCGTGTCGGCGATCACCTTGTAGCTGAAGGGATCGCCGAAGAACTTGACCCACTGGCCGAAGCCCGGCTGCGTGATCTTGTCGTCGTCGAAGAAGCTGACGCCGATCAGCAGCAGGAGCGGCGCCAGGAACAGCGAGACGAAGCAGAGCGCGAGTGGCAGCGCGAGCTGCCACTCTGCGGCCTTGGTCACTTCGCCATTTCCTTGTTGAACTTCTCAATCCAGCTGGCGCGAAGCGGATTGATCTTCGCCCAGTCGTGCTGGACGTAGGTCGCCATCTCGTCGAGGCTCTTCATCGGCAGGTCAGCGGGAAGCGGGACATCCTTGTTCACCGGGACCAGGTTGTAGGGCGGCTTGGTAAGCGCCTCCTGCACGTCCTTGTTCAGCGCGACGTCGATGTACTTGTAGGCGTTGGCGACCTCGGTCGATCCCTTGGCGATATGCAGCGTCGTGAAGAAGGTGATGGCGCCGGTCTCAGGCTTCACGAACTCGATGTCGACGCCGCGGCCCTTGAGCGTCGCGACGGTCTGCGTGTTGGTATACATCACGTCGCACTGGCCTTGCTGGAAAAGGCTCGGCATTGCCGCCGGCTGGCCGACAGCCGCCACCTTGGACAGGACCTTTTTCAGTTCGACCAGGGCGGGCTCGATGTTGGTCTCCGAGCCGCCGAAGATCTTGGCGATCTCGATCAGCGACACGGTGCCGAAGGTGGTCTGGAAGCCGGTGAGGCCGAGCTTCGAGACCCAGGGTTCGGCGAACAGATCCTTCCAGCCCTTGGGCGCCGGCACCTTCTTGGGATTGTAGGCAATGCCGACGACCTGGGCGCTCACGGCGATGCCCCAGTCGTCAATCGTGCCGGCCGGCAGCTTCGAGGCGTTGCTGATCTTCTTGCCGTCGAACTTGTCGAACAGGCCACCTTCGATCGCGGTGATGCGCGGACCGGGATCGAGCACGAAGGTATCGAACGGCGGCGCGCCGCGTGCGGCTCGGGCCTTGGCGATCTGGTCGACGGCGAACAGCGGCTGCAGTTCGAGGTCGACCGCGTCCTTCTTCTTCAACGCTGGCGCCACGATGGCGCGATAGGCGTCCTCCCAGGTGCCGGGATAGATCGCCGAAGCGACGCTGCCCTTGGCGTGGGCGATGGTGGGAAGGAGGGAGGCACCGCCGAGCGCGGTGGCGCCGGCGAGCAAGCTTCTGCGACTGAACATGGACATCACTCCGTCGTCATGAGGTGGAACGCGGGAACAAAGAAGGGTGGGCGTCGGATGCGAGTGTGCAGTAGACGCGACCGGCTTCGACCGGCGCGGCGCGGCGCGGCTCGACGATCTTGATAGTGGCGCCGTCGGCGGTGCGGGCTTCGTGAACGAGCTGGGCACCGAGCGGCAGGCTGAGGCCGGGCTCGACGCGCCAGGCGCTGGGGCTCGGCGTCGAGGAAAGCGTCAGTTGTTCAGGCCGCACCGACAGGAGCACGGGAGCGCCGGCCTGGATGTCGGGGCGCGTGGGCAGCGTCACGGTCGCACCGGCATCGAGCGTTACCTTCGCCGTGCTGCCGTCGACCGCCGCGACCTTGCCGTTCAGGAGATTGGTCGTGCCGATGAAGCCATTGACGAACAGCGTCTGCGGCCGGTCGTAGATCGCGACGGGCGTGTCGAACTGCTCGACCTTGCCCTTGTTCATGACCGCGATGCGGTCGGCCACGCTCATGGCTTCGTCCTGGTCGTGCGTCACCAGGATGGTCGTGAGACCAAGCGTGCGCTGCAGGCGCTTGACCTCGATCTGCATGTCGAGGCGCAGGTTGCGGTCGAGCGCCGCAAAGGGTTCGTCGAGCAGAAGAATAGAAGGTTCGACGGCGAGGGCGCGGGCCAGCGCCACGCGCTGCTGCTGGCCACCCGAGAGCTGGCGCGGCAGGCGCTCGCGGAAACCGCCAAGCTGAACGATGTCGAGGAAGCGCCCGATCCGGGCCTGGATCTCCGCGTTCGCGACGCCACGGGCGCGCAGGCCGTAGGCCACGTTCTCCGCCACCGTCATGTGCGGAAAGAGCGCGTAGTTCTGGAAGACAATGCCGATGTTGCGCCGGTTGGCGGGCAGATGGTCGATTGGCGTGCCGTCGACGCGCACGCGGCCAGCCGCCTGGCGCACGAAGCCCGCGATGACGCGCAGCAAAGTGGTCTTGCCGCAACCCGACGGACCCAGCAGAGCCACGACCTCGCCGGGCTCGATGGCCAGGCTGACGCCGTCGACCGCCAACGACGTGCCATAGCGCACGCTCAGCTGTTCGACATCGAGTGTCCGCGCCGCCGGTTGGCTCAACGATGCGGCTGTTGTGTTCTGGCTCGTCGACTTCATGTCGGCACTCCCTCCCAAGGCACGAGGCAATGTGCGTGCCAGGATGATAAACGCCGGTTCACTTGAAGTGAAAGTAGATTCGACTTTGTGATGGCCCAGTTTGTGCACAAATTTTGGCATAATGTGCACATTATGAAAGCTCGAACTAAAGCAAACCGCTCCTCGATGCGACGCCGCAAGGGTGACGTCGCCGCCGATCGTGCTGTCTACGAGGCAATTCGCCAGGCCTTGCTGATGGGGCGCTTGCAGCCCGGAACCAAGTTGCGCGAAGCGGCTCTGGGGCGCGTCCTCAAGGTCAGCCGCGAGCGCGTGCGTAAGGCACTGCACCGATTGGTCCACGAGGGTTGGCTGGAGGCGGTGCCCAATCGCGGAACCTTCGTGCCGATGTTGTCGAACGAGGAGGTGCGGGAGATCTACGATGTGCGCGCGATGCTGGAAGGCGCCATCGTGCGTCGGCTCGCTACCGAGCACGGGGCCGAGGCCGTGCGACGCCTGAAGGTGCATATCGGCGAAGAGAAGTTCGCCATCCGCAACGACGATCGTGGCCGGCTATTCGACCTGGCAGGCGAGTTTCACGTATTGTTGGCGGAGCTTTGCCACAACGAACAGCTCATGAAGATGCTGCGAGGTGTGCTGAACCGCGCGACCATGCATTTCTCATTGTCGGCCCCGCAGAGCTTCCACAATTGTGCCGGCCCGCACGATCACGGTGACATCGTGAAGGCGATCCTGGCGCGCGATGGTCGCAAAGCGGGCAAGCTGATGCTCGACCATCTGATGGGGCTGGTGGAGATGCAGGTTGCCTGGGAGCCGCCGGCGAGCCCGCCGACTCTGGAAGAGGCGTTCCGGCGCGTGCCCAAAAAATAAGACCGCGGGTTTTGGGCCCGCGGTCTTGATCGCTTCGGCCCGAAGGCCGGATGTCCGAGAGGCTAGAGCTTGCCCATGGCGACGGCAGTGTCGGCCATACGGTTCGAGAAGCCCCATTCGTTGTCGTACCAGCTCATCACGCGCACCAGCGTGCCTTCCATGACCTTGGTCTGGTCCATGTGGAAGGTCGAGGAGTGCGGATCGTGGTTGAAGTCGATCGAGACGTTGGGCGAGTCGGTCCAGCCTAGGATGCCCTTGAGCTGGTTGGCGGCTGCGAGCTTCACGGCCTTGTTGATCTCTTCCTTGTCCGTCTTGCGCTTGGCGACGAACTTGAAGTCGATGACCGAGACGTTGGGCGTCGGCACGCGGATCGACACGCCGTCGAGCTTGCCGTTCAACTCAGGCAGCACGAGGCCGACGGCCTTTGCCGCACCCGTCGAGGTCGGGATCATCGACAGCGCCGCCGCGCGGCCGCGATAGAGATCCTTGTGCATCGTGTCGAGCGTCGGCTGGTCGCCGGTATAGGCATGGATCGTCGTCATGAAGCCATGGTCGATGCCGACCGCGTCGTTCAGCACCTTGGCCACCGGCGCCAGGCAGTTGGTGGTGCACGAGGCGTTGGAGACGATGATGTGGTCCTTGGTGAGCTTGTCGTGGTTCACGCCATAGACCACCGTGAGATCGGCACCGTCGGCCGGGGCCGAGACCAGCACGCGCTTGGCGCCGGCCTCGACATGGGCCGAAGCCGCCTTCTTCGAGGTGAAGAAGCCGGTGCATTCGAGTGCAATGTCGACGCCCAGCGCCTTGTGCGGGAGCTTCGACGGATCGCGCTCGGCCGTGACCTTCATCTTGCCGCGGCCGACGTCGATCGTGTCGCCGTCGACCTTCACTTCGCCGTTGAAGCGGCCGTGCACGGAGTCGAAGCGGAAGAGGTGGGCGTTGGTCTCGACCGGGCCGAGATCGTTGATGGCGACGACCTCGATGTCCTTGCGACCCGATTCGATGATGGCGCGCATCACATTACGGCCGATGCGGCCGAAGCCGTTGATTGCAACCCGAACAGCCATTGGTCCCTCCGTTATTGTGTCAGCCGCCGCGCTGCCGCGGCGATCGCCTCGGCAGTAATGCCGAAATGCTTGTAGAGATCGGAGGCCTTGGCCGATGCGCCAAAGCCCTTCATGCCGACGAAAGCCCCCCTGGTGCCGAGCCAGCGTTCCCAGCCGAAGCCGGCTGCTGCCTCGCAGGCGACGCGTATCGTCTGATCGCCGCCCATGACCTCCCTGCGATATGTATCGTCCTGGGCCTCGAACAGTTCCCAGGACGGCATCGAGACGACAGCCGCCGCCAGGCCTTCCGTGGCCAGCAGGTCGCGCGCGCCGAGGGCGAGCTGTACTTCCGAGCCCGACGCGATCAGCCGGATCGGCGCCGAAGCGTCGCCGGCCAGGATGTAGGCGCCGCGCGCGGAGCGATTGTCGTCGCCGGCATCGCGCACTGTCGGCAGGTTCTGCCGGGTCAGCGCGATGATGCTGGGCGTCGTCTTGGCTTCGAGCGCGATCTGCCAGCACTCCGCCGTCTCGATGGCGTCGGCCGGGCGCATCACGTTCAGGTTGGGAATGGCGCGCAGGGCGGCCAGATGCTCGACCGGCTGGTGCGTCGGGCCGTCTTCGCCGAGGCCGATCGAATCGTGGGTCATCACATAGATGACGCGGATACCCATCAGCGCTGAGAGGCGGATCGACGGGCGGCAGTAATCCGTGAACACCATGAAGGTGCCACCGTAGGGGATGACGCCGCCATGCAGCGCCATGCCGTTCATGGCCGCGGCCATCGCATGCTCGCGAATGCCGTAATAGACGTAGCGGCCGGCCGGATCGGCCTTGGTCGCAGGCTTGAGCGTCGCGGTCTTGGTGTTGTTCGAGCCGGTGAGGTCGGCCGAGCCGCCGATCGTGTCGGGCAGCACCGGGTTGATGACCTCGAGTACTTCCTGGCTCGACTTGCGCGTGGCCCAGGAGGGCTTGTCGGTGGCGATCTTGGTCTTGAAGGCGGCAATCGCCTCGTCGACGGCGGGGGGGATGTCGCCCTTCATGCGGCGATCGAACTCGGCGCGATCCTCGGCCGGCATGTCGGCATGACGCTTGGTCCACTTGCGACGGGCCGTCTTGCCGCGTGCGCCGACCTTGCGCCAGGCGCTGAACACCGCCTCCGGAATGTCGAACGGCGCGTGGCTCCAGCCCAGCTTCTCGCGGGCGCCGGCGATCTCGTCCTTGCCGAGCGGCGAGCCGTGCGTGGCGGCGGTGCCGGCCTTGGTCGGCGCGCCATAGCCGATCATCGTCTTGCAGGCGATCAGCGAGGGCTTGTCGGTGACGTTGCGCGCTTTGCGAATGGCGCGGGTGACGGCCTCGGCGTCATGACCATCGACCGAGAGCACATGCCAGCCGGCGGCGGCGAAGCGCTTCTTGTGATCTTCCGAGGTCGAGAGGGAGGTTGGACCGTCGATCGAGATGCCGTTGTCGTCGAACAGCACGATCAGGCGGCCGAGGCCGAGATGGCCGGCCAGCGTGATTGCTTCCTGGCCGATGCCTTCCATCAGGCAGCCGTCGCCAGCGATCACGTATGTAAAATGATCGACGAGGTCGCGGCCGAAGCGCGCTTCGAGCAGCCGCTCGGCGAGGGCGAAGCCCACCGAGTTGCCGAGACCCTGGCCGAGCGGACCCGTGGTCGTCTCGATGCCGCTGGCATGGCCGTACTCCGGATGACCGGCGGTGCGGCTGCCGAGCTGGCGAAACTTCTTCAGCTCGTCGAGCGTCATGTCGGCATAGCCGGTGAGATGCAGCAGCGAGTAGAGCAGCATCGAGCCGTGCCCGGCCGAGAGGATGAAGCGATCGCGATCGGGCCAGTTGGGCTCCGACGCATCGAACTTCAGGAACTTGGTGAACAGCACCGTTGCAACATCGGCCATGCCCATCGGCATGCCGGGATGCCCGGAGTCGGCCTGCTGCACAGCGTCCATGGACAGGGCCCTGATGGCGTTCGCCATGTCGCGCGAGGCGGCGGTCTGTTCGGTCATTTTGTCCTTATTACGTAAGCCTTTTCGAATGGCGCGCAACATGCCGACCACCCCATGGCGCGTCAATGCGCAAAACCGGCAGCGAAACCAAGATATTGCGGGAGACACCGCGCAATCGGGGCAAGATGTTGACCGCTAACAGGCGCACCACTTATCCTTCGGCGATGGAGCAGATGCAGCCGGGCGAATCACTGCCAGCCGCTGGCGGGAGAGAGATGTCCAGGACAGCCAGCGCAAAGGACCGTGTCGACGACGCGTTGAGCAGGCTCGAGTCGATGGTCGACGAGCGGCTGCGCGTCGAGCGCGTGCGCGCCGACGAACTTGCACAGCGCCTGGACAAGCTCGAGCGTCAGCACGACGAATTGAGAAGGGTTGCCATCGAAGTCGAAGGCCGCCTCGAACGCGCGATGGAATACATCCGCTCGCTGCTCGCGGTCGACCAGCAGTAACCATCCCCTGATTAACCCCAGGTGCGGGGGTGCGTCGCCGAACGCGACGTGGCAAAGTACGCGTCCCCTCAGACGCCGAATACGGCGCAAAAACAGGAGACGCGGAAAATGCCGCAGGTTTCGATCCAGATCGCCAGTCGTACCTATGAGCTCGCCTGTGGTGAAGGCGAGGAAGCGCGCGTCCAGGAGCTGGCCGCGTATGTCGACGAGAAGGTGAGCGAGCTTCGCTTGCAGCTTCCGCCCGGCGCGCCCGAGGTGAAGCTGCTGGTGTTTGCGGCACTGATGCTCGCCGACGAGAGCCGCGAAGCGCGCGGCATTGCCAAGGCCGCCGAAAGCGCGCGCGCCACGGCGACCGACAGCGCCGAAACGCTTGCTACCGCGCTTGAGGATCTGATCACCGCGCGCGTCGACAAGATGCAAAGGAAAGTCAGCGGCGCGGCCTAGAACAGACCTGTATCGAGGTGTGCGCATTGCGGCAGCCGCCCCGAGTGCCTAGATTGAAGGTGGGGCGGAATTCTGCGCGGTGCGTGGCTCGCTTAAAACCCCGGGGCCAATAAGAACTCCTGGGAGTTGTTCCTGGCCTTGACCTTGGTCTTGGCCACACGACGCCCACCTGCTTTGCAGGCCTTGGTGGTTCTACGTGCCACGGCCCATCGTGGAGCCGCCCCACCTTGCTTTCCTCCATCGCATGCCCTTGAACGACGCCAAGCGGACTTTGCGCTCGGCCATGCTCGTGTGGCGGCGCGGCCTCGGCGACGAAGCACGCCATGCTGCCGCGCAGGGGTTGATCGCGACGCTACGCGCCGAGAAGCCCTTCGAGATACCGTCGATTGTTTCAGGCTTCTGGCCGATCAAGGACGAAATCGACATCAAGCCGCTAATGACCGAACTGCACAGCGACGGCTGCACGATCGCGCTGCCGGTCGTGCAGGGACGGGCGCAACGCCTGCTGTTTCGCGTCTGGCGACCAGGCGATGTGCTCGAAGCAGGCGTGTTCGGTACGCTCCAGCCGTCGGCCCAGTGCGAGGTTGTCGAGCCTGATGCCCTCCTGGTGCCGCTGCTCGCCTGCGATCGCGATGGCTGGCGCCTGGGCTATGGCGGCGGCTTCTACGACCGCACGATCGAGGAGCTGCGCCAGAAGCGGCCGGTCACGGCCATCGGTGTCGGCTTCGACGGCCAGCTCGTGCCGGAAGTGCCGCACGGGCCGGACGACCAGCGACTCGATTGGCTGTTGACCGACCGGCGCGCTTCGGCGTTTGTCTAAACCATGAAAGTCATGTTTTGCGGCGATGTCGTCGGGCGGGCCGGCCGGGATATCGTCATCAAGGAAGTACCGCGGCTGCGGCGCGAACTGGGCCTCGATTTTGTCGTCGTCAATGGCGAGAACGCGGCGGCGGGCTTTGGCATTACCGCCAAGATCTGCGCCGAGATGCACGAAGTTGGCGTTGACTGCATTACCACCGGTAATCACGCGTGGGACCAGCGCGAGATCATTCCCTATATCGCCCAGGACAAGCGCCTATTGCGGCCGATCAACTTCCCGCCCGGCACGCCGGGCTGGGGCGCCAACCTGTTCCAGACACAGCGCGGCCAGAAGATCGTCGTCGTGAACGTGATGTGCCGGCTGTTCATGGATGCGCTGGACGATCCGTTCCGCGCCGTCGAAGCGGAACTCTCCAAATACTCGCTGGGTAACACCGCGCAGTTCATCCTGATCGACGTCCATGGCGAGGCGACCAGCGAAAAGCAGTCGATCGGTCACTATTGTGACGGACGCGCCTCGGCCGTGCTGGGCAGCCACAGCCACGTCCCGACGGCCGACGGCTGGGTACTGCCTGGCGGTACGGCCTACCAGACCGACGTCGGCATGTGCGGCGACTACGACAGCGTCATCGGCATGAAGAAGGAGATCGCCATCCAGCGATTCATCCGGAAAATGCCGGGCGAACGGCTGGCGCCGGCAGAGGGTGAGGGCACTTTGTGCGCGGCGGTTGTCGAAACAGACGACCGGACCGGGCGGGCCAAATCCATCCGGCCGATACGGCTGGGAGGGCGGCTAGCTCCCACCATGTAGCCTGCAGCATCTTGTATCTCACGGATGTCGCATATAGCTATTAGAAGTGTCTTGAAGACGGTCATTGACGGCCTGGGGAAAAACCGGCATCCTTTTGATGTTAAACGGTTTTTCGCCAGTACGGCGAACTGTCTTCAAGGTTAGAGGGGGCGTCGGAATCTAGGTTCCGACGTTTTTTAGCGGGGGCTTCGGCCCCCGCCTTTTTTTGCCCGGAAGCCCTCTAAAGCCGTCCCGAGCCTGCCAAAACCCACGAGAAGTGGTATAGCCGGGCCTTCACTGTCACTTAATCTGGTTGTCGGGCGATGGCTGGCCATTCCCAATTCAAGAACATCATGCACCGCAAGGGTCGTCAGGACGCCGTGCGGGCAAAGATCTTTACCAAGCTGATCCGAGAGATCACGACCGCCGCCCGTCTGGGCGCGGCCGATCCGGCGTCCAATCCGCGACTGCGCGCGGCGATGATCGCGGCGCGCGAAGCCAACATGACGCGCGATACGATCGACCGGGCGATCAAGCGTGGTTCGGGTTCGGACACTGACGCGAACTACGACGAGGTCCGCTACGAGGGCTACGGCCCGGCGGGCGTCGCGTTGATCGTCGAGGCGCTGACGAACAATCGCAACCGCACGGCCGGCGAAGTCCGGTCGATGTTCTCCAAGCACGGCGGCAATCTTGGGGAGTCCAACAGCGTCTCCTTCATGTTCGACCGGCTGGGCGAGTTCCGTTTCCCGCTGTCGGTCGGCTCTGCCGACGAGGTGCTGGAGAAGGCGATCGACGCCGGCGCCGACGACGTGGTGAGCGGCGAGGGCGAGGGAGCGGTCCACGAGATCTATTGCGCCCAGGAGAGTTTCAATTCGGTGCGCGAGGCGCTGGAGAAGTCGCTCGGCCAGCCGACGGTTGCCAAGCTGACATGGCGGCCCAAGACGGGCGCACCCGTCGAGGGCGACACGGTACAGACCCTTCTCGATCTGATCGCGGCACTGGAAGACAACGACGACGTCCAGAACGTCTACGCCAATTTCGAGGTGTCGGACGACGCTCTGGCCAAGTTCGCGGCCTGAGCCGGGCGGGATGAGACTGATCGGCTTCGATCCAGGGCTGCGGCTGACCGGCTGGGGGGTGATCGACGTCGAGGGCAATAGGCTGCGCCATGTGGCCCATGGCGTCATCAAGGTGGCGACGACGGGTAGCCTGGCGGAGCGGCTGAACGAACTGTTCGGCGGCATTGTTGCCGTCGTCGAGGCGCAGCGGCCGGTCGAGGCTGCGGTCGAGGAGACCTTCGTGAACGTCAATCCGGGTTCGACCTTGAAGCTCGGTCAGGCGCGCGGTGTGGTGCTGCTGGCGCCGGCGCGGGCAGGCCTGCCGGTGTACGAATATGCGGCGAACCTCGTGAAGAAGTCGGTGGTGGGTGCAGGCCACGCCGACAAGCGCCAGATCGCCATGATGGTGGGCCGCCTGCTGCCGGGCGTCGAGGCCAGTGCCGACGCCGCCGACGCGCTTGCCGTCGCGATCTGCCACGCCCATCACCGTGCCCATCGCCAACTAGCAGAGCGACGCATCGAGGCTGCGCAGTGATCGCCAAGTTGAAGGGCCAGGTCGACTCGGTCGACACCGACAGCGCCGTCATCGATGTCGGAGGCGTTGGCTATCTCGTCTCCGCTTCGGCCCGCACGCTGCGCGATCTTGCCGTCGGCGGGCCCGCGACGATGCTGGTCGAAACCATCGTGCGCGAGGACGCGATCGCGCTCTATGGCTTCCTTGAAACGGCGGAGCGCGACTGGTTCCGCATCCTGACGACGGTGCAGGGCGTCGGCGCCAGGGTGGCGCTATCGATCCTCTCGACTTTGGCGCCCGACGAAATCGCGCGGGCGATTGCCGCCCAGGATCGCGCAACGCTCAGCCGGCCGGCGGGCGTGGGACCAAAGCTCGCCGCACGCCTCGCGACGGAGTTGAAGGACAAGGCCGCCGCCTTCGGCGTGGCGCCTGCCGCGGCAACGCCGGCCAACGCCAACAGCCCTGTGGCAACAGGCGGCTCGATCAACGAAGACGCCGTCTCGGCGCTGGTCAATCTTGGCTACAAGCGGGTCGAGGCCTTCGGCGCCGTGGCGCGCGTGACCCAGCGACTTGGGGCTGAAGCGAAGCTCGACGCTGTGATCCGCGCCGGCCTGCAGGAGCTTGCGCGATGAACGCCACACCGGAACGGTTGGTCGCCCCCAAGCGCGCCGAGGAAGATGCGGCCGAGCTGGCACTGCGGCCGCAGACGCTCGACGATTTCATCGGCCAGAAGCAGGTTCGCGAGAACCTCAAGATCTTCATCGCGGCGGCCAAGTCTCGCGGCGAGGCGCTGGATCATGTCCTGCTGCACGGCCCGCCGGGGCTCGGCAAGACGACGATGGCGCAAATCGTGGCGCGCGAGATGGGCGTGGGTTTCCGCGCGACGTCGGGGCCGGTCATCCAGAAGGCCGGCGACCTCGCGGCCCAGCTCACCAACCTGCAGCCGCACGATGTGCTCTTCATCGACGAGATCCACCGTCTCAATCCTGCAATCGAAGAGGTCCTCTATCCGGCGATGGAGGATTTCCAGCTCGACCTGATGATCGGCGAGGGGCCGGCGGCGCGCTCCGTGCGCATCGAGCTGCCGCCCTTCACCCTGGTCGGCGCCACCACGCGCTCGGGCCTGATGACACGACCGCTGCGCGAACGGTTCGGCATTCCGCTGCGCATGATCTTCTACGAACCGGCCGAACTGGAGACGATCGTCCAGCGCGCCGCGCGCGTGCTCAAGATGCAGATGGCCAAGGATGGCGGGGCCGAGATCGCCAAGCGTTCGCGTGGCACGCCGCGCGTCGCCAACCGCCTGCTGCGTCGCGTGCGCGACTTCGCGTCGGTCGGCGGCAACGCCACGGTCGACGCCAAGGTGGCCGACGCGGCGCTGACGCGGCTGGAAGTCGACGGCCGCGGCCTCGATACCATGGACCGCCGCTACCTTGCCTGCATCGCCGAGAATTACGGCGGTGGGCCGGTCGGTGCAGAGACCCTGGCGGCGGCGCTTGCCGAGCAACGCGACGTCATCGAAGACGTGATCGAGCCCTATCTGATGCAGCTCGGCCTGCTGATGCGTACGCCTCGCGGCCGCGTGCTCTCGGAAGCAGGATACCGCCATCTCGGCATCGCTGTCCCTAAGTCGCAGAAGCAGCAGTTCGACCTCCTGACGGGTACGCCGGAGGAGGAGGGATGATGCTTCCAACCTCCGGCAACATAGAGGGCGGCGTCCATGTGCTGCCGCTGCGCGTCTACTACGAAGACACCGATGCTGCGGGCATCGTGTACTACGCCAACTGGCTGCGCTTCCTCGAACGCGGCCGCACCGAGCTGCTGCGGTTGCTCGGCCAGGAGCATTCGGCGTTGCGCGATGAGCGCGGAATCAATTGGGTCGTGCGTCGTTGTGCCATCGACTACCTGAAGCCCGCCCGGCTAGACGATACGATCGAGATCGTCACGAGCTGCGGCGAATTGCGTGGCGCTTCGCTGGACATGATCCAGCACGCACGCCGCGGTGAAGAAACCCTGGTCCGCGCCGAACTTGTCGTTGCCTGCATGGGCGATGGCGGTCGGCCGGTCCGATTGCCGCCGCACGTGCGGACTGCCTTGGCCCAGGTCGCTGTGAGCGGGGAGCCCGACGGCTCGCCCCGCTCGCGCCATATTCGGATATAACCCTTGGATAAACGGAGAAACTAAAATGGACGCGTTTGCGCAGGTCGCCGGTGCCCCCCTCGGCGGCGGCACAGGGTCGATCGACATGTCCGTGTACGGCCTGTTCATGCAGGCCGACTGGGTCGTCAAGGCGATCATGATCCTGCTCCTGCTGGCCTCATTCTGGTCGTGGGCGATCATCTTCGAGAAAGTGCTGCGGTTGCGCTCGCTGAAGCGCAGTGCCCAGGCTTTCGAGGATACGTTCTGGTCGGGCGTGTCGCTGGAGGATCTCTACGATCGCGTCGGCGGCAAGCCGGACGATCCCATGTCGAGCATCTTCTCGGCAGCGATGCGCGAATGGCGTCGTTCGGTCTCCAAGGGCCTGGCTGCGAGCGCCACGGCGCGTGCGGCACTCCGCCAGCGCATCGAACAGGTGATGAGCGTCACCATCCAGCGCGAGATGGAGGCGATCGAAAAGCGGCTGGGCTTCCTGGCGACGGTCGGTGCCAACGCCACCTTCGTCGGTCTGTTCGGCACGGTGTGGGGCATCATGAACAGCTTCAGCCATATCGCCCAGTCGAAGAACACCTCGCTCGCGGTCGTGGCGCCCGGCATCTCCGAGGCGCTGTTCGCCACCGCCATCGGTCTGGTCGCCGCCATTCCGGCGGCTGGCGCCTACAACATCCTGTCGGGTCAGGTCTCGCGCTACGCCCAGCAGCTCGAAGCCTTCGCTGGTGAATTCATCACCATCCTGTCGCGTCAGCTCGAGGAACAGGTCTGATGGCAGGCATCATCCCGGCGCCCGGCGCAGGATCGTCCGGCGGCAAGTTCCGGCGACGGAGCTACACACCGATTGCCGACATCAACGTGACGCCGCTGGTCGACGTCATGCTGGTGTTGCTGATCATCTTCATGATCACCGCGCCCCTGTTGCAGGTCGGCGTGCCGGTCGATCTGCCCAAGACCAGCGCCCAGCAGGTCGGCGGCAAGGACGAGCCTCTGGTCGTCTCGGTGAATTCGCAGGGTGAGGTCTTCCTCGGCGAGACGAAGTACGACATCGCCGAACTCGGCGCCAAGCTCAAGGCGGTGCACGAGGAGAAGCCCGACCAGCGCGTGTTCATGCGCGGCGACAAGGCCGTCGACTACGGCAAGATGATGGAAGTGATGGGCGTGGTGATCGAAAGCGGCTTCCGCCAGCTCGGCCTGCTCGGCGAGCAGGCACAGGCGCTCGGCAAAGGCATGGGAACGGTCAGCCCGGCCCCCGCCCAGCAGCCGGCGCCCGCCGCACCGCGCGGACAACCGGCACCGGCGCCGACGCCCGCACCGACGCCGCGGCGTTAATCGAGGGAGACGCAGCGCAGGATGTTCGACCGTCACCCCGCCAGTCTGGAGATGCGCACACCGGCCATCGTGTCGGCGATGGTGCACGTCTTCGTGCTGGGGGCGGCGGTCCTCAATCTCGACTTCTTCAGCAAGCCGCCGCTGATGGAGCCCGAGCCTGTGATGGTCGAGTTCGAGGCGATCGACAAGAAGGCTGCGGCGCCGACGGTGGGCAATCCGCCGCCGCAGCCCAAGGACGCGCCGATCGCCCAGGAAACAACCAAGGCGCCGCCACCCAAGACGGCCGATCCGCCGCCGGCGCCGCCGATGCCCAAGCCCGAGCCCGCGGAGGCCAAGCCGCAGCCACCAAAGCCTGAGGAGAAGCCGAAGACCGAGGCCGCTAAGCCAGCCGAGGATCTCGTGGCGATGAAGCCGAAGGAGCCGGAGCCGCCCAAGGTCGAGGAGAAGAAGCCGCCCGAGCCGCCGAAGCCTGCCGAGGTGAAGAAGCCTGAGCCGCCGAAGCCGCCGCCGCCCAAGCCGCAACCTCCGAAGCCGGACCGCGTTGATGCACTTCTTGATGACATCCTGAAGAACAAGCAGTCGAACCAGAAGGTGCAAACACCCGAGCAACAGCCCAAGCCTGTGCAGCAGATAACGCGCCAGGCACCAGCCGCACCGAATCTCGCCGCCGTTGTCACGGCGAGCGAGATCGAAGGTGTTCGCCAGAAGATCAGGCCGTGCTGGAACACGCAGGGCGGCGCGCGTGATCAGGGGATGATCATAACGCTGGTCGTCGACATGAATCAGAATGGCACGCCGGTGCAGGCCGCCGTCCGCGACACCGGGCGCTATCAAAGCGATGCGGTATTCCGCGCCGCTGCGGACGCCGCGCATCGCGCGATCATGAATCCACGGTGCCAGCCCTGGCCGTTGTCACCAGAAAAATTCTCGAGCTGGAAGACGATTACTTTCAACTTCGATCCGCGCGACTATTAGATCCCCTCACGCTATACAAACCACGCCCCAAGAAGACGAGGTTCGATATGAAGCTTCCCCGACGATTGACCATGATGGGTGGTGTTGCACTTGCAGCCGGAGCTGCGATGCCGGCGCGCGCGCAGCTCACGATCGACATGACGCGGCCCTCTTTCGAGCCGGTGCCGATTGCGATCGTTGATTTCAAGGGTGATTCGGTCGGCGCACAGATGGCGGGCGTCATCCGCAACGACCTTCAGAACTCCGGCCTGTTCCGCGTGATCCCGCCGGGCTCCTACATTCAGCAGAATGTCGACGCCACGTCGCCGCCGCAGTTTCCGAGCTGGCGCCAGATCGGCGCCGCCGGCCTCGTGGTCGGACAGGTCGCGCAGTCCGGCGGCAACATCAAGGTCGACTTCCGCCTGTGGGATGTCGTCGTCGGCCAGCAGGCGACCGGTCTTTCCTTCACCAGCCAGCCGAACAACTGGCGGCGTCTCGCTCACATCATCGCCGACGCGATCTACAAGCGCGTCACGGGCGAGGAGGGCTACTTCGACACGCGCGTGGCCTATGTCTCCGAATCCGGTCCGGGCAACAACCGCACCAAGCGCATCGCCATCATGGACCAGGACGGCGCGAACAACCGCTACATCACCGATGGCCGCACCATCGCGCTGACGCCGCGCTTCTCGCCGACCCTGCAGGAAATCGTCTACATGGCGTACGGCGAGAACAACACGCCGCCGCGCGTCTATCTGCAGAACGTCGATTCGGGCCGCCGCGAGCTTCTGGGCAACTTCCCCGGCATGAGCTTCGCGCCGCGCTTCTCGCCCGACGGCACCAAGGTCGTAATGAGCATCTCGGCCGACGGCAACAGTGACCTCTACGAGATGGACGTGCGCGGCCGGCAGCTCCGGCGACTGACCAACACACCGGCCATCGACACCTCGCCGTGCTTCTCCAACGACGGCACGCAGATTGTCTTCAACTCCGACCGAGGCGGCGCACAGCAGCTCTACGTCATGAGTGCGGGCGGCGGCGGTGAACGGCGCATCAGCTTCGGCGAAGGCCGCTACGCCACGCCGGTGTGGTCGCCGCGCGGCGACTTCATCGCCTTCACCAAGATCTCGTCCGGCGGCTTCGGCATCGGCGTGATGCGGCCCGACGGCAGCGGCGAGCGCATGCTGGCCAGCGGGTTCCTCGTCGAAGGTCCGACCTGGGCGCCGAACGGTCGTGTACTCATGTTCTTCCGCGGACAGCCGAGCGGCAGCGGCAGGGCGGGGGCGGTGACGATCCACCAGGTCGACATCACGGGCCGCTTTGAACGCCAGGTGCCGACGCCGACCGATGCCTCGGATCCGGCGTGGTCGCCCTTGATTCCGCAATAGCGAAATATATGATCTTTTTTGTCGACCCGAGCGTACCTGGCGCCCGGGTCGATTTTGTCAGGGAGTGGATCGAAATATGCGCATGATCAAGGCTTGGATGGCCATGGCAGCGATGGTTGTCATCGCGGCCTGCAGCAGCAACAGCAACGACCAGCAGGCGTCAGCCGCGACCACATCCGTAGCTCCGGGTTCGGTCGGCGACTTCCGCCAGAATGTCGGCGATCGCGTGTTCTTCGATACCGACATGTCGAACGTCAACGAAGAGGGTCGGCAGACACTCAACCGCCAGGCCGAGTGGCTGAAGAAGTACTCGAACTATCAGGTCACCATCGAAGGTCATTGCGACGAGCGCGGCACGCGCGAGTATAACCTGGCCCTCGGCGAGCGGCGCGCCAACTCGGCGCGGCAGTACCTGATCGCGCAGGGTGTTCCGGCCGCGCGCCTCAAGACCATCAGCTACGGCAAGGAGCGCCCCGATCCGGTCGGCTCCGACGAAGCCGCCTGGGCCCGCAATCGCCGCGCCGTCAGCGCGCTGCAGTAAGGACTTCCAGCCTTTTGC